>CANFOP010000006.1 GCA_947448685.1 Chitinophagaceae bacterium | reverse complement strand
TTTCTGCTGAACCTGTCCCACCTATTACATAGTATAAGGTCAACGGACTTCTTATTTTTCTTGATGAAGTCCATCAATTTCTTCCACTCTGGTCTGTCAAAGGTTTTACCTGAGTAGTCTTCGGTATAAATTCCGACTATGGTATGTTTGTTAAATTCACACCATTTTCTCATCATGTCTTCTTGGTGTTGAAGACTAAATCCTCTGTCTGCTTGGTCGTCTGTCGAGACGCGCTTGTAAATTATAACATTCATTGTTTTTTTATTTATTGGTTATTAAATTGTTGTTTAGATTCATATTCAATCGTGGCTAAAGTAACCAAAAGGTCTCTGATAAGCTTCATTTCATCTTTTTTGAAAATTGTACCATCGGAGTTTAGAACACTCATACTTTCTGTTTCGTTAATCATAAAAAATAATTTTTAAAAAATATACACTTTGAAATTCTCAATACGAAATCTTGTGTGCTACCAAATCATTAACTAATTTTTTCGACTTGATTTTTTGATGTATATCCTGCCCCATTCACCCCCTTGATTATGGGATTGGTGTTCATATCACTCCCCCGGCTCCCGCCTTGCCTCCGGTATACTATAAAAAATGACTAAGTAGAACAGAGTTGTTCAAGAAATTTTTGGCAAAAAAGTACTGAAAGATGACTTTTTGGGTTATGCGTGTTTTAAAATTTTTGGCAGAAAATTCAAAAATTCAGAACCCCTTTCAATATTCGAACTGAATACACCACCGGATTTTTTTTGATACTTTTTTTGATTATTAATTTTTTCAATTTTACTCCACTCATCGTCGATATCCTTTATGGTTGGTTCCGGGTCAATCTGGTGAAGTTTGTTTTTTACACCTACACTTACCCCTGTTATTTCTTCCATTCTCTTTAAAACCAAACTGGTGAGGTCTGGTGAATATTCAGGGTAGGTTAGTATCGAATCATGAATGGTGAACACTGGCGCCAATGGAAATTTCTTAATGAAATCACGACACACAGAATTTAGCAACAAGTAACTCTCGGTTCGTTGAAGTAGGTAAGCAAATCTTTCTTTACCGATTGTGTTGTGCATCTCACAAATCCATTTATCTACTCCAGGATAAGTACTTTTGAATAATCGAATATTTGAGTTGTTATAACGATGGTTCATGTTATTATCGAACAATACGAACATCATTGATTTCTTTAACTCGTCTCTTACTATTGACAAATCTAATGGTACAGGCTTACTCAATTTGGTGCAGTACATTTTTATGGTTTCTTTATAAAAGTCTGTGTTGAAAGAAGATTGTTGGTATCGTCTAATACTATCGTATTCATCATTAGTTAAAAAATCACACCACATAAATGAACCACTACCACTTACTGATGAAAAGTAATAATTAGTATTACCTGATATTGATGAATAGTAATTGAATGAATCAATATTATTTGTTGAATTTGATTTACTACTATTCATTTCATAATACAATTCAGGATATATAGTATGCAGATTATAACCATTAGTAGTTTCATTAAAGAATTTATAATTCATTAAAGTTGAAAGGATATATGGTTGTGAAGAAGTTATATCAACTTCAACCATTGGTTTACCATCACATTTTATAAACGGTCTTAGTACCTTTCTGAGTCCAGTGATATTAGTGTTTAATCTATGATTATCTGCAGACACTTGACACCATAATTGACCAGTGTTGATTTTATCTATTTGATATAACCATCGACCAATTGTGTTTAAGATTATTTTTGTTTGAAAAGGGTTGTTGTCTTTTACCCGGTTCAGTAATTGATTTCCAAATTTTCTGATGTAATCATAAACTCTTGAGTCAATTGATATTTGGTGCTGCTCAAATTGTTTGTATAGAAAATCATATCGTTTCTCGATTTCACATTTATCTACTGTTCCATGAAGTGACCCTTCCAATTTGGTTGGCTCAGTATTTCTACCGCTGTTATTATTTTTGATTTTTTTATCAAATCCTTCTGATATGGTTTTGAATACGACCTCTCCGGTGTTATATTTTGATGCTAGTCGATACCCCTTACAATACCCTTTCAAATCCTTTGATTGCGGGTTGTACCATGAGTCATCACTTTCTATTACTGGGTCACCAGGGTTGGACAACAAATCAATTATCTGATAATAATATTTGTTACCCAAAATAGATTTCATCTGAATTGAACTGATTTTAATATACCCATTGGTTAATAGATACAAATGATAATTTTCGTTGTGCGTCACAATTCTTGATAGAAAGTAATAGATTTTATTCTTCAGGTTTTTATGCTTGGCTTTAGTGAGATTTAGAGGTGCTAAGATTTCATTTACATCCACAGCTACCGGTACAATAATTTTCATACTTTGATTTATTTTAGACATACTTCCTCCATTAGTCTTTATGACTTTAATTTTTTTAAGCATTAAGATTTTGGCTAGGATTATGACCGCACCGGTGTTGAGTCAATCAAATAATAAATAAAAAAAGTCGCAAAAAAAAATATCAATGAAAATAATTTAAAACTAACACCAGTACTTCCTCTCATAAAGGTGCTGGTATCGATGAAACCACATTTTTGGAGAGTGAGGATGTAGAATAACCAGTTTACTTTGGTCGATATCGCCATCTTTCCCTGGAATGTTTGTAAAACTATGATGTGATAGATTGTGTTTCAATTTCCAACAATAAGAGGAAATGCCAGCCATGTCCCAAACATATTGCAGTAATTAATTCACCCATTTTATGTCTGAAATGGCATGGTGGGAGGCATCTTGTGCTACAGAAAAAACAAGCATTGTAATGAATAATCCAAATAAAATAAACAGTAATGCCAATGGTATATTATAATGTTCGGAAGTCATAATTGCCACATACAAACCAACCGTGAAGAAAAAGAATAAAATGACTTTTAAACCAAAAATCCAATTCGCTTTTCTTGAAATATTTTTTTCTGTAAAATAGTCGGCTATTCTATAGGCAACTGTTTTAGAAAATTTATTTTCAGAAGCATGGTCAAATGTTACTTTTTGCATACCAGTTTAATTTTATTGAATAACTTATTGTCTGCAATATTGCTGCGTAGATAAAACTAATAGATTTTATTTTCTAAAGATTTTGCTGCTTAATGATTCTTGTTCGATAAAAAACTGATTAAGGCTATAGATAAATTTCAATCATGGTTGATGCTGAACCGTACAATATAATTTCAGGCGTTTATGGGGTCCCAATAATTAATATTGATTAAAGCAACAAATAAGTGAAATGGTATTATCGTCTCGGTATCAAAAAACATTTTGAATATTTTTTTCAAAAAACATCTCCTCCAATAGTTGGAGGTCTTGTCTAATACCTTTAACTAAAAAACGCATGGAATCAAACCCCTTGGTTGAAAAATTATTCAACATTTTTATCAAGCAATCCTATGGAACACCCATGCTGGATGACGAAGAACTTGGGATTAACCATGGAATTCGAATTATTCCAATAGAAGACCCCAACCAACTAAAGGGTTGGCACTATCGAAACGATAAAGCCGAATGGCTTAGCGACGAAAATATAACCTATAATATCGGAATGGTAGAATTTCAAAATCATCCTTATTGGGATGTAAAAAATGACGGTTCCGAAATTATGTACTTCAAAAGCATTAACGAATTTTATTTTTATACAATTGAGCAACTTAACAGAGAAGAGATAAATAATTTTATTGAAAAAAGAACTGCGAAAGAAAACGAAAAAAGTAAAAGAGAAGAGGCATTAAATGTACTTACAGAAAAACTGGTCATACAAATGCCAACGCTAAATTATTTATTTACGGGTGATCTTGAAATCAATCATGGTGTTCATTTAAAAGAGATAAAACGAGGGATGTATAAAGACATGCCCTATAAACCAAGACATGGAAAGGTTGGCTGGGTGGCAAATGAAGTGATGAATTGGGGCGCCTGCATTGGATGGGATATTTCTTTAGACGGAAAGATTGTTTGTTGCAGGGTACACTACGATGATTATATCATTTTTGAAATTGAATTGTTGTCAGAGCAAGATAAAGAAGTGTATAAAACAAAATATCAACAATCCGACAAATCGTTAATCAACAGATTGGCTACATTGGCTGAAATGTTTGAAAAGAAACTGATTTCAAAAAAGGAATTTCAGGTAAAGAAAAACGAAATATTACAAGCTGTTTAAAAATTAAAACTCATGAAAAACAAATTCACCTTTACATCTGTTAAAGATATCATTCAAGATGTTTTTGGAGACAATCTTCCTATCCGCGGGGGCATGGGAAACTCAATGGAAAATGCTATAATCATTGAACGGACAAACCCAATCAATGATTATGTTTCTATTGAATATCATGTATTGAGATATATTGCATTAGGAAGGTGCTACCATTCATGCGATATTTTAAAACAACAACTATTATTTCAAAATGGCAAAACTTTTGATAAAATAGATGTGAAAATCATTTCTAATGAAAATGGTCAAATGATAAGAGGTGTTGAAACATTTTATTTTGATATTTCTGAATGTTATGGTCCCGAAAAAAATCAATCGGATGAAGATAAAAAATTAGCAGAAATGAAATTGTTTTTAGACAACTTGAATGAGATCATTGGCAAAGAATAATCTATAATACTACCGGATAGTAAATATCGCCCCACTCTTCCTTTCTGTTTTCCATCATAATATCAATAATGATTGGGATAAAAAGCGTAAGAATATTGCAGGCATCTTTTACCTGTATACGATTAACCTTGCTTTTGTAGGTAGCGCCACCATGCATAAGCTGGTTCCGCAACATATACAGCCTATCCAAAACGACCTCTATTAATTTGGCAACTTCATTTTTAGAGAGGTAACGATTCGCATCTTTATTTGATTGCTCAAACAATTTTTTCCAATGGGTGTTTTCTCCTCGTTGAGCATCCCAGAAGGGCTTAAAAATATATTGGTTTTCTATGATAAGTCGAACGGGCCCTGAAAATTTGTTCCACAATAGGTTAAAAAAACGCTTCTCATGGTCATGACATACCAGTTTAGCAATAAAATCGTTGAATTGTTTTCTCTCTGTCAAATCACTTTCTGATTTTTCATCAATGGCATAACAAGCGTTATACGAAATCCATAATGACAAAAATCGAATATCATGGTTGTTGCTGTTTTCTTCTGCGCACTTCAACCAACTGATAGCGCGGTGTAAACGAACAGCTAATGATTCGGGAATATCTTTATATAATTTGAGTTTTCTTTTTAAATCGGAAGATGACATATGAGAATCGTTATATAAAAAATGTAATTTAATTAAAAATAAGCAACTCTCTATTATATTACCTTTTCATCAACCTCCAGTTTAATATCAATGATCAGATTTTTTTCAACCGCTTCAGTTTCTATTTTTATATGCAATTCACTTGATTGGCTTATGCTGGCGTTTTTAGTAAATTCGGTTTCCATAAATCCAAATACATGTATTAATTCAAAACAGTTAAATTCAAACTGATTGGGAAATTGCCAACAGAAGCAGTCATACTGATTGTTCTCACAAAGCAGCGTCCACCGAATTCCCAAAGGCCGACCGAATTTGTTTATTTTATTACCAATTACTTGCAGCATGTTTATTTTTAAAAAACCCGTATCAGTTGTAAGTATAATTTTGGGCGAATCTTTACTAAGACTTAATGAGCGGGTAGTTTTTCTAAACATTCTATTACTGATTGATCATGTTTTTTTATGTACTATTCTAACAAATCCTTGACTGATTAGGGTGTAACAGTATCGTTATGAAACTCCTATAATTTTTCATGAGTCGTTACATTCATTAATTGTTCCAAACCTGTGACAACATCTTTTTTATGCGCTTTAATTTTTTTAATTTCAAAAAAATTACTTTTCATCGATAAATGCGGTTCAATATAATACCCGACAAAAGCGCCATCGGAGCAAAAAACGGATTCATGTGCCATATATACCTTTTGCTTATTAATTAAAAAATGGAAATAATCATCTAATTTGATTATTGAAAAACGAATAGGCTTTTTCATGTCAAATTGTGGGAGTTTTCTATTTTGAAACCGATGAAACATTAAATAGTGATTTCTTTCAAAATGCAAAATCAGTGCACGTTTTCCGTCTGCTGATAAAGTAAATCGGTTTAGGTGTTTTCTTTCACTATCAAATCCCCAAACCAATCCAAAGTGACCAAAAGCATCTTGTCTGTTTTCAAGTTCAATAAATGTTTCAATTATAAAACCATGATTTTGTTTAAATGGCGCTTTTATTTTGTAGTAATTCCATCTTGTATCAGAGGTGTTGCTCATCCAATAATAACCGTCTTTGATTTTCGCCTGCTCTGAATCATTGGCCACCTCCTCCCATTTTTGTTTATTGTTTGAAAAGTTTTCGGTGATTATCGCTTGACAGCATTCTATTTCAAATAAATCTGTGATTATTTGCATTTTGTAAAGTTTGATGCTGATACAAAAGTGCCGATACAAACCTCCAACTATTGGAGGAGTAATAATATTAAATTTGACAAGCAAGTACAGTGCTTATGGAAGAATTATAATCTTGCATAATATCCATACCTGGCTTTGATAAAGAAGAAAGGATTGTATTTTTGGGGGCAATCGGCGCCGCTTTAAAAAATTGACAGAGAGGATAGTATTGATCAAGAAAATGAATACCTTCAAAGAATAAATTTCAAAAAGTAAACTTCATTTATGAAACGCGAATTTGTACTCATTATATTTTTGGTGACAACTATTCAAAGTCTTCGTGCTCAAAAAGTATTTTCTGTTGATTATGCAAATCAGGCCGATGTTAAAGTATATGTTGTTCAATACGAGAGTCAGGCAGACTTAAAAGTATTCAAGGTAAAATACCAACATCAAGCAACAGACAACGCCGGTAAATGGTTTTTTACTGAATATGCAAACCAGGCAAAAAAGAAAATATTTTTTGTGGATTATGCAAATCAGGCGGATTTTAAAATATACTTTGTAGATTATGAAAGTCAAGCGGGATGGAGAAAATCATCTAAAAAAAGTCTGATGTATTAAGTGGTGATTCTATGTTGCACTGATACACACAATTAAAATTCTGCTTGTAATATTCTATTAACAACCAATTACCTCTTTAATAATTATTTAAAGTTGTCAACAACAAGTTTTTGATTTGTTTCTTTAATGTTGAGGGCTGTATGACAGTGCAGTATGGCCCCATGGATAATATTCTGTTACATAATTCGGGATTAATTTGTAATAATATTTCTATCTGGATATCCTTGTTTGTTTGCTTAATCGTTTTTTGACTATGATGTAATGGTTCAAGTTGAACTAACTTGCTATAAGGTTCTTGAATTTTCAATACGATTTTTTCAGGCTTTTTATTTTCTTCCATTATCCCAACAGAATATTGTAAAAATTGTTCTGCATTGAAATCAAAACGGTGTTTTTGGGTTTTTTGAATAGTTTCGATGGATTGAATTCTGTCTAATGAAAAAGTCAGGTAATCGCTTCTGTCCTCTACCCATCCGATTAAATACCATCGATTTCTATGTTCTTTTAACAGCGCAGGATAAATTGTGTATTCCTTAATTTCTTTTTTGTAAATGTTATCATAAGATAATTTCAATATCCATCTGTTCTGCAATGCGGGTAAAATTAAACCTATCCAGTCGTAACCCGTTGTTGCTGTGCCAAACTCAAACTGAATGTATTTTTCAAAATTCTCTTCCTCCAAATCAATTAATAAATTAAACCGGGTATTTATTTTATCAATGGCTTGTTTGAAGTCCTTAAAGATAGATACATGTGAATATTGGTGCAATAGATTTGCAGCGTATCGCAATGCATCCCATTCTTCATCACTTAATCTCAGTGTGGCAATTGAAAATCCTTGTTCTGCGTAGAAGTAACCTTTATTTATTTTGCTGTATTCAATGGGCGCATCATATCCATTCGGATGGCTCTGTTTCATATAACGAATGTCCTTTTCAATGGTTGAAGTTGAAATGCCTTCTCTGACCCTTGAACTGCATTCCCTTGCTAAATCTTCCAGTGATGGAAAGGGCTTCAGCTTATTGGTCAAACAAGTATCAATGATTTGATATCGGGTTATAGCAGATTTTATTTTAGGCATAGCGTAAAATTATTGAAAAGCAACAAATATGAATATAAATTTAAACCTGTCACAGCGAATCTATTCATCTTCATAAAGGGCAAAATAATTTTCCGGAGATGATATTAGGTAATCCACCTCACTGTTGAAGAGACGTTTTAACATCAAGTATATTTTCTCTTTTTCGAATTCAGTCAATTGATTTGGGTGATTGAGCGCAAGCTCATTCAGGGCCCTTTCGCATGTGTTTTGATAAAAGGATAATTTCATTAATTCATTTTCTTTTTTTTCTTCAATATTGCAATACATAAAAAAGTTTTTATAAAAATAAATAATAAAACCTCCATTTATTGGAGGACATACAAAAGATTTATGGATAATACTTCAATCAATTTTGAGTCATGATTTACTGCTGCACATTGAATTGTTTATTTTTCCATGTACTTTTTTCTTTCGTTTTCACTCATTTTTTCAATGGTATATCTCAACATGGTTCGAGGCATAGATGACGCATGTTTTGTCAGGAAATCATTTATTGGCTTAGGGTTTACTTGCCATGCTTCCCGAAGCATCCAGCCGGTGGCCTTGTGAATAAGATCGTGTTTGTGATGAAGCAATTCTTTACTCAACAAAAGAACATCTTTAAAATCTTTCAATTTAATAAAATGCTTAGTGGTTACAATAGCAATTCTGTTTTTCCAAAGTGATGGGGCTGCTGCAAGCTCATATAAAACACTTCTGTCTTTGTCTTCTAGCCATTTACCCAAAATAATGTAAGCGGATGAATCTACAAGGTCCCAGTTATTGATGCGGGCTATTTTTTCAAAATATAAATCCACCCATTCTTGTCCTTTTCCTTTTTTAAAGTCCTCATTGAATTTGTGAGTTAAAATAAAAATTGCTGTAAGCCTGTCCTCATGGTACTTTGAATCAAGCAAGGCAGAAATGGTATCTCGATTTGATTGTATATGATACATCTTGGCTACTTTGCGTTGATCGGGTACGGACACTCCACGAAATTGATCCCCTTCTCCATATTCGCCTTTGCCTGTTTTAAAAAAACGCATGCTGCTTTCTTTTCTGCTTTCGGATGCCTTTGATATTAAATCCTTAATAATTTCATTTTTACTATCTCTGATCATTTTTGTTTTATTAAATTTATAACAACAATATTGTAAAACTCAGGCAATGTATAAAATCTATATATTTTTAAGTAGTATTTCAAACTAAAAAATAAAAATAAACAAAGGGGAAATTAGTTAATGATATTTATCATTAATTTTAAGAATAAAATTTGAAGCGTTTTTAACTCATTATTTATCTTGAAAAGCACCAATTTTATTCGCTACATTCTTGTTCTTAGTATTGTAGCGATAACACTTATAAAAATATCTCTAATAGGCGCTGGCTTTCTTTCAATGCAGGATGAAAGAAGGTATGAAAAGTCAGGTTTAGCAATACAAAATTTATCAAAGGGAGATGTCAGAGGCTTTTTTTACAATATTTTTTCAACTAAAGGAAGGCCAGGAGAAACTATTATCAAATGCATCCCTCAGGCAGTACAACTATATACAGCCCAAACTTTTCACCTGAACATTTATGAACCTCGAAATTCATACCCTTTATTTATTTTCAATTACATCATCTACTGTTTAATACTTTTAGTGCATTATAATTTTTCAAAACTGTTTTTGAAAGATGAATTATTATCCTTGTTAAGTGTTGTTATATATAGCTGCCTTACCAACTCTTACTTGTATCTAAGGCATGCCTTGCCCTATGATACAAGTTTATTGATTTTATATTTTACATTTTATAAACTAATACAATTAGGTCTGTCTGACAGTCTGACCAATAAAAAATATTTTTTACTGGGCTTATTTTCATTTGTAGGTTATTCAGTTTACCCTGGTTATTTTCCCTTTGTTTTTTTAATAGGAGCAACAAGTTTATTTAGTCAGCCTACAATCAATAAATCAGCTATTCATTATATTGGAGGGTTACTGTATTTGGGTGGTTTTACATCGATGGTTGTACTATTTGAGATGTTTTCAAAAATCGGAAATACGTCATTTATATTTGCTTTAAAGAGCCTTTCGGGAACAATTATTCAGGGTTCATTCGAGGAGTGTTTTACTTTTCTTTATAAATATTTATGGAGTGTAGAAGGGTTGGGAGGAAAAATAATTATTATCGGGTTGACTTGCTATATTATTAATTTCATAAGGCATTCCCAAAGAGTGCGTACTAATAAACTTGCATTTATATCTGCATTGCTTATAATGTCATATATCGTTTATGCTTCAATAGGGTTCTTTTTTCACCGTTTTGTTTTTTATGGCAGATTGCTGCATATGTACTATCCTTTTATCTGTATAGTTTGTGTTAGTCTGATTAATTTAAATAAGATTCAGCAAAACTATAAAAACACGACTGTGATGTGTATTTCGATTTTATTTGTGTTTTCCTTTTATTGTAATTTCACTCAGTATAAAACGTATTCTTATCCAAGAGATATAGGGTGGAAGTATGTAAATATTTATGGAAAAAATGCAGTTCACAATATTTGTGAATACAATGGTGGCGTATCTCAAATACCTTCACAAATAAAAAAAACCAATAGCATATCTCCTTCAGAAAAAAAATATCAATCGTTCTATTGTGTAGAATTGGTAAATTGTTGCTATCACAACTTTTATCACTCCATAGATAAAAATCTACAATTTTATTTAAAATCAGACGGAATACTTATTGAATCCCTATATCCTTATTATACCTATAAGCCATATCAATATGAGGGATATGGAATAACCGAGAGAAGGAATTTGGATTCAATAAAACCAATGATAAAGGCATATGGTTATAAGTTTGAGTTCCCCTCAAAGTAGGAATAGTATTTTAATTTGTGTAATTTTATAATAAAAAACAATGCGAACAACATTAATTATTTCTTTGCTATTTTGTAGCTTTTGTTCTTTTGCTCAAAGGCCTGTTTTGGAAAATGGTATAATACAATATTCTCAAAGCAAATTTTTTAATGGTAGCAATATAACGTTAACCCGCGGAACAAAGGAAGATTCGGCTTTTGCATTTGTATATATCGGCTCTGCCTCAACCGCTAAATCTTCACTTCCTGCAAATTGGAAAAATTTAACCGTTCATGTGGAAGATGTATATAAAAAGGGAGGAAAGTACTATGCAAAAGGTGATCTGTACAATGGAAAAAGAATGATTGGACTTGCTGGAAACAAGGTAATTGTAGATATTGAAAGAGCGATAGATAATAAAGAAATAGTAGATTCGGCGCAATAACCACATTAGCAGATATGCTTTCAATCATTTAATTTTTCATCCATTTTTTAGTAATCGTTTGCCCGTTTTCGGCAGTTAATTTTATATAATAAATTCCTTTAGAAAGAAACCCTATATCGCTGCTTATTTTATTTTGACCAACATGTAAAAGAGCGGATTCTTTTTTTACAGTTTTCCCCAGTTCATTCAATATTTGAATATCTGTTTTTACATCAGCATAAACAGTAATGGTCAGATTTATTTTATTTTTTGCAGGAATTGGAAATATCCTATCTACTGAAAGGGCGTTTTCTGTTTTATTTAATCTTAAAAAAACAATATTGCTGTAAGAATATTTTCCATCATTATCCAATTGTTTCAAGCGATAGTAGTTGTTAGTAAAAGGGCTTACATCTGAAAATGTGTAATCAATACCAGATAAGTTTGAATTGGAAGAAGATAGACTTTTGACAAAGCCTATTTTTTCAAATTCTTTTCCATTTGAACTTTTTTCAATTTCAAATCCATTGCAATTAATTTCAGAAAAGGTTTTCCATATCAAATGAGCGTTGTCTTTTATGATAGTGCCTTTTAAATCTCCAAGCTTAACGGGAAGGATACCTGTAGCAGGAATGTTCTGTGCATAACCCCTTTCTTCCACACCTCTGTTTTCAGACCAAATGGCTACTGCCTGGTTGTTGATGGCATCTGTAAAAGCGAATCTGCCTTTTGGGTTTGCAAGGGTTGCAGAAGTGGAACTTACTTCACATCTGTTACCCGTCCAAACAAAATCACCATTGCTATTTAATCTTGTTGCATATATTTTATAATCTTTATCATAACTGATAAAAAAGGGGCCATCGTTTATTAACGCAAGTTTTCCGGCTTGTGTATCAAAGTTTGTGCTGATGGGATATATTTCTTTGCCAATGGGATTTAATCTTACAATACCGGATGAAGTGTCAAATTTTTGAACAAAAACTCCATATTGAGTTTGGTTTATATCACAGTAAGTGCTTACAGACCAAATGTATGGAGAGTTTGATGCATGAGCAATATTCGTTGTCTGCTGCAAAGGATCAGAGCCTGTTGAATACGTTGAAACGGGGCTTCCATTAATTCCCCAGGGCAATGTGCCATCTTGATTAATTTTTTGTAAATAGGCTGCAAAACGAAATCCAGCACTTGCGTAATATCCAAAGTATCCTATGTTGTCAATGGCCAACACAGAATAATATCTTGCACCAGAAGTAGCAAGATTAGACAATTGTACCGGAGCCAGCCATAAAGGTACGCCGTTCATTGAGTATCGTTGAGCATATGGTGTGGTATTGATGCCAACTCCTCTTTTTTGAAAAATGAGGGTAAAATCTCCGTTGGGATGAGATACGAGCTGTCCTCTTGTGGTATTACTTGACCCTACTTGAACAGCAACAGCATTCGTCCACATGATAGTTCCCGCACTGCTTATTTTTTGTAGATATAAAGTAGATGGACTGTTGTTATTCCATGCCACATATACATTGTTGGTGGGTGACATCGCAGGATAAGGTGAAAGTCCGGCTCCTAATACTACGCCATTTCCCCATGGTAAAGTACCATCAGTATTTACTTTTGAAACAACTGCAGAAAGAACGCCAGCTACTTCGTATTGATAACCAATAATTAAATTATTTTGTGCGTCAACACAGATATTAAAAACAAAAGTGGCACTTCCTGATGGCTGATTTGAAACGGCAACTCCGTGGAGTCCTAATAGTTTGGTTCCATCAACATCCAAAAGCTGAGCCCGCATATTGTAATTTCCTCCGACATTGCTGTAAAATGCAATCCACGTTTTACCGTCACTTGTATTTATCGCCTGTAAATCCGACACATTCACATCAGAATAGTCAAGATTCAAGAATGTATTGGGATTCCATTGTGCTTTTCCAAGACAGCTTATTAAAATAACAGAAAAGGTAATAAAGAACTTTTTCATATAATTATTTTTATGTGGTTAGCTTTGAATCATCAAATGATAGCGTTTCTTGATTACAAATTCGATTAATTAAGAAGTTTCAAAATGCCGCAACGGATGCCAATTTAAGGTAATTTTATGCAAAGAAGTAAAATAAAGGCTATTTTTTATCATTGATTGTAATGATTAAATCGACTAGATAAAAAGTAAAAAGAATTTTATCATAAATAAAATATTTTATCTTTTGTTTTTGTTGTATTTCTCTTTGATAATATAAGACATTGGTTTTTGTAGCACTTTGCTTTCAAGCCAGGATATAACATCCAAATAAGCAAAAGTTCTTGTTTCAAATTGTTTCTTTTCATAAACCCGAAGTTTATTAAGTAGTTGCTCGAACTGATTTCTTAGTATTTTTTTATCAGAGTGAAAGGAGCTTCTCAAAAATTTAAATATTTCTTCTTCAATTATGGTAAATCTTTTCATTTTTGCCATAAATCTGTAAACAGATTTAGTGAGGTATTCCACCAATTCCACATTTCCTATTTCATATTGAGCGATTAGATGAAGAAGTCTTGAATAGCATTGCAGGTCGACCCGCAAATCTGTTTGTTCATTAATTATTTTTTGCAGGTAGTCGATGCTTTTACTGTAGTCTCCTGCGCCGAAATTAATCATTGCAATTTTATAGTTCATTACAAGAATTCGATGCTTATCAATATATAATGAGTATGCAGATAATTTTTGTTCAATCTCAGGAATTAAATGTAAGCCTTCCGAAAAAGTTCCCGATATGATGTGATAGTTCAGCCTTGCGCTGTTCAAATAAATAAACGTTTGTATTCTTATATTCTCATGAATTTGCGCTTCCGAACTTTCAGAAAATAAAATAAAGGCATCAAGTGTGGAGGAAAAATTTTTATGGCTTCTGGTGTCAAAAAGAGCATTCATCAAGTTGTGCATTCCTTTCACAAAATGCATAGTCTCCACGCCTATCATTTTTTTACTTTCATTAAAGAGGTCAACCCACTTCTGCGTATATCTGTAGTACATCAAAAAGTCTTGTCTAATGTAAGCGAACCAACAATATGATTGATATATATATAGCCTTTCATAAAATCCAGTATACAAATGATCATTTACTGGGAGTTTCTTTTTAAAAAACTCTATTACTTCCAACTCGTCTTCTTTGTTTCTTGCGTGCCCCTTTTGAATATACCAACTATACATCTGCAGTGATAAATTCGATAAACCAGCAATGGCAACTCTTTTGCTGTTTACTTTTTCTGCTTCTGCAGACAACGTTTCAGCCCTGTTTTGAAAACTTCTGGTAATATATAGGGACTCTATTTTTTTTTCGAAAGAAACAACTTGAATTAAAAAACTGTATTGCTCGAATTCCAATGCCGTTTCCTTTAGTTTTTCAAGTATTTTCAAAGATTGATGATATAGCCCTTTATTGTATAAAATTCTAGCATGATCCAATTGTTCATTCATTTGAAATTCAATTCCTTCTGAATTCGTTAAAATTCTCAAACTGGCTAATATTTGTTTGTATAAGTGTGATTTTACATTAGACAATTGGGGCTTACCAATGGACGTAAGTTTATTAAGTAACATCGACTCATCATAATGTCCAAGTTTGTCTATTGCATTAAATAGCTCTATTATTTTTAGGTCTTTACTTCCGGTATTACGCTGTATATATAATTTAAAATTCCTTTTTTCCGATTTTTTCAATGACCGGATTAATTGAAATAAAATATCTGTTGATTGGTTGGGCATCATTATATTATAAAAGCAAAAACCTTTGCTGTATTGCTTTTTAAGGTTTTTATTATCCTTTCGGCATCATAAATTCTTTACAAAATTGACTTGACACAACAATTATTTAAAAGCAATTTTGTGTAAGAAATCATTGACAACATAAAATTAAGTCAATCATTTAACTCGTTATCAGAAAAAATAAATTTAATAGTATATTAATATTATACAAACTCTGTAATAGTTTTAAAGCAAGCAATCGTTAAGCCGCTTCGTTTCTACGAAGCGACTTTTTTTTATAAAAAAACCGTCCTTTTTAAAAGACGGTTTTGATTACTTACTAACCCAAATTTCAATTATAGAAATAATCGAATTATTTTATTGAGAGAAGAAAATACCATTAATAACATCTTCTTCAAACGGTGGTATTATTATTGCAACGTTCTAATTTTTTAAATATAAAAAAATCCAATCCAGTCTTTTAATATTACCTCAGGCACAATTGTCTGTTTATTGTGCTTGCATTTCTTTAATTTTTTCTCTGATTTTTGCTTCTATCTCATTTGCCATTTCAGGGTTATCAATTAAGAGTTGTTTTACCGATTCTCTTCCTTGTCCCATTTTATCGCTATTGTAACTGAACCAACTACCGCTTTTTTGTACAATTCCCAACTCTACACCCATGTCAATAATTTCTCCAACCTTTGAAATACCTTCCCCATAAATAATATCGAATTCGGCCTGACGGAATGGTGGCGCCACTTTATTTTTAACGACTTTTACTTTAATGTGATTTCCAATAATTTCGTCTCCGTCTTTAATTTGTGTCATTCTGCGAATATCTAATCGAACTGAAGCATAAAACTTCAATGCGTTACCTCCGGTTGTTGTTTCTGGATTGCCAAACATTACACCTATTTTTTCCCTTAACTGATTGATAAAAATGCAGCAGCTATTTGTTTTTGAAATAGTGGCAGTCAATTTTCTCAATGCCTGGCTCATCAATCTTGCATGTAGTCCCATTTTGCTATCGCCCATTTCACCTTCCAACTCTCCTTTGGGTACCAACGCTGCCACTGAATCAATGACTACTACATCCAACGCTCCAGAAAGAATCAATCTGTCTGCAATTTCCAAAGCCTGTTCACCGTAGTCAGGCTGAGAAATCAATAAACTATCTATATCTACACCTAACTTTTGCGCATATGTACTATCAAATGCATGTTCAGCATCTATAAATGCACACATACCACCTTTTTTTTGAGCTTCTGCAATTACATGTGTGGCTAAAGTTGTTTTACCGGAAGATTCCGGACCGTATATTTCAACAATACGTCCTTTAGGCAGACCGCCTATTCCCAGAGCAACATCTAATCCAATTGAACCGGTAGAGATCACCTCTTGTTCTGTTTGAGTTTTTTCGTTCATCATCATGACAGAACCTTTACCAAAGTCCTTGTCAATTTTTTCCATGGTAAGCTTTAACGCTTTTAATTTTTCTGTGTTGCTCATAATTTTCTTGTTTTAATTGATGTATCTGAGTGTTTTCCCTTTCGGAGTACAAATATAGGAAGTGTATTTTAAATAAACTAATTAATTTAGCATTTATTTGCTAAGTTTTTTATACTTTATTTTGTGTGGTATAAAACATCTTTTTAGGGGTTTACCACATAACACTAAAATCTGATTGTTGAATTTACTATTTTGACTGGGTTTATTTATTTTCCTCAATAATCTTACTAAGCACTTTGTCATCTATTTTAACCGGATATTTTTTATGTAAGTCAGCCAACCATTTTTTTTCTACAATTGGTTGATAATCATTAATTAACAAACTTTTTGATTCTTCAAAACTTCTTTGCAGCCCAGCATCATACAATCGGTAATATATAATAAAACTTGCAGTACCGTCTGCATTTTTTGTTACAGACGAGTAAGAGCCCGGTTTAGCATCAGGAGAAGCGTTCATTTGAAAAAGTTCTATCCTTCCGCTATCACCCTGCAACTCTCCTTCTCTTAGTTCCACTAAATCTTTCCAGGATGCTCCGGATTGTAAATCATGAATGGTTTGTAAAGCAAGATCTTCAGAAGCACAATTCATTATTAAAACATCCGCACTCTTCGCCCACTTATATTTTTCCTTGTTGGCATTATAGTAATTCAACAGACCCGCGGTATCTCTGCCGGTTTTGGACCAAACTTCTCTCTCCATTATTTCAAACAGCATGTTTCCTTCTTTGAATTCTTGCATTTGATAGGCAAAGTTTGGATTGAATTCTTCCAAATGATTTTTGTAGTAATCCAATATTGCAAACTTTTTATACCTTTCCCATAACTGAGCATTTGTTTCGCCGCCATATAGGTCGTTATTGATTTTAATCTCCTTTACATAGTTGAGCCAATCTTTTACTTTCAGGGATGATTTTGTAAAACTAATAATGGGCTTATTGTTGATAAGCGAACTCGAAACCAATTCCTTTTGCGGATTATTTACCATTGAGTCCGCCAATTTAAAAAGATCCGCCTCTTTAACTGAATTCAAAAGTTTATATCCAACTTTTAATTTTATCTGTTGTGCAAACTTTTCTTTAGCGATTTCAACTCTATCATCTTGCATCAGTTTGTTTTTTATTTCAAACTTTAAAGCCTCATCATCCGGAGATTCCGGTGTTGAAGTGTGGCTTATTCGCTTTATGATGTGGATTCCGAATTTTGTTTCAAAGGGTTCTGAAATATCTCCATCTTTCAAAAGTTTCACTACTTCTCTTTCAAAAGACCCATCAAATTTTCCTGTTCCAAATTCAGGAATTTCTCCATTGTTCAGATAGGTGAGTTTGTCTTCGCTTATTTCACGCGCCATTTTTCCGAAATCTGCGCCGCCTTTTAAAAGTTTATATACCGAGTCGGAAATGCTTCTGACTTTTATTTTAATTTGATTGTCAGGGTTGGGTGGGAATGTGAGTAGTATCTGTGCAATTTTCCATTTGCCCGCACTCTTTCTTTGTTCCACCAATTTGAATATATGCCATACTTTTTTGGATTGATAAGGCATGGAGACCTCTCCGGGTTTCAAATGGTAAACTATATTTTCATATTGATAGGGAAGAGAAAAAACGGTAATAAAACCCAGGTCTGAGTATTTTATTTTTTCGGATGTTTCAACTTCTCCATTTGGCGATGTGAGTTTTTCGTACAACACACGAATGGCTTTAGCTGCATTTAAAGAATCAGCAACATTACCGGTATCTATTTTGATGGAATAATGTAACAAATGCAAATCATATTGACTTCGCTGAATTGCTTCATTCATGAGAGATTCAAAGGAAGTCTCATCATTCAAATATCCCGCTTCTACCTGATGCCTGAAATTGTCGAGGTCGTTTTTTATTTGAAGAAGTGTGTCCAGTTGCAGGTCTTTTGCTGCCTGAACCTTCAGTTTGAAGTCGCTATATAAAGCAGCATATTCCCGAATGGCCTTTTCTGTATTATCTTCTATGGATTTGTTTTTATTATAGGCCCTTAAAAACTCGTCTTTTGAAACTGAGTTGTTTCCATATGTGATAACGGTTTGAGATTTTGTTTTTGGTGTAAATAAAAACAATGGAAGAAATAGCACAATCTTCTTCATGAATCATTTATTTGAACGGTTTTATTTTTTATTTGACCATTTAGTCTCCAATAATTCATTTAATTGTTGCCAACCTAGTTTTTTTCCGATGATTCTTTTTTCATTGTCCAGCAGCAATAAGGTAGGTGTTTGAATTACGTCAAACAATTGTTTGAAACTGGCCTTTTTCGCTTCAGCAACAGCATTTTCCATCTCTTTTGTTTCATAGACATGAATCCACTCGCCGATATTGTGATCTTTAATATAATTTACCCATTCTTTTTTCTTGTCATTTTCAGACAATACAGCATATATTTTTACCCCATGTTTTTTCCACGACGCTCTGTAAATAGAATCTAGTTTAGGTAATTCTTCCTTACAATGTCCGCAGGTGGGATCCCAAAAAACCAATAACATATAATCTGCAGGCTGATCGTACAGGGCTTTCATTTTCCCGGTAGAGTCAACCATTTCCATATTAGCGGCTTTCACGCCAATTAAATTGCTCATTTGCATATAAGCTCTTCTAGATATTGTTTCCATTTGTTTTTCATTCAACCAGGAGCTGACGCCTTTACTGTGGTATTTTTCAAACAAATGAACGAATACGGCATCTTGCCCCATGTATCTTGGATTGATATATTCATCTGTAAACCAGTTCAATAAAAATTTATACATTTCGGGAGAAGTGCGCGCAAGCAAAAGTTTATAATCAAGGTCCTTGATGATGCTGTCCGGCGCTTGTGGCATAATTTCTCTGTAATATCTTTCTAATTTTGGCAAAAAGAATGGAGTCCTGATGATTCTGTCATCCATAAAAGTTATGCCATCCCAATAGTGCGCCTTGTAATAATTGTAGTTGTCTATTGAATCTTTAAGGTTTTTCGGATTTTTATATAAAACCTCAGGATCTTTCATGGCATTCAAAAACACTGCCATTAAAGATTGAGGTAAATTATTAATGATACTGTCTCTGTACTGATTCAGTTCTTTATTGATTCTGGTATAATTTTCTTCATGAAGCAGAGAGTCTTTTTTGGTCTGCGAATAGGTGTAAGCCATTCTTTCCGTTTGCATTCTGGTGCCTATTGCAACAACAGTTTTCTGGTATTCCTGAAACAAAAGATTTTCTTTTGATCCCTTCACTTTCATGTTTGACAAATCTGCGCTATCTGCCTCTATTTCAATATTTTGCTCTTTATCTATAAAAAAGTCAGCAGTAAGGCGCTTTCCGGGAAAAACTATAGAATAAATACCTCCCGGCAATGTTCTTTTACCTGTAAAAACTGCTACGCCCATATTGTTTACCGCAGTAGAGTCTTCTATATTCAGGTTTTTTCCCATGTGATAACATAGAAACGCGATTCCTTCTTTGTAGGACGGTGTTTTTAAGGTAACAGTAAAACTTTGAGCAAAAGAAAATGAACTGGCAAATAATGATAAGGAAAATAGTAGCTTTTTCATCGTAAAACTTATTTTGTTGACAAATGTATTCAAATTAAAGAGTTATTCAATAGGCGTATGATATCTAGGTGTCAAAATTACATTTCATTAACAATTTTTTTTGCACTGATTAGGGTTAATTTTGTTCTGTGCGAAAAAAACATAAAAACATTGTTCTGGAGAACATCCTTATTACGGATTATGCTGCAGAGGGAAAATCGATGGTTCGACATGAAGGAAAAGTTATATTTGTTTCGGGGGCGATTCCCGGAGATACTGCAGATATTCAACTGGGAAAGAATAAAAAAGATTGGGCGGAAGGTCGTGCCATCAAAATTGTAAGTCCTGCTCCGGATCGTTTGACTCCTTTTTGTAAACATTTTGGTACTTGCGGTGGATGCAAATGGCAAATGCTTCCTTATTCCAAGCAACTTGAATACAAACAGCAAGAAGCGTATCAAAACCTGAAACGAATAGGAAAAGTTGACATTCCTGATTTATTACCCATTATCGGATCAGAAAAGACAACACAATACCGCAATAAGCTTGAATTTACTTTCAGCAATAAGCGATTTTTAACCAGCGAGGAAATTAATACCGATGCTGCTGTTGTACAACAAAATGCATTAGGTTATCATGCTCCCAGGGTATTTGATAAAGTCATTGACATTCAAGAATGCCACTTGCTAGATGATATCAATAACAAAATCAGAAACACCATTCGTGCGTATGCCGCAGAAAAATCATTTGAGTTTTACGATATAAAAAATCATACCGGCTGGTTGAGAAATATTATTATCCGTTTAACCAGCATAGGAGAGCTGATGGTAAACATTTGTTTTAATCACGAGGCTGAATCAGAAAGGGTTGATTTATTGAATCACTTGTTATTACAAGTACCCTCAATAACTACGTTGCTTTATACCATCAATCCAAAGTGGAATGACAGTATTTATGATTTAACTCCGCAAGTTTATTCGGGAAAGGGATATGTTACAGAGAAATTAAAAAACCTGGAATTTATCATTAGTCCTAAATCTTTTTTTCAAACTAACACCCAACAAGCGGAGAGATTGTATGAAGTTGCCAAGGAATTCGCAGGACTTACAGGCAATGAAATTGTATATGATTTATATTGCGGAACAGGCAGTATTGGAATCTTTTTAAGTGATCTCGCCAAAAAAATCATCGGAGTAGAAGTTATAGAAGATGCCATAGAAGACGCCAAGAAAAATGCACGACTAAACAATATTAATCACGCTTATTTTTTTGCAGGAGATGTAATTAAAATTTGCAATGATGTATTTTTTAATACCCATGGCCGACCTGATGTTATTATAACTGATCCGCCAAGAGCCGGTATGCACGAAAAGTTAATTGTGAAACTTTTGGAAATGCAAGCACCTAAAATAGTATATGTAAGTTGTAACACAGCCACTCAGGCAAGAGACATTGCTTTGCTTTCAGAAAAATATGCTGTGGTAAAAATGCAACCGGTTGATATGTTTCCACATACTCACCACATTGAAAGCGTAGTTTTATTATCATTAAAAACGGATGTATAATCCCTACCTTTATAAATTATGGAATTTAGAAACAGTTTCAGAAGTACTCCTCAAATCGTATTGAATCTCATCATCATCAATACGCTTGTATTTTTTGCTCAAAACCTATTTGGGGGAATGAATGAGTTCAGTAAAGTAAATGATCTCTTTGCATTACATCATTATAAATCTCCCGATTTCAGACCTTATCAATTGGTGACTCACATGTTTATGCATGGAAGTTTTTTTCACCTGCTATTTAATATGTTTGGGCTTTGGATGTTTGGAAGTATGATGGAAAGGGTATGGGGACCAAAAAGATTTTTGACATTTTTTATTATTTGCGGTCTCGCTGCAGGATTTGCACAATTAGGAAGTTATGTTCATGATTATTGGATGATTGACCATATGGCCATCACTTCAGGCGAATACAATATGTATGTGGAAGTTATGAAAAGAAACGCAACAGTTGGTGCTTCCGGAGCAATTATGGGTGTTTTGGCCGCCTATGGTTATACCTTTCCGAATACACAACTATTTATTTTTCCTATTCCATTTCCGATAAAAGCCAAATGGGCAATTATAGGAATCATAGTCATGGATATTTTGGGTGGAATATCAAATTCAGTAGGAGACAATATCGCCCACTTTGCACATATTGGTGGAGCACTGGTTGGATTTGTCATTGTGCTTATTTGGAATAAAACAGACAAACAGCATTTTTTTTAAATTCAGTTTTGAAAAATATCATTATAATAGTTTTTTTATGGGAGAATCTGACAGGTTTCTGGAGTATAAACATCTCGGTAAAAAAAAGTTTTATTTAGGGAGCCAAAACAATTCATTAATGGCGTTGGTTTCTCTCAATGCAATTTTTTTTCTTTTGCTTTTATTGCTTCAGGTTGTTTATTTTTTTTACAATCAATCTGCTGATTCTTACAATCAATCAGTAGTTAAGTGGTTTGAATTACCTTCCGATATTCATATTTTTTTCAGAAGGCCATGGACCTTGTTTACTTTTATGTTTAGCGAAACCAGTGCCGGCTTGTGGAGATTGTTGAGTAATATGTTTTGGCTTTGGACTTTTGGATATATTCTCCGGGAAATTGCCGGAAATGAAAAAGTTGTTCCGATTTACATATATGGTGGATTAATGAGCGGATTTTTTTTTCTTGCCTATAATTTCTTTTCTCCTATAACTGACTTTACATTAATTGGCGCCAATGCATCCATTCTTTCATTAGCCGCTGCCGCAACAACGATATTGCCCTCGCATCGGGTGCTCACTCATATCAGAAAGGGAATTCCATTATGGGTATTGTTTGCAATTTACTTGGCAATTGACTTTATTGGCATTCAACATAAAGAATGGGTTTTTTTATTTTCACATGTAATAGGCGTAATCGCTGGTGCGGCATTCTCATTGTTGCTTCGTTATGGAATTGACGGAAGCCGTTGGATGAATTCTTTGTATGATAATTGCATGAACCTTTTCACCCCAAGTTTTCCGACAAAAAAGAATACAGGGAAACAAAAATTATTTTACGATGCAGGTAACAGAGCCCCTTTTATCAAAACATCCAAAACAACGCAAGAGCGAATAGATGAGATTTTAGACAAAATAAATGCAAGGGGTTTTCAATGTCTAACAGATGAAGAAAAAGAATTTCTTCAAAGGGCATCCAAAGACGAAAATCTGTAGTAATTTTTTTCTAATCAATTTCACAGGCATTAAAATGATGCCTAACTTTACTTATGGCAAGACAAATTCTGCGAAAAACAGTCAAGTATGTTTTGTTAACGCTAAACATATTGCTGTCCCTTTCTCTGATAGTGGGGTGCTATGGCGGTAACATATTTGCAGGAAAATTTTGGATAACCGGCTTATTTTCTTTTGCAACTATTTATCTATTATTGGCTGAAATTATTTTCTTTTTATTTTGGCTTTTTATAAAGCCGTTATTCACACTAATCAGTGTAGGGGTTATCTTGATTTGCTGGAAACCACTAAAGCAAGTTTTTCCGCTCAACACATCCGATACATTTACTTTTAATAAACAAGCAGCAGCCATTCGGGTGATGAGCTGGAATGTTGAATTGTTTAACATTTTGGAATACAAGTCGCATCCGGAAAAGAAAAAAGAAATGTTCGGCCTGATCAATGATATTAATCCGGACATTGCCTGTTTTCAGGAAATGGTGATCGGTGACAGCGCACAACACAGAATTAATTTTATCAATGAGTTTCAGAAAAAAATAGGAATGTCGGAATATTTCTATTCATTCAACCCTGTATTCGACTTTGATAAAATGCATCATTACGGAATCATTGTTTTTAGCAAATACCCCATCATAAAAAAAGAAACACTTGTTTTCAAACCATTTGATTATAATTCCACGTTTCAGTATGTGGACATTGTGAAAGGAAGTGATACTTTTAGAATATTCAACATCCATTTGCAAACCTTCAGGCTATCCACAAACAACAAGCGTTATCTGGATAATCCTCATTTTAGTGATGAAAAGGGAATTGAAGAGTCAAAAAACATACTGTGGAAATTAAAAGTCGGCATACAGAACAGACGACGTCAAAGCGACCATATTAAAACACTGCTAAATCAAAGTCCTTATCCTGTAGTTATATGCGGGGATTTTAACGATGTTCCTAACAGTTACGCGTACACTAACATTGGAAAAAACCTGAAAAATGCATTTGCTGAAAAAGGATTTGGTATTGGCAATACCTATGATGGTATTTCTCCTACATTGAGAATAGACAATATTTTTGCAGACAATAGATTCGAAGTCCTTCAATTCGGCCGTTTCAAGAAAAAATTAAGCGATCATTTTCCTGTTGCTACAGATCTTGTATTTAAAAAGTAATACTAAAAAAGTTTGGTTTGCGACGGCAGGATATTAAATGATTTTCTGTGATACTCGCAAAGTCCAAATTGCTCTATTGCTTTTCTATGTATTGCAGTGCCATATCCTTTGTTTTTATCCCAGCCATAAACATCATATTTGGCATGAATGCAAAGCATGTAATCATCCCTGTATGTCTTAGCCAATATACTTGCTGCTGCAATGCTTGCATATTTTCCATCTCCTTTTACTATGCACTTATGCATTACTTTTTTGTAAGGCTTAAACCTGTTTCCATCAATCAGTAAAAGTTGAGGTTTCTTGGTAAGCTGGTTGATGGATAAATGCATGGCTTTAAAAGATGCCTGCAAAATATTGATTTGATCTATTTCAATATTGTCAACCATAGCCACCCCAAATGAAATACTTTCTTTTTCAATAATCGGTCTTAATATTTCTCTTTGTTTTTCTGAAAGTTTTTTACTGTCGTTTAACAAAGGATGATAAAAGTCTTTTGGTAAAATAACTGCCGCTGCAAATACGGGACCTGCATAACACCCCCTTCCCGCCTCATCCACTCCCGCTTCTGATTTATTGATATCAAAATATTTTTCCAGCATTTTTGTTTAAGAGTTATCGGTAAAATTAATTGATTGTTATTTCATTTTCTTGCTAACATAGTATTGAGTCTTACCTTTACAAATATAAATCTGAATCTATTCACCGGAAATGATAGGTTTGCAGATGTGATGAACCATGTGACCGATTTAAAATAAACCATTTAACACATGAATCAACAGGAAATGCAATTAAAAAACAATCGTCAAATTGGCATTTGGTTATTAATCGGAGTTGGAATGATTGTAATACAAGTGTTATTGGGAGGCATTACCCGTTTAACCGAATCAGGCCTTTCAATTACAGAGTGGAAGCCTATCACAGGAGCACTTCCCCCGATGAACGATATGGTATGGCAAGCAGAATTTGAAAAATACAGACATACAGACCAGTTTAAATACGTACATCAGTCTTTTTCTATCAGTGATTTTAAGTTTATCTTTTTCTGGGAGTGGTTTCATCGTCTTTGGGCAAGGTTAATGGGAATGGTTTTTCTCATAGGGTTTACCTACTTTTTGGTAAAAAAGAAATTCAGCAAATCTACCGTTGTGCCAATGATTATCTTGTTTTTGCTAGGGGGCATTCAGGGAGCGATTGGCTGGATTATGGTAAAAAGCGGTTTGGTCCCTGAGAAATATTTTGTAGGGCATGTTGAACTTACCACTCATTTTATTGCCGCGCTTATACTTCTTTCATATACACTTTGGTTTGCAATGAGTCATTTTAATCCAAGCGTAGGAAATAAAATTATTTCAAGCCAAAAAAAATGGCTCGTATTTGTTTTGATTGCGGTATTTTTTCAATTGATTTTCGGAGGGTTTATGGCCGGTCTGAAAGCCGCTTCCTCCGCACCCACCTGGCCATTCATAAACGGTTCCTTTATGCCATCACAAATGAATGAGATGTCTCCCTGGATTAACAATCTGATTAATAATAAACTAATGATTCATTTTGTTCATCGCGGAACAGGATATTTGATTTTCATATTGTCATTTTTGTTTTTTATCAAAAGCAGAAGTTTGCAATATGCTGATTTGTTTAAAAAAACAAGTGGGCTTTTTTTCAGTTTGGTAATCGTACAAATTTTATTGGGTATAGCGGCTTTAATGACATCTACCACACCATCCACTTTTGTATTTGTTGGAGTGGCGCATCAATTTGTAGCCATGCTAGTGGTAATGTCTTTAATGGTATTATTATTTCTTGCGAAAAAGAGCGATTCTAGGATGGTTGAATCAATGTAAAAGCGTTTTCCACCACATTGATTTCTATATTTAATTCTGTGTTTACAGGTTCTCCATCAATATGAAGTGGCGCCAATTCGGGATTTTGAATGTTGATTTTTTTTGCCTGTATGTACAATACGCCTTTTTTTCCTGCCATTAAATCTGAATGCTCTTCAATCTTTCCCTGCACCAAGTGTTTGAGCAATACAAGCAAGGTAAACAATCTGTTCATTTTTGTTACAACGACTAAATCTAAAAGTCCATCACTCAGGCTCGCCTGAGGAGCAATGGTTACATTGTTTCCAAATTGATTACTGTTGGCTATGCTTATGAACAATGCTTTTGTTTGGATTGTTGTTTCATTTACTTCTATTGTAAAAGAATAGTTTTTTGATGCAAAGAAGTTTTTTAATGACAGAACAATATAAGTCAACAGGCCTCTTTTTTTTTGATGAGAAAAGTCGTGTGCTACCTGTGCATCAAAACCCAGGCCGGACAACATGCAACTAAAATGTTTGTTTAAAAAAAATCCATCTACCGGTTTAGCCTGCTCTGTAAAAATTATATCTAAAGCCTTATGGGGATTTCTGCTGATGCCTGCTGCAAAAGCAAGGCCGTTGCCCGAACCCATTGGTATCACTCCAACATTGACAGCAACATTTAAAAGAAATGAAGTGATTTTATTGATGGTGCCATCGCCACCACAAATAATTATGTCAGTAATTTTTTCTTCAGAAATTTTGTTTTTGAGAAAAGAGTAATCACCTTCTTTGTTTGTAAAAATGATTTCAAAAGGAATGTTTTCTTTTTTTGTGCGAAAAGTTATCCATTCAATCAAGCGCTTTTTTCCTTTTGTTCCGGAAATCGGGTTAATAAAATAGATGAGTTTTCTTGACGACATTTCCGCTAAGGGCTTTTAAATTCTTATTGTATTAAGTGTGTTCCAGAGTAAATCCTTTAATTGCTGCAATTGATATCCTGTTACAGAAGATATAAAAACGTGAGGGATGTTTTTGGGGAGTTCTTTTGCAATGGCTTCTTTGAGTTCTTCATCTAGCATGTCTGATTTGCTGATGGCAATCACGAAATCTTTTTGGAGCATTTCAGGATTGTATTTTTCCAGTTCCATTTTAAGTATTTCAAATTCTTTGCGATGGTCTTTGCTGTCTGCAGGAATAAGAAAAAGTAGCACTGCGTTTCTTTCAATATGCCTTAAGAAACGGTGTCCCAGACCTTTTCCTTCTGCGGCACCTTCAATAATTCCCGGCAAATCTGCCATACAGAAGCTTCTCGAATCCCTGTATTCTACCATGCCTAATTGTGGAACAAGAGTAGTAAATGCATAGTCGGCAATTTTTGGTTTTGCTGCGGTTATGCTTGACAGTAAGGTTGATTTGCCTGCGTTGGGAAAACCCACCAAACCAACGTCTGCCAATACTTTCAGTTCAAGTATTTTAATTCCTTCCTGTCCTTCTTCTCCTGGTTGAGCATATTCAGGTGCCTGGTTGGTAGCAGTTTTAAAATTACTGTTTCCCAAACCACCTCTGCCGCCCTTCATCAATATTATTTCTTGTCCGTGCTCTAATATTTCTGCCTCTAATTCGTTGGTTTCTTCATCTCTGGCAATGGTTCCCAAAGGAACTTCAATAATAATATCCTTTCCATTTTTCCCTGTGGAGTTATTGCCTGCACCGTTATCTCCGTCCTCTGCCAGTACATTTTTAAAATAACGTAAATGCAACAATGTCCACAACTGCGAATTGCCTTTTAGAATAATATGCGCACCACGTCCTCCATCACCACCATCAGGGCCACCCATTGCAGTTAGTTTGTTTCTTAGAAAATGTTTACTGCCGGCACCACCATGACCGCTTCTACAAAATATTTTTATCTGATCTACAAAATTTGATTTTTCCATGAGGCACAAAGGTAGGGTTGATTAGGCTGAATTATTGATAAAAGAAGCAGATTACTTCTTTGACTCATTCCAGGTTTTATATTCAGGGTAATGTACTTTTCTGTCTGATGGTATGGATCTTAATGGTTCGCAGGCTTTACAATTCGCTCTCATCTCATTAGGCAACTCCTGATATAAAGAAGTTCCCGCGGATTTCCATTGTATCATTTCGTCTGACACTTCTTTTATTTTTTTTCCAGGATTCCCAACTATCAAACTGCGCGCCTCAAAAATTTCATCCGCTTTTATAAAAGTCAGTGCGCCTACAATGCACTCGTTTCCGAGTTGAACATTGTCCATGATTACTGCATTCATCCCTATCAAGCAGTTTCTTCCAATAGTTGCACCATGAATAATCGCGCCATGTCCAATATGAGCATTCTCTTTTAGTACAACAGTTGCTCCGGGGAACATGTGTATGGTACAGTTTTCCTGCACATTGCATCCGTCCTCTATGATGATTTGACCCCAATCGCCTCTGATGGCTGCCCCCGGACCTACATACACATTTTTTCCAATAATCACATTCCCCGTAACACAAGCCTGGGGATGAACAAATGAACTTGGATCTACAACCGGAGTGATGTTTTTAAATTCATAAATCATATACCGCTAAATAAGATTTTTATGTGTTCTGAAACAAGTGCCTTTAAAAACAGCCACATCGTGCTGATATTGATTAGTAATGACGATATGATATAGGCCCGTAGATTTCCCATTGTGAATTTCTTTTGCTTGTGCCATCAAAACATCATTAACATGAACCGGCTTTAAAAAATTAATCGAAGTGTCCAACGCTACGGATAGATTATTCCTATTGTTACAGGCAAAAGCAAAAGCGCTGTCTGCTAAAGAAAATGCAATTCCTCCATGAACAATACCTAAACCGTTTATCATTTCCTGTCTTACAACCATTTGAATTTTACTATAGCCTTCTTTGATTTCCAATACTTCAATACCTAACCACTGGCTGAATTGATCATGCTGCATCATATAATCCACCACTTTTCTTGCTGTAATGTCTTGTTCCATATTTGAGATTATTCTCCTTTAAAAATTGGGTTTCTTTTTTTCATAAACGCATCAACCCCCTCGTTATAGTCTTTAGTATGGGCAGCCTTGTATTGAAGTTTATCTTCCAGTTCCAGTTGTTGATCCAAACTGTTTTGCATGAATTCATTCAGCGCCTGTTTTGTCAAAGCAAAGGCCTGAGTGGGCATCATGGCAAGTGTTTTGGCTATGGAAGTTGACTCTTCTGCAAATTTATCACCCGGAAAATATTTATAAATCATTCCAATTCTCTCTGCCTCTTCAGCAGATACTTTGTCTCCCAGCATCATCAATGCCGTGGCTTTTTGTAGTCCAATGAGCCTTGGTAAAAAATAGGTGCCTCCACAATCGGGTATCAATCCGATTTTTGAAAAAGCCTGTACGAAAGACGCTGTTTCATTAGCAACCACTATATCGCAACAGATGGCAATATTGGCACCAGCGCCTGCAGCAACGCCATTTACAGCACAAACAATTGGTTTTGAGATGGAACGAATTCTTTTGATAATTGGATTATAATGCTCCAGCAATATTTTATCAAAGGTAGCAGGGTTTTCCCCGGTTACTTCTCCCAGATCTTGTCCGGCACAAAAGGCTTTACCCGTTCCCGTTATATAGATACATCGTACTTCATTATCAGCGGCACACTCATCCAGTTTCTCCTGTAACAACAATGCCATTTCCCTGTTGAATGCATTGAATTTTTCCGGCCTGTTCAGTGTTATAAAGCCCACACTGTCTTTAATTTCCAATAATATACTAGACATGGTTTATTTTTTAAGTTAAACATCAAAACTTTTCACCTCTAAATGCTCCAGCAAAAAATGATTTACTAAATCGTAGTTTCTGTCAGGTGAACTGATTCTGTAAAGATATACGGCATCGTGGTTGTCTTTAATAACTTTCATACAGCGAAATGTAAGTCCATTGTCGGTGAAAAACAATTCGAGATCTTTTTTAAAATTATTTCCAATTTCAATGGTTCGGATTTTATAATCTTTCACCCGGTGGAATTTGTTGATCACTCTTTGAACAGGCTCCAATACAAACAATGCAACCACGACAATCAATGTAACTACAATGGCTAAAGGATAATTCTTATAACCTATAGCCATACCCAGTGCGGCCGTAACCCAGATCAATGCTGCTGTGGTGAGTCCATTCACAGAAATCCCCTCTTTGAAAATAACGCCTGCTCCAATAAACCCAATACCTGTAACAATATTGCTGGCTATTCGGTCGCTGCTAGAAATGCCGCCCAATTCCTGAGATAAAATCGTGTATAAGCAAGATCCAACTGATATCAAAATCATAGTTCTGAATCCTGCCGGCTTACTTCTGAATTCTCTTTCAAGTCCAAGAATGGATCCAATTAAAAAAGCTACCGATACTTGTGCGGCCTCTTCTAAGTATACCGATATGTTCATGCTGTTATTTTTTGCTGAAAATAAAGTTACAACTATTAATGACACTTGAAGTAGTCAAACGGCTCTTTACAGTCATTGCACTGATGAAGCGCTTTACAAGCGGTGGAGCCAAACTGGCTCAACAGCACTGTGTTTGTTGATTGGCATCTTGGGCATTCAATACAGTCTTCTTGATCAAACAACATTTTTTGAATGCGCATGCTATTGTCATTAACTGATTTGTTTTTGGGTGGGGCTATTCCATACTCTTTCAATTTTTCCTTTCCTTTATCGGTCATCCAATCGGTTGTCCAAGCCGGCGTTAAAGTATAGCTTACTTTCACATTTGTATAGCCGTTTTCCAGCAACTTTAGTTTAATATCAAAGGCGATGGTGTCGGTTGCGGGACATCCTGAATAAGTGGGTGTGATAACAATCTCCGTTTCTTCATCTTTGCAAATTATATCTCTCACCATACCAAGGTCAAGTATGGTCAGTACGGGAATCTCTGGGTCTGCAACTTGTTCAAGCAGGGATAGTATCTTTTCTTTCTGATTCAATGAAGTGTGGTTTACCATTCGGCGCCGGGATAGGCTCTTTGCAAATATTGAAGTTCGGATAAAATGAATCCCAGATGTTCAGTGTGAATACCCGATTTTCCTCCGCTTTGCATAAAAATGTTTTCCGGCATAGTCAATCCTGCTTCGTCAAAAATCTCTTTGATTGATAGAAGCCATTTTTCTTGCAGAGGGCCAACAGAAATGATTTCATAGTCGGCAGGCATAAAAAATTCTCCGGTATATGGCCAAAGTATTTGTAAGGCTTTGTTGATTCTGTTGTTACTCTCCTCTGTTCCATCGCCAAGTCTGATTACCCATTCGCTGCTCCATTTGATATGATATTTAATTTCTTTGATGGATTTTGTGGCAATGGCTGAAAGTTGCGAATCTGAATTTTTTTCTAACTCTTCAAATAAAAGCAACTGAAAACTGCTGAAAAAAAACTGACGAAGAACAGTATGGGCCCAGTCTTCATTGGGAAGTTCACAAATCAACCAATTTTTAAACGCTCTTTCAGTTCTTAAATAGGCCAAAGCATCTTCGGTAATAGTTTTGTTTTCGCTTTTTGAAATCAATTCAGCCGCATACTGATAAAAATGTCTTGCCTGTCCAATTAAATCTAACGTGATGTTAGTAATGGCTATATCCTGCTCCAGTATGGGACCATGCGCACACCACTCGCTGTTTCTTTGTCCGAGTATCAGACAAGTGTCTGCAAGTTGTAGAGTTTGGTTGATAATTGGGCTCATGTTTATCGGCTATTTTCAATGTCGATGTATTTACAGCATCGAACTAATTTAAATTGATTTTCGAATTCATTTCTATATTGACAGAAAATGGATTACATGTGTTTCACTTCATCGGGTAAATCATAAAAAGTCGGATGCCTGTATACTTTATCTGCTGCTGGTTCGTAAAACATCTCTGCATCATCCGGATTGGTTGCATGTATGTATTTGCTTTCCACCACCCAAATACTTACACCTTCCTGTCTTCTTGTATATACATCTCTTGCATTTTCAATCGCCATTTGTGCATCTGCAGCATGTAAACTTCCTGCATGTTTGTGGTCTAAACCTTGTTTGCTGCGAATAAATATTTCCCATAAAGGCCATCCGGATTCTTGGGTTGTTTTGATTGATGTTGAATTACCACCTGTTTCTTCGGGGATATCTCCGTAGTAAAACTTTCTGATTTGTATATTCATTTGGATTCAGTTTTTCAATTAATTTGACTATGCAACTTTTGCGTTGCTTCTGGATTGTTTCTTTGAAGAATATGCCAGTGCGGCTTCTCTTACCCACGCACCTTCTTCATGGGCTTTGATTCTAGCCTCCAAGCGTTGTTTGTTGCATGGTCCGTTTCCTTTTACAACATTCCAAAATTCCTCCCAGTTGATTTCTCCGAAATCATAATGTTTTCTTGATTCATTCCATTTCAAATGCGGATCCGGAAGAGTCATACCTAACAATTTTACCTGTTCAGCAATCATATCTACAAACTGCTGACGAAGTTCATCATTCGTTTTTCTTTTTATTTTCCACTTGATACTTTGATCGCTATTGGTACTTTCACTGTCTTTGGGACCAAACATCATCAAACTTGGCCACCACCAACGATTGATGGCATCCTGGCACATATCTCGTTGTTCTTTGGTTCCTTTGCTTAATACCAAAAGAGATTCAAAACCCTGGCGCTGGTGAAAACTTTCTTCTTTGCAAATGCGTACCATTGCCCTTGCATACGGACCGTAAGACGTTCTGCAAAGCATCACTTGATTTAAAATGGCCGCACCATCCACCAACCATCCTACAGCACCCATATCAGCCCATGTTAATGTGGGATAATTGAAAATAGAGGAGTATTTCGCTTTGCCGCTGTGCAAATCATCTATCATTTGTTCTCGGCTGGAACCCAGGGTTTCAGCTGCAGAATATAAATACAAACCATGTCCGGCTTCATCCTGAACTTTTGCAATTAAAATCGCTTTTCTTTTTAAAGAGGGTGCGCGACTTATCCAATTGCCTTCCGGCAACATTCCTACAATTTCGCTGTGAGCATGCTGGCTGATTTGGCGAATGTTTGTTTTGCGATATGCTTCCGGCATCCAATCCTTGGGTTCAATTTTTATTTCCTTGTCTATTTTATCCTGAAATATCTTTTCAAGTTCATGAATACTCATAGTAACAGAATTTTATTTTACATCAAATATAATATTATTTATTAAAAAACTAACAACTGTTAGTTAAAATTCGTAAAAATATTTTGCTATTGCATTTAGTTTGTCCCCATAATTAAATTAAAAAAGTATAGATTTGATAACTGCAAATCGAGTTAATTATGAACAGAATATTAAAAATTATCTGTGTATTGGCATTTTCTTTTTTTAGTTGCAAAAAAAAGGAGACCATTATTATCAACAACCCCAATAACAATAATGCAGACACTATAAAGTTATACGAGTACAAAATTCTTCCTTCTGCTACTAATCCGGATATCATTACATTTAACAACGAACATGAAGTTTGTTATGATAACAGAGCAACCTTATTAAATAAACTATTTGTGTTTCTACCGGGCACCACCGGCTCACCTTCATACTATAAACTTATTGTAAAGAAAGCGGCTTCTCTTGGGTATCATGCCATAGGCTTAATGTATCCCAACAACAGCGATTTGTACACATCGGCAGCAGCAAGCAGTGATTTGGGAGAGTTTGCCAGGTGCAGACAGGAGATTTTTGACGGAACAGACCAAACAACAGGGGTTAGTGTAAACAGCGACAACTGCATTAAAAACAGACTAATTCGTTTATTAAATTATTTGCAGTTGCATTATCCCAATCAAAATTGGGGACAGTATATTTTGAACAATGATGTCAACTGGAGTAAATGCGTAATTGCTGGCCACTCGCAGGGAGGAGGTCATGCTTTTTTTATTGCTAAACAAGTGTCGGTGGACAAGACTATTAGCTTTTCCTCTATTGACTGGAACAGTAATTTGGGAGCGAGTGCTACCTGGGTCAGTCAAACTGGCGCTTCGCCTGTTTCAAAGTTCTATTCATTCAATGGAATAAGAGACCAGATATTTGCTTACGGTAATGTACAAACGCAGTTAACAGAAATGGGATTGCAGGGTCCTGCTATCAGCATTGACTCCAATATGCCCCCCTATTCCAATACCCATATGCTCACAACAGCTGCTACCCCGTCCATCAGCCTATTGTTTCCAGATCACAACATCACCAGTTTGGATTCTTATGTTCCTAAGGATGGCGCAGGTAACGTGGTGGCTTCGTTCGATAGAGCGTGGGAATATTTACTGCTGAATTAGTTGAAATATTTCTTCATTTTTTCCTATAGATAAGTAGCACTACTTAATAAAAACAAGTGAAAAAACTTGATTTTACTTTTTGATTTTCAAAATTGTTCTGCGTTAATTTTATTAGAGATACTTTTACATCAGACAATTGATCGTTGTCATCCGAATCCTAGAAAAACAACTATCCATATCCTACACCTATCATCCAACCCTAATGAAAACAAGGCTTCCGAGTCCTATGCGTTTGTTTAAAAAAATTGTAAGAATTGAAGCCGCATAAAGAACCCCCGATTCAATCGGGGGTTCTTGTTTTTGATACCAGTTTAATCTCTATGAATATCCTTTGTAAAACTAATAATCGATCATTCATATATTAAAAAACGAAAAGGGTGCAATAAAAATCATATATTTGAGTATATAATTTACAGCAAGATGAAAAAGGCACTTTTGATTTTATTTTTTTTACAACTGTCTAACATTCTTTTCAGTCAGACTATCAGCAGAAGTGTAATTAGTGCCGGCGGAGGCTCATACAATGGTGCTGATTTTTCTGTAAATTATACAATTGGTGAGACAATGACAAACACGCTGTCTGGCTCTGAAACTACTCTTACACAAGGGTTTCAGCAACCGGATGATTTGTGGATGAGATATGTGTTAAATATGAGAGCATTTTTGGAAGGTTTTTATGTTGGCGGTGAAACAATGGCGCCTTCGTTATTCAATCTTGGAATAAGTAACGACCCCACTGCAACCGATTCTATTCAGGTAGATTTATGGTCTACCAATCATCTTAGTAACTCAATACCTGATTTTTCAAGCAATGCTTTACTTCATACCAATGGGCAAGCCGAAGTGGTATTTCCTGATGTATATATAGGTAATAATTATTTTCTTTCTGTGAAGCATCGCAACGGCATTGAAACATGGAGTTCTTCACCCATAGTAGTGACGGATGGTTCAGCATATAATTTTACAACAGGAATGAATAAAGCGTATGATAATGGAATCAATAATCCGATGAAAAATATTGAAAACGGAGTTTATGCAATTTATTCAGGTGATGTAAATCAGGATGGAGCGTTAGACATATTTGATATGTCAAATACCGAAAACGACGCCTTTAATTTTCAATTTGGGTATAACGCAACTGACTGCAACGGCGACGGTGCTACCGATGCATTGGATATGCAGTTGATTGAAAACAACGCCATGTTACAAATATATTTTGCCAGGCCGTAATGGTTCGTGTCGACACGCATCAGAAATTCAAAAGTGAAAAATCAAAAGTTCAAGAGTTTGTCAACTTATTTCAGGATAATACATAACCTTGAACTATTAAATCATTAAACATTGAACACGCGAAGCGTTACAAGCACTTCTCCAAAAAGCAGGCAAGCAGCCACTTGACTATCGCTTCGCTTTTTGTTCGTTATGCTGCAAGCCAACGGAAATATTGATAACATTGAACCTTAACCCTTGAACTATTAAACCAAAAACAAACGCCTACTGCTTGCAGTAGGCGTTTGTTTTGAAGTGGGCCCACCTGTCCCGATAACTATCGGGAGAACCAGGGACAAGATTATTTACTATATTTTTCAAGTAATTTTTGTGAGATTTCGGGAAAGGCTAACAGGTTTTGGATGTATTTTTTGCTTTTCATTTTTTTAATATGGAGTTCAATTTTTCTTGCTTGAATATCCGAATGGCAAGTTATTTCAATAAATAAAGTCCAATCTGAATATTTAGAGGTGAAACTATTTTTATAATAGTTATTTAAATGTCTATTTAATCTTTCTTCGGCAGAAAGGGTTGTAGAACCGATATAAAACTTATCTGCAATCGTACTATGAAGTATATAAACAATAGCCATATTAAAATAAAAAACCATCTACATTTTTACGTGTAAATGGTTGATTTGGGGAAGTGGGCCCACCTGGGCTCGAACCAGGGACCCCCTGATTATGAGTCAGGTGCTCTAACCAGCTGAGCTATAGGCCCTTTCTTTTGCAAGAAAGATTTTATATAAACTTACCGCTGGTTCGGTAAGCATCGTGCTTATTATCTCTGTAAAAATATTTACAGGTCGCAAAAGTAACTAAATTCAGATATTTGCACCAATATTTTTTACAATTAATTTATGTCAGCCATTAAAAATATTCTGTTTGATTTAGGAGATGTATTGATTGATATTGACTTTCAAAAAGTAAAAGTCGCCTTCGAAAACCTGGGTATTACCGAGTTTGATAAACAATTTTCTCAAATGACGGCATCGCGCCTATTTGAAGATTTGGAAACCGGCAAAATCTCCGATGCAGATTTTTATGCATCTATCCAGCAACAATCAAAAACCTCGCTGTCAGAGACCGATATAAAAAACGCGTGGAATGCGATTTTACAGGATTTTAGGGCAGAAAGCATGCAAAAACTTACAGATCTAAAACAAACGCATCGCCTTTTTTTATTGAGCAATACCAACGCAATCCATTTAACAGAAGTTAATAACATTCTCCAAAGACAGTTGGGCATCAGCAATTTGGATGTGTTTTTTGAGAAAGCCTATTATTCTCATGTTGTTGGTTTGCGGAAGCCACACCGGGAAGTATTTGATTATGTATTAAAAGATGCTGGTATTCTGGCTGCTGAAACCATATTTATAGATGACACGCCACCCAATATTGAAACTGCCCATCAGTTGGGTTTCAGTACTCATTTGTTGCTTAAAGGAGAAAGAATTGAAACGATTACCTTTTAAAGATCAGGGCCGGCTATTATTTAATCTCTTCAAATTCTATATAGTCCTCATCAGCACTAGGTTTCGGGGATGAAGAAGTGCTAGCAGATGACGCATTGTTTGAATAGGCGTTTGATTGTTGTTGGTTCATTTGTTGATTGGCGTGGTCCATTTTCTTCTTGATATGTTTAGTCGCTTGATAAACAGGCAAAACCAACTCAAAAACGAATTTATAAATAATATAAAATATAAATAACTCGAGTAGAAATTTTATCATGCTGCAAAGTTATTAATCCCGGTAAACATTTTATGTTAAATTTTAGGCCTTTATTCCTCATTCATTTGGATTGTAACGGAAGTAATCGTACTTTTGTGTTGTAATGAGAGGTAAATGAAAGGGAACGGAATCGTTCCCTTCTTCTTTTCATAAAGGTCGCCATGAGTACAGAAACCAGTATAGATATCGTTAAAAACTTATTATTGCCTTTGTTGGAGGAGGATATTTTTTTGGTTGACCTTAAAGTAAAGCCCATTAATAATTTTAAGATTTACCTGGATGCAGATTCTGGCTTTGGTATTGAAAAATGTATTAAAATAAACAGGGCTTTGTACAAGAAAATGGAGGAGATGGCTTTGTATCCGGAGGGTGATTTTTCATTGGAAGTGTCCAGCCCGGGGATAGATGAGCCATTGAAATTACATCGTCAATATATAAAAAACGCCGGGAGAATGGTGGAGGTTTCGTTGCTGGATGGCGATAAAAAAGAAGGAAAATTGACCGCGGTCAACGAAGATGATATTACCATAGAATTTACGGAAGGAAAAGGGAAAAAGGCTGTTACGAAAGAGTTGACTATTCCTTTTACGGAAATAAAACATACTAAAGTTCAAATAAAATTTTAATTAACACAAAAACCCCCTTCCGACGGGGATCCGAATGTTTCGGGTAAAAGTTCGGAGAGGAATATGGCAAGCATTAACTTGATAGAATCATTTCAGGAGTTCAAAGAAGCAGAAGGCATTGATCGTCCTACGCTCATGAAAGTAATGGAGGATGTTTTTAAAACATTGATCCGTAAAAAATACGGCAGTGATGAAAATTTCGATGTGATTGTCAACGATCAGAAAGGTGACCTTGAAATCTTCCGAAGAAGAACCATAGTAGATGATGACGATTTGTACAATACTCTCACAGAAATTGAATATAAAAATGCCATATTGATAGAGCCTGATTATCAGGTAGGTGAAGAGTTGTATGAAGAAGTGGATATACAGGCTGAATTCGGTCGTCGTGCTATTCTTGCAGGAAAGCAAACATTGGCGGCCCGTATCAATGACCTGAAGAAAAATGTATTGATTAAAAAATACGAAGACCGCATTGGAGAGATTGTTTCTGGCGAAGTATATCAGGTTTGGAAAAAAGAGGTGTTGATTTTGGATGAAGATGGCAATGAAATGTTGTTGCCTAAATCTGAGCAAATACCAAGCGACTATTTTAAAAAGGGAGATTCAGTTCGCGCCGTTGTAAAAAAAGTGGAATTGAAAAACAGCCAGGCAATCATCATCTTGTCTCGTACAAGTCCATCATTCCTGGAAAAACTACTCGAAATAGAGGTTCCTGAAATTTTTGATGGTTTGATTGTGGTTAAAAAAATCGTGAGAGATCCGGGAGAAAGGGCCAAAGTGGCTGTGGAAAGTTTTGATGACAGAATAGACCCGGTAGGTGCTTGTGTGGGAATGAAAGGAAGTCGTATACACGGTATCGTTAGAGAGTTGAAAAACGAGAATATTGATGTGATAAATTTTACCAGCAATATTCAATTGTTGATTCAGCGCTCTTTGACGCCTGCAAAAATTACCAGCATTGATTTGGATAACGAAAAGAAACATGCCAGCGTGTTTTTAAAGCCGGATCAGGTTTCCCTTGCTATCGGCCGCAGAGGAGTTAATATAAAACTGGCATGCGAATTGACCGGATATGAAATAGATGTATTCAGAGATAATGAAGGAGAAGAGGAAGAATTTGATATTGATTTGGAGGAATTCAGTGATGAAATCGAATCTTGGATTATTGATGAACTCAAGCGTGTGGGATGTGATACGGCGAGGTCTGTATTGGCACTTACGGCCGATGAACTTGAGCGTAGAACAGACCTTGAAAAAGAAACCATCGCTGATATCAGAAGAATTTTAGAAGAAGAGTTTGAAAGAGAATAACTGTATAGTTGTAAAAGCAGATTAATAACAAATAAAAAAATTGTTGTTTCAAAAAAGGTTCAACAATAATAAAAAGAATGTCAGAAGCAAACACCCCAAGGTTAATGGCCGCGGCCAAAGAATTCAATATCGGTACAAATACACTGATTGAATTCCTTGTGTCTAAAAATTTCAGTGCAGACGATTTAAAGCCAACAACAAAGCTTACAGAAGACATGTATCGTGTTTTGCAAGCAGAATTCCAACAGGATAAAGCCGCAAAACAAAAAGCGGAGCAGGTAGATTTACCAAGAGGCGCAGCTGCAGATGCAAAAAAGAAAAAGGATGAAGAAGATCTTTCCATAAAAAAGAAAGAGGAAAAAACCAAGCCTGCCAAGCAGGAAGAAATGCCTTTGCCTGCTGCTGAAACATTGCCTGAAGTTCCTGTTAAGGAAACAAATGAAAAGAAATCTTCCATTACAAAAATTAATGCACCTGAACTAGAAGGACCTAAGGTACTTGATAAAATAAATCTTGACGATATAGATTCGTCCACCAGGCCTAAAAAAGGAAAGAAAAAAGAGGCGGAAGCAGAGAAGCAGAAAGAAACTCCTTCAGCAGAGCCAGTAAAAGAAGATACCGAAATCAAAGTTGTTGAATCACCTATCATTGAATTACCCACAGACGAAGAAGCCCAATCTCCTCTAATTGAAAATATCCAGGCGAAGAAACTTACGGGCCCCAAAATATTAGGGAAAATTGTATTGCCCGTAGATAGCGATACGAGGCCTAAAAAAGAATCTTCAGAAGAAAAGCAAAAGCGCAAACGTATTCCTATTCAGAAGAAGACGGGTCAGGATTTAGGTGGACCGCAAAGAGGAAACAAAGCCATTCCCGACAACAGAGGTGGTCAGCAACAAGGAGGAGGCAATCGCTTTCAGCGCCCAGCAGCAGGAGGGTTTAAAAAACCGGAAGAAAAAATAATTGATGCGAAGGAAATTCAGGAAAAGCTGAAACAAACACAAGCCAAGCTGGCAGGGTCAGGTGGACGAGGAAAGAGTTTGAAAGCAAAATACAGAAAAGCCAAGAGAGAGGAAATGGCAGAGCAAATGGGTGAAGGTGCGGAAGGCTCTAATAAATTACAGGTTACTGAATTTATTTCCGTGAGTGAATTGGCAGGTTTGATGGACGTGAGTTTTGCAGATATCATCAGTAAATGTATGAGTCTGGGAATAATGGTTTCTATCAATCAGCGTTTGGAAGCAGATGTTATTGAATTGGTGGCAGGTGAGTTTAATTATGAAGTAGAATTTATAGGCGTAGATGATGCAGCCGAATTGGAAGTGGAGGAAGATGAAGACAATCCGGAAGATTTGTTACCAAGAGCACCGATTGTTACCATCATGGGTCACGTAGATCATGGTAAAACTTCTTTGCTGGATTATATAAGAAATACAAACGTCATTGCCGGGGAGGCCGGTGGAATTACACAGCATATAGGTGCTTATGAAGTTACATTGAAAGATGGCAGAGCCATCACTTTTCTTGATACGCCCGGTCACGAAGCCTTTACGGCTATGCGTGCCCGTGGTGCTAAAGTAACAGATATTGCTGTGATAGTAGTGGCTGCGGATGATGCGGTAATGCCACAAACAAAGGAAGCCATTTCTCATGCTCAGGCTGCAAGTGTTCCTATGATTTTTGCCATCAATAAAATGGACAAAGACGGAGCCAACCCTGAAAAAATAAAAGAACAACTGGCTTCTATGAATATTTTGGTGGAAAGCTGGGGCGGTAAATTCCAAAGCCAGGAAATCAGTGCAAAGAAAGGAGTTAACATTGATTTGTTATTGGAGAAAATATTACTGGAAACAGACATCCTAGAGTTAAAAGCAAATCCAAACAAACAAGCGAACGGTACCATTATTGAAGCTTCATTGGACAAGGGTCGCGGCTATGTGGCAACCATATTGGTTCAGAATGGAACATTGCATCAGGGCGACATGATAGTTTCCGGACAGTATTTCGGAAAAGTAAAAGCCATGTACAATGAACGTAATCAGCGTGTAGATGTGGCACCACCTTCAACCCCTGTATTGATACTCGGTTTGAATGGAGCACCACAGGCCGGTGAAACATTCAAGGTGTTTGAAGATGAGGCAGATGCAAGAGAAACAGCATACAAGCGTGGTCAGATATTGCGTGAGCAGGGAATGCGCGCCAAGAAACACATTACACTTGATGAAATTGGTCGTCGTTTGGCATTAGGAAACTTTAAAGAATTGAATGTAATCATAAAAGGTGACGTGGATGGATCTGTGGAAGCATTGAGCGATTCCTTACAAAAGTTAAGTACGGAAGAAATTGTGGTGAAGGTAATTCACAAAGCCGTAGGTGCGATTACAGAGAGCGATGTTACACTTGCTAATGCATCTGATGCAATTATCATCGGCTTTAACGTTCGTCCATCCATACAAGCAGCAAGACTTGCAGAAAATGAATCCATACAAATCAAATTGTATTCTATCATCTATAATGCCATTGAAGAAATCAGAAGTGCGATGGAGGGTATGTTGGAACCAACAGTAGAAGAAAAGATTTTGGCAAATGTGGAAATCAGAGAAACATATCGATTCGACAAAGCAACTGTTGCAGGATGTCAGGTGTTGGATGGTAAAATTGCCCGAAACAATCGCATACGTTTGGTTCGTGACGGAATTGTAATCTTTACCGGCGAATTGGCCAGTTTGAAACGTTTCCGCGATGATGCCAAAGAAGTAACTTCCGGAATGGAATGTGGGTTGGTTATCAGAAACTACAATGATATTAAAGTGGGCGATATTGTTGAGGCGTTTGAAGAAGTGGAAGTGAAGAGAACATTGTAATACAGACAAGACTCTATCATAAGGCATTATTCACTACAATCTTTTGTTAAATGACAAAGGCTTCTGTGAATCAATACGGATGCAAAACTACTTTTGCCATCGAAATGAATGATTTTATCTTTAGAAATATGATAAGTAAAAGAATATTGATTGCTGCCCTGCTGATAGCGGGCGTCTATTCGTCATTTGCACAAAATTCAAAAGTGCTGGCCGATAAAATCATTGCAGTGGTTGGCAATAAAATTATTCTCAAAAGTGATATCGATAATAGCATTTTAGATATGCAGCGACAAGGTATTGAAGTTCCTTCAGATGCTCGTTGTTTGAATCTGGAGCAGGCCATGGGAATAAAAGCACTGGTGCTTCAGGCAGAAAAAGACTCTCTTCCGGTTACAGATGATGAAGTGGATGCAGATATCGAAAATCAAATCAGGTATTTTATAAGTCAATACGGCTCCAAAGACGAACTGGAAAGGGTTGCGGGAAAATCCATTTATCAACTGAAGGAAGATTTCAAAGAAGGATTCAGAGACAGAAAACTCGCAGCTGCTATGCGCAATAAAATCATTGAAGGAATTAAAATCACTCCCAATGAAGTAAAAACATACTTCCAAAGTATTCCAAATGATAGCCTGCCATTTTATGAATCAGAAGTTGAGGTTGGTCAGATTCTTGTATATCCAAAAGCAAGCAGGGATGCCGAAGAATATTGCATTGAGCAATTAAAAGATTATAAAGCGCAAATTGAATCCGGAAAAAAAGAGTTTGGCACATTGGCGTCCTTGTACTCTGAAGATCCTGGAAGTAAAGATCGGGGAGGTATGTACGAAGTAAACAGAAATCAAAAAGACCTTGATCCTGTTTGGCTTTCAAAGGCATTTACCTTGAAAGAAGGACAGATATCCAATCCGTTTAAAACAAAATTCGGCTATCACATCATACAGTTGGTTAGCAGAGCCGGTGACGATGCCGTTGTAAGACATATCTTAAAGACTCCACAGGTTACGCAGGTTGAAATGAAGGGTGGTTTTGAAAAGCTGGACAGTGTCAGAGCAAAGTTGATAGCTCAAACAATTGATTTCGGTACAGCTGTGTCAAGATACAGCGATGATGATGCCAGTAAATTCACAGCAGGTCTTCTTCAGGGAAAAGACGGAAGTTTTTTAACTTTTGATGAATTGGATAAAGACCTGATAATAAAAATGAAAGATTTAAAAGTGGGTGAATATTCGCAACCCATCGAATATACAGATGAAAGAGGCAAAAAAGGAGTCAGAATAATTTATCTTAAATCAAAAACGGAACCTCATCGAGAAAATTTAAAAGATGACTATAATAAAATAGCCCAACGAGCCATTGATCAGAAAAAAGAATCTGCGCTTGAAAAATGGTTTACCGAAAAAACAAACGGCTATTACATCATGATAGATGATGAATACAAAAATTGTCCTACACTAAAACGTTGGGTTACTGTAGCAAATGCTATTAAAAAGTAAACGTAACAGCCTTCCAAAATCACATCGCCTACCCAATAAAATATGACCACCAGGTCTTTTTAGTTGTTTTTAAGTTATTCAGCACTAATCATACAGGGGTAAATAATTAACAAACCTCATCAACTAAAACGTTTTCGTTATTAAATATTAAGTAATTGATTACTTTTTAATTAAAAAGTAAGAATTTACAGGCGCATTTTAATCCACTATTACACAAAGAGTTTAAAAACAAATTCATGAGTATTGCTTGTCATTTCAGTAAGAAAATTTCTTTTCTTATAACGTTGTCTATTTTATTTTTAACGGGTATAACTTCTTGCAGAAGATTGGAATTGCCGGCAAATGCACAACAATCAACAACTTCGCCCGCGAATCTTGTATATAGTCCATATCAATCGGTTGTTCAATTGGGTCAAGCTGGAAGTGCTTCTGCCCCTTCTGTAAATAATGGTGGAGAGCCTGTTGTTTATTCAATCTCTGCAGGTTCATCAACAGGAATATCGATAGATGCTTCTACAGGAGTTATCTCATGGACTGATGCGGTTCCAGCAGGCACTTATCATTTGACAGTTGTTGCCACAAACAGCATAGGGTCTGCAAGTTGCACGTATACAATCATTGTTCAGTCAACAGGCGGTGGTGCTGGTTCATTATCAAATTTAACTTATACCCCCGATTCTGCCAGTGTTTATCATGGATCATCAGGTATGTCGCAGACGCCGATGATAACAGGTACACCCTCTTCATATTCCATTTCAGGTGCTCCGGCGGGCGTTTCAATTAATGCCGCTACCGGTGTAATTTCTTGGAGTAACTCAGTGGATTATGGAAATTATTCTTTTTCTGTTACTGCATCTAATTCAACAGGAAGTGCATCGACTGTTTACAAACTTGTCATTAAATTAAATCCAGACGATTATTTAACGCCCAGATATACCGTTTCGGTAACATCAAATGTAGCCTATGGCCCAACCAGCGGAAGTTTTCACTTAGTGGATGTTTATTCACCTGTGGGAGACAATCACACAAAAAGACCGGCTTTCATGTTTTTGCATGGTGGTGGATTTCAAAGTTCAGGTACAAAAACAGAATCATATGTAGTGGAATTTTGTACTTATATGGCTAAATGTGGTTATGTTGCATTTGCACCTAACTATAATGAAGGAAACGGGCATACATTGCCTCAAAATCTTGCAGCTGCAAAAGACGCAGACTTATGTTTGCAATGGATCAGGAACAACGGAGCAACCTATCAATACGACCCTACATATTTGTTTGTTGGAGGCGGATCTGCAGGTGCTCATCTCGCATGTAACTTTAATTTTTTTGATGGCAGTTCAAATTATGGCGGGTATCAAATGAATTTAACCAATATTATTGCATTTGCGGATTGCTGGGGTTCTTCGCCCGACAGAGATCGTT
>CANFOP010000005.1 GCA_947448685.1 Chitinophagaceae bacterium | reverse complement strand
TGCACGATAGTCGAAGATGTGGCCGAACTCATGCCGCCATGTCGTCTGACGCAGCGGTGATGCGATGTCATAAGCCTTGTCCATATTGATCAGGCGGTCTGCGCTGGCGTAGGCACCCTTGTCGGTGCGCTTGACCGTGATGTCTTGGCCTGCTGGACTTGAACCAGCGACCCTCTGATTAACAGTCAGATGCTCTAACCAACTGAGCTAAGGAGGAATTTAATTGCCGGTTAGTACGTTATAATTAGATTATAATTAAACCGGACCGCAAAAATAATGTTTTTAAATGTTTCAACAAATTGATTTCAAAAAAATCTTACAGAAACGGCTATTTTTCTCTAAATACCAACAAAAATACCATCTTCTCGTTCTTCAACAAGGTATGTTTTTAAGAAATATCCTTCTCCGCTGGTATTTCGGCCATTTTTTATATTGAATTTATATCGATGCAAAGGACAAACAATATTTCCCAAAGCATCTATGTAACCTTCTACCATTTTGCCACCCGCGTGAGGACATTTAGCCACACAAGCATGTATTATATCCTGATTTTTCACCAGGCAGATGCTTTTTCCTGCAACTTCCAACTCTACTAAATCACCATTAAATCCTGAAAGCAACTCAGCCTTGCTTTCTGCTATTTTATGCCAGATCATGATAGTTCAAAATGAAAAAGTTAAAAGTAAAAATTATTAAGCCCGTAATTGTTTTTTAAAATATAGTTTTTATGCTGACTTCTAAAAGATCTCTTTTTACATTTTTACTTTTCAATAAAAAAACTCCGCCCTATAAGGATACCTGATTTGATACATATCCCTCACTTTATTTAAAACAGTTTGCCTTAATCCATCTAAATTTTTTCTTTCAATGGCAGATACAAAAACACAATTACCTTTTGTTTCCTGTTGCCACCTTTCTTTCAACTCTCTTAAAATATCTTGTTTCACATCTTCTTCCAGCCATTGGTCAAAAGTGTCGGATTCATATTTATCCATTTTATTAAACACAGTAATCGTAGGCTTTTCCGCAGACCCCAATTCGGCAAGTGTTTTGTTTACAACCATTAGTTGCTCTTCATAACGGTTGTGTGAAATATCTACCACATGCAGTAAAATGTCGGCTTCTCTAACTTCATCCAACGTACTCTTGAAACTTTCTACTAAATGATGGGGCAACTTTCTGATAAATCCTACGGTGTCACTCAACAAAAAAGGCGTTTGTTCAAATACTACTTTTCTCGTAGTTGTATCCAGCGTGGCAAATAATTTATTTTCGGCAAACACTTCACTTTTGCTCAAAATATTCATGAGTGTTGACTTACCAACGTTTGTATAGCCTACCAATGCCACTCTAATAAATTCTCCTCGCTCTTTTCTTTGTGTAAAGGCCTGTTTGTCTATTTCGGATAGGCGTTTCCGTAATAAAGCGATTTTGTCTTTTACAATCCTTCTGTCTGTTTCTATTTCTGTTTCTCCCGGACCTCTTGTTCCTACACCACCCCCTTGTCTTTCCAAGTGTTTCCACATCCCTTTCAATCGAGGTAATATATACTGATATTGAGCGAGCTCTACCTGTGTTTTTGCCTGTGCAGTTTTTGCGCGGCTTGCGAAAATATCCAAAATAAGATCGCTTCGATCTATGGTTTTCATTCCAAGCGCCTTCTCTATATTGATGATTTGCGCACCCGTCAACTCGTCATCAAAAATAACGATGCTGATATTTCCTTTTAACTGTATATAGTTTTTGATTTCTTCCAACTTTCCTTTGCCAAGGAATGTTTTACTGTCGGGGTGCGACATTTTTTGTGTAAATCGCTTGATTGTTTGTGCACCGGCTGTTTCCGCAAGAAAAGATAGTTCATCCAAATACTCATTTACCTGTTGTTCTGTCTGATCTTTTTGAATAAGGCCAACAAGTATGGCATTTTCCTCACTACCAACCGCTTTCTTTTTTTCTATCAAAGTGTGTTCGTTAATTTTAAGTCGTAAAGTTAATTCATAATTAATTTAAATACGCTAATCCAGTTAACCACTTACATGAATGTAATCACTTTAACATAAAAGCTGATTTTCAATTCAAATGAACAGGTAAAATCGATCTCTAAATCGTAAAAAAGCCCCAATAAGGGGCTTTCGAAAATTGGCGTAAGAAGTATTTAAATGGTCTTTTTTAATTGTTCAGCATCAATGGCATTACCAGCATCAATAACTCTTCTCCTTCCGGCTGTTCGCTGGGTTTTATGATACCTGCTTTGGTAGAGGTACTTAATTCCATTACAACGTCTGTAGTATCTGCACCATTTAGCATTTCAATTAAAAACTTTGCATTGAAAGCAATTTGCAAATCTTCCCCGTCGTATTGACAACTCATTCTTTCATTTCCCTCATTACTGAAATCAACATCCTGAGCTGTAATATGCAATTGATTTCCACTGATATGCAAAGCAATCTGATTGGTGCTTTTATTGCTGAATACACTCACCCTGCGTAATGCATTCTGAAAATCATTTTTGTTTACCAGCATTTTATAAGGATTGTCTGCTGGTATTACTACTTTATAATCGGGAAACCTTGCGTCAATTAGCCTACAAACCAATTCCGTACTGCCGTGTGTAACAAAAAGATGATTGCTGTTATAAGAAACAGTTAATTCATCTTCGTTGTCTGGAAGAGCTCCTTTCAATAAAGAGAGGGGTTTTTTAGGAACTATGAATGAATCTTTTTGTGGACATTTAATATCCTTTCGGGTATAACGAACCAATCTATGTGCATCCGTTGCCACAAATGTCATACCTTTTTTATCCAACTCAAAATAAACACCTGTCATGGCCGGGCGAAGATCATCGGTACTCACAGCAAAAATAGACTTATTGATGGCTGTTACAAGCGCACTGGAGGTCATCGTAAATGAGCTGGCCTCATCTGCCTTGGGTTCACGAGGAAAATTATCGGGATTTTCACCCATCAATTTATATTTACCATTGTCGCTGGTTATTTCAATACCATAGTTTTTATCAATGTTAAAGGTGAGTGGCTGTTCTGCTGTATTTTTTAAAGAATCAATCAGAATTTTAGCAGGAATACAAACTTTGCCGCTGTCTTTTGCCTCGATTTCCATATGAATTTTCATTACCGTCTCTAAATCTGTAGCAACTACGGTTAATTTATTTTTGTCAATCTCAAACAGAAAATCCTCCAAAATAGGAAGAACGGTATTTGCATTGATAACCCCACTGATTTGTTGGAGTTGTTTAAGCAGCGCGGATGATGATACTATGAACTTCATATTAATGTTTTAATTCGGGTCAAAGATAAAATATTGCGTTTAATGAAAGCAAGTTATTATTCATAATTTCATGTTTCAAATCAATTTTTTTATCAACATATCATGCAACCACTGAATTTGGGCAAAGAAAAGGCGTTGGAAAAGATTCTTCATTATTGTGCTTATCAGGAGCGATGTCATGCAGAAGTCAGAGAAAAGTTGTACAGTTTTGGATTATACAAGGAGCAGATAGAAGAATTGATTTCTTATCTGATTGCCGAAAACTACTTAAACGAAGAAAGATTTGCCATGGCTTTTGCCGGCGGCAAGTTCAGAATGAAATCCTGGGGTCGTATAAAAATAAGATACGAATTAAAACAACTTCAGGTTAGCGAATACTGCATTAAAAAAGCCCTCACAGAAATTGATGAGGAAGAGTATCTTGAAAAATTAAAAAAATTATTTATTGAGAAATCTCAAAAACTTCCTACAGAAAAAAACCATTTTACAAGGAATAAAAAAATAATGAGTTACTTACAACAAAAGGGTTACGAATCTTTTTTAATACACAACTTGCTAAAAGAATTTTAATTACCTGTTATTATGTCGGCTGATATAAATAAAATAGAAGGCAGCAAAGAAGAGCAATACATTCAACTTCTCCAACAAATAAAAGGATTGGTAGAATACGAAACTGATTTGATTGCCAATCTCGCTAATATATGCGCAGTTCTCAAACACCAATTCAATTGGTGGTGGGTGGGGTTCTATCTTGTTAATAACAACGAGTTGGTATTAGGGCCTTTTCAGGGACCCGTTGCCTGTTCAAGAATTCAATACGGAAAAGGTGTTTGCGGTGCTGCTTGGAAAGAAAAGAAATCCATCATCGTAACCGATGTCTCTTTATTCCCCGGCCATATTGCCTGTAGTAGTTTTTCAAAATCTGAAATAGTGGTACCCATTTTCAAGAATGAAAACATTATTGGAGTGCTTGATGTAGACAGTGAACATTTAGATCACTTTGATGAAGTGGATAAAAAATACCTTGAAAAGATTGTAAAATGTATTCCGGAATTTGGATAAAAATTTTTTATCCTACAGTCCAACTACTATTACCATCTTTTTCATCTTTAATTACAATCCCCATGGCCGTTAGTTGATTTCGGATTTTATCTGATGTTGCAAAGTCTTTTTTAATCTTCGCTTCTTTTCTGATTTCCAATAAAAGCTGCATCACCGGTTTTAGTATTTCGGTATTTTCGTTATTAGTACTCGTTAAACCAAAAATGTCTTCCAAAAAAACTTTGAATTGTTTTTTCATTGACTCTATTGTTTGATGGCTCAATGCATTGGGTTGAATAATGCCGTCTTTTAATGAATTAATGATTGGAGCCATTTCAAACATATTGGCAATGACGCGCGGACTTCCCAGATCATCATCCATAAACACTTCCATTTCGTCAAGCCATGTATTGATTTTGGTATCTAATTCTATATCGCCAGGAGTTGAATTGTCTGATGCATCTATTTTTTTCAACACTTCATAGGCCTCCCACAATCTTTTGAAAGCCTTTTCGCTTGCCATCAATGCTTCATTGCTAAAATCAAGGGTACTTCTATAATGGCTTTGTAAAATAAAAAAGCGAACGGTCATTGGATGAAAAGCCTGGCTCAATAATGGATGATTGCCTGAAAAAAGTTCGGTAAGTTTGATTACGTTGTTATAACTTTTTCCCATCTTTCTGCCATTGATAGTAATCATGTTATTATGCATCCAGTATTTTACAGGCGAAACATGATTGCAAATAGTGCTTTGGGCTATCTCACTTTCATGATGAGGAAACAATAAGTCCATCCCCCCACCATGAATATCAAATTGACTGCCTAAATATTTTGTTGCCATTGCCGAACACTCGATGTGCCAACCAGGAAAACCCTCTCCCCATGGGCTTTTCCAGCGCATGATGTGTTCTGGCGGAGCCGCTTTCCACAATGCAAAGTCTGCGGCATCTCTTTTTTCATGCTGCCCTTCCAAATCGCGTGTAACTTCTTCTCTATTACTTGCATCCAATAATTCATCAATGACCCTTCCGCTCAATTTTCCATAATCATAACTTGCGGCATATTTTTTTACATCAAAGTAAACAGAGCCGTTTACTTCATAAGCGTATCCCTTAGAGATGATGTCTTCTATCATTCCAATCTGTTCAACAATATGTCCGGTTGCGGTAGGCTCAATACTGGGTTCTATACAGTTGAATTGCTTCATGGCCCAATGAAAAAGATTGGTATATTTTTGTACCATTTCCATTGGCTCTAACTTTTCAAGCTGTGCTTTTTTACTCACCTTATCTTCTGCTTCTCTTCCTTCTTCCTCAAAATGACCCGCATCGGTAATATTGCGCACATAACGAACCTTGAATTTTTTATGAAGCAGATATCTATACACAATGTCAAATGTGATATAAGGTCTGGCGTGGCCCAAATGGCTTTCTCCGCTCACTGTTGGTCCGCAAACATACATCCCTACATGTCCAGGTATAACAGACTCAAAAACCTCTTTGGTGCGGGAATAAGAATTATAAATAGATAAGGGCATTATTAACAAAGATTGATTATATAAAATATTCTCAAAGATATTAAAGAACAGTTGATAAGGATTTTAATACGAGAAATTTGTATGATAATTTATTTCCAAAAAGACTCTAGCCCGCTATAGCCATTAATGAAAAAGCTATAACTTGTATTGTTTGATTTATTATAACTGCCTATTTTGGTATAGATAGCGATTGCTCCCCCGTCACTATTACTGGTGGCAATAGGAATACCAGGCTGATAGACTCTTATCATGGCTACATCTGAAGGGTTTATGTCGAGCAACAAGTCTTCGTCAGATTTTATTTCATTTATAAATATGTCTGTTCGGTGGTTTCTCCATTTCAATTGTGGTATGCCGTTTTCTCCTATCTGCTGGGTGAGACCGGCAATTTTTCCTGTTAAATAAGTAAACAAATCTTGTGAATTACTTATTTCATTAGATTCCAATCCATCCAATACCGTAGCGTCTACGCCAGCAAAAAAACCGGTTACATTATCTTTTTCAAAATCATCTATTAATTTTTTGGCTTTCGCTTTTATAACCACTTCCGGTAAAATGGTTTTATACAATTGCCCGTCTTCGTTAAAAGAATAAGTGGATGGAATATCTCCTTTTTTGCTGCTGTCATTTACACTTCCTATTGTAATAAACTTTGTTATAGTGACAGAAGGTGTAAACGCTGAATCAAGCGGAGTTGAAATGTTGATAACAAGTTCGTTCCGGTTGTGTTTTGGTTTGGAAAAAACGATAAACGCCGAATCCTGAAACAAAAGCCTGCCTATTGAAAAAGATTTGTCTTGGTTTAAATATACAGCATCTGCAATGGTTTGCATGTTTTTTGTAATCAACACATAATTTAAACTATTGTCCTTGTAGTCTGCATTTTTCACAAATCCCGACAAATTAAAAAATGATTTTTGAAGTTGAAAGTTAAATGCATAACTACCATTCTTTATAGTATTGTTGATGATCAAACTAGAACTGAACATTCCGTTTAATAATGGATATCTGTAATGCCACTTTCTTCCGGTTTTAATTTCTTCAATCCATAAATGAAGGGTAGATGCGTTAGAAAGGTGTGTGTATTTATAAAGGCTCACATCTAAATTAATGGTGTCTTCGGCGGTATAAAAGTCTCTGTCGATAGAAACGACCAATGAATCAGAGGTTTGGGAAATGGCACGAGACAAAATAAAAACAAAGAGAAACAATAAAACACCTCTGTTAAAAATTAAAACGCACCTATTCATTTTCAATGAAGTTTTATTTTGTTGTGGACACTACATTTTAACATTAATAAATCAATTTCCAGGTTCGTCTAGAAAATGGTGATTATAATAGTCAATTATTGCATCATCGCACCCATATCACTTTCTACAGATGGTTTTTTAAAATCCATTTTTCCGAATTTCCATACAAAATTGATGCCTATAGATCTGAAAATAATTTTTCTTTGACTCTCTACATTAAAACCATCTCCGGAAACACTTGTATTCATATTCAAATACTTGCTAAACAAACTGTTTGACGTTAGAGCAATACTGCCTTTTTTATTCCATATTTGTTTTCTCAAGCCAATATTATATGTTGAAAAAGAAGGGTAGCGACCTTGTGCCTCATTTCGGGGAGAATTGATGTTTCCAAACACCTCGGCTGTAAATGTTTTGCTTAACTGATAGGTGGCATTCACATTAAGCCTGTAATTAAAACTTTTTGAATCGATTTCAGAATCAAGGGTGTTTCTGTAATAAAGTGAAATATTGCTTCTAAAATTCAACTTAGAAGAAAAGCGTACATCTTCAAATAAATCGACACCCATATTTCTTTCTTCACCTATATTTACCTTACCCGTTACCGCAACATTTGAATAAGAAGAATCTCCAACTTTATACGTTGGATAATAGGTAACAAAAGGCTGAATATCATCAATATTTACACGATAGAATGTCGTAATCATAAATGATCCTGTTTTTCCTATATCTCTATTATAACTAAACTCAAATCGATGCGCCTTTTCGGGTTTTAAATAGGGGTTTCCGGTGGTAAAGTTTTTAGGATCAATTGTAAAAACATATGGATTTAGTGACTCGTAGTCCGGCCGCTGAATTCTTTTGGTGTAGGTTAATTTCAGGGTGATTTTTTCTTTTATTTTTTTGGAAAAATAAATGGACGGAACAATAGCATTGTAAGATGGTATTTGGGCAAATTCGCCCGAATAAATACTATTGATTTCCGTACGCTCAAATCGTCCGCCTATTTTTGTTTCAAAAAAATGAGCAACCGGAAAATTAATTTCTCCGTATCCGGCAAAAACCTTTTGTTTGTAATGAATACTGGTTGATAAATTTTCATTTGGTTGATAGGTATTCAATTGGGGGAAATAACTTTGGGTATTTGAATGGCTGTTTATATCGACTATACTCAACTTGGTTCCCAATCCAACCCTAACGTCTTTTCTAAGAGGGTTGGCATAATCAACAGCAAGTTCTGTTATTTTAATGGTAGCGGGGTTATCGTTTTTAGTTCCAAAATTTATGTTATTATCCGGAATGGTTTGCTGTTCTGTAGTTGCCTTTGTTTTATTGTCGCTACTGCTGGTATTGGCTTTAACATCAAGGGTCTCCTCCTCTTTTTTAAATTTTCTTTTGTAAAGTATTGCATATTCAAGTGTATTGACCGCTACTTTATTTGCGGTATTTAATAAGGACAAAATATTTGTAATGCCCGTATGATCGGTGTTAAAAAGCGACTGATTCATTTCGCTCGTATAACTGTTTCCGAAATTATTGAAATTTAAATTAGTTGAAAGGCTATTGTATTTGTCAGGATTAAATTCCAAACCAATGCCTGACTGAAAACCATGTCTTTCGTAATCGTTTTCAGAGTGCTGAACAAGTTTGTTTGTTGAGGTGTCTGTATAAGTAAAACGATTACTGTTGATTAAATTGGTGGCGCGAAGTTTTTTATTGCCGCTAAAAAATGTATTGACGCTTATTTTCTTTTTTCTTATTCCAAAATTTAGGGCCGTATTTTCCATCCTGGTACCTGCGGTTGCAGAAATGCTTCCGCTGTAACCCTTTGTGGTATTTGATTTCATGATGATGTTGATGATTCCTCCCATGCCTTCTGCATCATATTTGGCACCGGGACTTGTAATCACTTCAATGCTTTTAATTTGGCTGGCCGGAATTGATTGAAGCACATCTGCTACATTACTGCCAAATGCCGCAGAAGGTTTTCCATTAATTAAAAACCTTACTTCTGAATTACCCGCCAGTTCAACCTTACCATCTACATCAACTGACACCTGCGGTATTTTTTTCAAAAGGTCGGTTGCATCACCCGATTGAGAAGTAATATCTTTTTCAGCATTAAATACCAGTTTGTCAATTTTATTGTCTATTAACTTTGAACGGGAAATAACAGTTACGCCCGACATTTCTGTATTTAATATAGAAAGGGAAATGGTTTTAAGATTAATAGTACCCGTAGATTCGTTTACCGAAACGCCTTTTACGCTAACTGGTTTGTATCCGATATTCTCAATTAAAATTGTATAAACACCAGTAGGAATTTCTTTTAATAAAAAGTTGCCGGATTTGTCACTGGTACACCCTGTAAATGGCTTTTTTTCATCGGGAAGAAAAATAGAAATCGTTGAATATTCCAACGGGGATTTACTGTCGGAGCTTACCACTTTTCCAACTATTTTGTTGTTAGGTGTTGTTTGAGCGAAAATAGCGGCGGAATAAATAACGAGGAGAAATAAGAAAAGCTGTTTTTTCATTAAATTGATTTGAAAGAATAAGCAGCAAAATTAGCCTTTTAATTTTTAACCTATATTTGCACAAATTTTATAACCAAAAACACATATTTATGAAAAAGCTTTTTCTTTTCTCGATTTTAGTTTCAATGATTTTCATTAGCTGTAAAAAGAGCAGTAATAACACATCCTGCTCATTAAGCTCATCTTCCATAGTAGGTAATTACAAAATTACTTCCTACATGATGACTTCGGGCGGCCAAACTATTGATATGTTATCAGATACTAATTATACTCCTCTTTGTCAACGCGACAACATCTATTCAATTAACTCAAACGGAATATTTTCCGAAGCTGAAGGAGCAATCAGCTGCGACCCTCCAACAACTGGTGGCACTATAGGAAACTGGTCTTTGAGTGGAAATAATTTTACTATTGTAGACAGCACATCAACTGAAGTATTCGCTATATCAGATTATTCGTGCGCGTCTTTTAAATTAAATATGGCTAATTCTACGGGTAGTTTTTCAATTACCATGACAAAACAATAATCGTTTTTAAATAATTTGATAGAAAGGGCCCTATGGGCCCTTTTTTGTTGTATTACTGATTATTACAGCTATACCGTTAAAGTGAGTTTACAATTGAATGAACGAATAGGCTCACGGTTCCTGAAAAGTCTACATTTCATCCTCTTCCTTTAAATCCTTTAAGTGTAATTTAAGCGCATTCACCGAAATGCTGATTTCCCAAAATGAAATTCCCAGCGAAATCAAAAGCGCAACAATGCTGGTCGCAAAGAGATAAATTCCCATTTCGTGTTTCTCTATAAACAACATCAACATCGCCAATACTGAAAGAAAAAGACACAAGACGCCCATCAATTGCATGTAACGTATAAGCGTCAACCGAAGGTTGAGGTTTTTTATCTCAAGGAGGATATTTTTGTTTTCTTCTTTTTTATATGTTTTCTTTAAAGACCGGATTAATTGGGCAATCGTAAGAAATCGATTGGTATAGGCTAAAAGAATCAAAGTTGTTGCGGAAAACAATAAAGCGGGCGTTTCTATGTTTAAGGTCATCTTTTTAGATTGTTTGAATTAACAAAATGTGTTGACTACTAAGTTACAAAGCAAAGAATAATTTTAGCAAGATTAATTTTTATGTTGGTGATCGCATATTTTGTTTATTGCTTTATAATAATCTATTTGTTTGTTCATCTATTAACCATTGTTGTTTTACTTGTGTTTTTTGATGCTTAGGCAACTACCTTAAAATCAAAAATTATTACAGTATTGGTTTTAATCAACCGATTTTTTATACCGAAAAATCAAGCAGGGTAAATAATTTAATGGATGATTTTTTAAATAAAACAATTATTTTTAGGAGAGCATTGCATTGTGTTATAAAAGTTATTGTATGAGTGTTAAATTTTTAATCCTATTATCTGTTATTGGCTGGTTGGTTATCGTGAATTACTATAAAAAACCCAACAAGGGTTCCGGAATTAAAAATTTAAAATTGTTTTTTCATAAAGTTTTACGTTGTATCAATATCAAAAAATCTAAATCCTGTATGTTATTAACTATTGGAATTATGATGGTTTTGATTTATCACTCAATTCAACTTCCTTTAAGTTATGATGAGTCTTATACATTCAACAATTTTACCTCAAGGGGTCTCTTTTATTCAATATTTACTTACCCCGCTCCTAACAATCATGTGTTTCATTCAATTTTAACTAATATTAGTTGGTATCTATTGGGATTTACAAATACCGCATTTTCTGTTCGGGCCCCCGCATTGCTATTTAGTTTTGTTTCAATTGCTTTTGTATTCAACTGCTGTTTCAGAAATAACTATGTGAAATCTTTTGTATTTACGATAATATTCTTGTTTTCACCCAACCTTATAGAATATACATTTCAGGCCAGGGGGTATTCAATTCAAATCTTTTTTAGCCTTGTATCTTACTTCATTTCAAATCCCTTTGTAGCTCGAAGAATTCAATTTAAACATAAACTTGTTCTTTTACTTTTACTTTCAACAATTGGCTTATATACTAGTCCTGCATATCTCTATACTGCTGTTTCCATTGGTGCAATATTTTTATTCAACTTTTATGAAGAAATTAAGAAAAACAAATTGTTTACATGTATAATGATTGTTTTTTTTGGATTATCATTATTATTGCTGTACTCACCTATAATTATATATCAAGGTGTTGATAAAATTATTTCAAACCATTATGTAACACCTATTGTAGGATTTAACTTTTTTTCAATAATAATTCGGGGTTTAAAGTTTGTTGATTATTTTTCTCTTCCCTTTTTTCTAGGAGGGGTGATATTGCTTTTATTCATTACCATTTCAATAAAAGAAAAAAAATGGTATAATTTTTTCCTTTTCGTTGTTCCTTTTGTATTAATGGCAGCATTTAAACAACTACCCTTTTTAAGAGTGTTTTTGCCAATAGGAATATTGATCATTGTTTTTGTTTGCAACGCTGTATTTAATCACTTATCGAATTTAATTAGAGAATCTGCTCGGCCCTTATTTAAAATGCAATATGATTTATTGTTTTTGGCTTTTTTTTGTCTCTTTTCAGTATATTATTTTAATAACATACACAAAAAGGGGGATTTGTCTTCATCTTTTGAATTGGAGAAAGCATTTCTTTATTTAAATCAATATGACAATATGGTTTTTGATACATATGATTATGATTGGTATATGGGAGAGTTAATACTCGCAAATTATATTGTTACAAAAAAACCGAAGGTTTTGTTTTGGGGAATGAAAACCAAGCCCAACAATGTTAAATCTTATTTTATACTAACTAAACGTTTTGATTCGGGGTTTAAAATAATTGATTCTTTACAAAGTTTTAGGCAAAATAAACTATGGGTAGAGGCTCCCTTACAGCCTCATTGACACAGTCAATCTTCTGTTTAATAAAAGATCATCATCTTTGTTTATATACTTTTCCAAATTTGAACTTTAATCAACCACAATCAATTTTTATTAATGATTTTCTTCGAGGGTGCTTCTCTGAGTAAGCTATTAATAATTCGAGCAAATCGTAATTCAGAATTTTTTTACAAAATTCAGCTTAATAACTAAAATTATATAAACGACTTTTCGGTAATTAAAAATCGATTAATTTTAACTTATTTAATTGCTAAAAGACAAAGAATATAATGGCTTTACAAAATACAATTAATACCCTTTAACTGACTATAACTTCGTTTAAATGATTTATCTTTTAATATTAATTTTTGGGGTTTTAACTTGTTTTCTTAAACCGCGGAATCGACTGTTTGCTGGAAACAATTTTGTTTTGGGGTTCTCTTTAACCACTTATATATTATCCGAAGCGTTGAGTATCGGAGGCTTTTTCTCTATTGATATTTTGAGATTTATTTCTTTGGGTTGTTTTGTTTATTTCTCATTTCGTTTATGGACTCAACGAGAAAGAGCCTGGTTAATTCTAACGTCTATTACAAAAACTCCGACACTCATTCAAATATATGTTCTGATAATGCTTTTGGGAATAGGCGCATCGGCCCTATTATACACACCAAACAACTGGGACTCTAATACCTATCATTTGCCAAGAATAATTATATGGCTTCAAAATAAAAACATATACCATTACCCAACGCATATTTTCAGACAAATCTATCAGCCAATTCTTTCGGAAGTGCAGTTGACTTGGGTGTATGCTACTTTCGGACCCGTTAATATATTAAACCTTCAACAGTTTTTTTATTTTATATTTTCCATGATTGTTGGATATATTATTTTAAAGAGACTTTTTGTAAACAATAAGGTGAAGTTTACAGATGTTGCCATTGCTTTGCTTTCGGTAAGTTCTGCCGTATTGGAAGCAAGCAACACCAAAAACGATATTATTGTTACGTACTTCATTCTTAATTATATTTATTGCTGGGTGGTGTTAATGAAAGATGGGAGGGTGAATGTTTTTGGTTTTGTTTCAAGCATTGCTTTAGCGGTTCTTACAAAGGGGACTTCTTATATTTTTATCACATCCATTACAATTGGCTTTTTGATAATTTTTGTTCTAAATAAAAATTTGATAAAATCGCTGTTCATTAAGAAAAACATTAAGGCTCTTTTATTATCAGCAATTCTAATCATCGTGATTTTATTTCCTTTTGTATACCGAAACATCTCTTTATCCGGAAACATCTATTGTCAGGACCAAAAAGAAAAATTTTTTTATCAGAATGAAATAATCAATACCAAATCAATTGTTTCAAATGCCGTTAAAAACATTTCCGTACAACTTTGTCCTCCTTTCAATATTTTACCGGTTTACCAAACTGTTGAAAAAATTCATCGTTATTTTAATCTTCCTTCTGTTGATGATCCTGAATTAAATTTCGGTGGCTTTAAATTTTCAATACCCGAAATGAAAATTAAAAATTATTTTGAAGAGGATTCTGTTCCTAATTTCTTGCTTTTTTTTACTTCTATACTCGTATTTTTTTCTGCATTTTTCATCTATAAAAAAAATGGTTTTACAATTTGGGCGGGTGGGCTGTTTGTTTTTTTATTAACCATTATAATTTTTTCTGCATTGCTCAAGTGGCAGATTTGGCATACCCGATTGTTAATTCCCGCATTCATAATCCTTTCTTTATCTAATTTGTTTGTTATAAAAAACATGCCTTATTATCGCGCTTGGATTCATTTAACGGTATTGATAAGTTTTTGGGGGATTGTTTTCAATAATCAAAGGCCGGTTATACCATTTGGAAAGTATACCCGCACATTCAATGAAGGTGCCTTAAATAGAACCTTTTACAACTCCTTGCCTAACAACAAGAATGTAATTTATAAATATCGCGAGTTTAATCAATGGCTGGAAGTGGGTGGATTAAACATTGGATTTATATGCAAAAACGATGCGGGGGTATTTCCTTATATGTGGAACAATAGAAAATGGAAAAACAAATATTTTTTTGTGGGGAACATCAATAACCTATCACGTAACATTACCCAACAAATACCCGCGCTTGATTATATAATTCTAGATGGGAAATTGATTAATGATCACCTAAACAACTCTTTGATAAAAAATTACCAACTGATAGATATGTCCTCTTTTGGAATACTGCTGTTCAAAAAAAACCTACAGTAATTTATTCGTTTAGAATTTAATAGTGGTTTTTCTATCTGGGAATCGGTCCTTTTTCTATTGGTCTTTTTTGATTTCCGATTGTATTTTTTTCCAGCTTTCTGTTGACAACACAGGGCGATAGTTGTTGATTATATTTTTAGAATAAGCGACAATATAATCTGCTCTTTCCCTTGAATCGGGATGTGTGCTAATCCATGTTAATTGTTTTGTTTTATCCTTTTCCTTTTCCGACATTTTAAAAAGAAAATTTGCAAAGGGATGAGGGTTTATGTTTGCTTTGACCAAATAGTCAACTGCTTTGATGTCAGCGTCTTTTTCTAATTTTCTTTCATATGCCGAAGAAGACAACAACTTGGTTGCCTCTTTTATTATGGTTGCACCCCCGCTTCCGCTGGTCATGGAACTAATTACAGAAAATCCGATTTCCTGAATCAACTTTTTCATTACATGATTAAGTTCAATGTGGGCTAATTCGTGGCTTATAACACCCGCCAACTCTTCTTGACTGGCTGAGTTTGAAATTAGTCCGGTGTAAATGATTAAATATCCATTTGGCAATGCAAAAGCGTTGATTTCATCTTTTTCTACAATCTGCACCTTTACTTTTGTTCGGTTAATGCCATTGGCTTCACATATATATGATACCATACTGTCTATGTTGCACTTTAGATGCTTATTAGTATTTTCTTTTTCCGTTTTTTTAAACACATCCCAGAAAAGTTTACCCAGTTTTTGTTCGGTGTTTTCTGTTGCTTTTTGAACTTTAAAAATTGTCATCCAATTTATTTGTGCGAACAAAAACCATGTTCCAAAAAACAATACCGTTAATAAAGTTCCCTGTAAAAGAATTTTCTTCATGTAAACTATTTTTTTATTGGGAGAGAATGTATCATGCGTCGCATTTTATTTATAAAAACAACTCCAGCTATTTAGACGCTTTTGCAAAGAATATTTGTAAGACTACCATAAAACCACCACTCCACATGTAGCCCTTTTCTTGTTTGAATTAACGCATAAAGAGTTACAAAAAACTCAGCGATGTTAAAGATGATAGCTGAAATCATGTAAGCAATATATTTGTTCGTTATTGTTTCACTCGTAAAAAAAATTGAAATGGTCCACCAAAAACCAATGCTGTTGATAAATAGCATAGATAGTTGTGAAAGCAACGCTTGTGTACAGTGCCATCTTACGAAATAGGTGGATTTTCTATTACTCAGATAAAAAATAATTGTTGCGAGAAGATTTAATATTGGCAGAGGCGCCCCAACTATAATTGCAATTAAAGACATTAGATAACTGCTGGAAGCCGTTTCTGCTTCATGTTCACCAGGACTATACATGAATTTTTTGGGTTGTATCATATTCCCTTTTTTATATTCCAAATCCAATTAATTATCACAAGCAATATTAAAGGAATTGAAAACGCGGGCTTTTTAAGATAGCGTTCCATTTTGGAATAAAACATTAAAAAAGAACTGCTTTTTGTAACCATGTCCGAAATAATCCAAATAGGCGCAAAGAATATAATGATTGCAATTAAAAAGCCCATTGGATTCAAGTATAATGATTCTAAAAATCGACCATTTATCAATGCCAGAACAGATCTTGTTGAACCACAAGAGGGACAAGGGATATTGGTAATACTTTTTATAAAGCACATATTGACGGAACGGCTTCCTTTGATGCCCCACAAACAGGATAAGTAAATCCAGGTATATCCAGCAATACAGGCAGTTAATATTATTCCGTATAACTTATTCCTGCTAAATGACATTAATATAAAAACTGTTGGATTTTTTCTAGGTTTTTCTCTCTGGTAGCTTTTTGTATTTGAAACCAGTCAACAATTGTCCAAATACCAAAACCTCCACACGTGAGCAACTTTCCAACTCCAAGTCCGCTATCTCCAATAATAAATCTGTCAATTCCCATGCTTCCCGCCAAAATTGATACAATCAGCGAAGTCGTAGGATCTTTGAATTGAATGGTAGATATCGCTACCCACTTTGAATCATCAATAGCCAATAATCTTTCTCTGATCATATTGATATGGTGGCTTTCAAAAAACTTTCCATTTGACAATATAAACATGTCTACTTTTTGCGTATCCATTTTTCTTTTTTTTAGTTTAATAAACTATATTAAAGATATTGAAATAAATTAAAAGGAAATATAAAAAATACTTTTTACAGCCGCTACTATTGAGGAGAGTGAGCTCGAATGCAAAATAAAAGGGGGCTACTATAATATGACCTGATTACATTATCAGCAAGATTAATGATTGAATAAAAAGGACTAGTTTAAATTGGATAAGGCCAAAAAAATATTCGGATCTATGGATTTTGAAAAATCCATAGCTGAAGGTCTTTCAGACATTTCCAATAATAATAGATGGGGGTTGTTTCTTATTTGCCATGTATTTAAACATGAAATTTCATCAAAATCCTGAAAAAGCTCAGGCAAAATATCCGGCAATAGATTATTCCAACAAGCTTCTTTAAATGAGGCTATATTGTTTTTTTTGAAATTTATTCCTTGTAATAGATAGTTTTTGCTTTTGATAAACCTTGTATTGAAGTTAACAACTACTTCCTGAGAACTGTACCTCTTATTCATTTTGTGCGTTTTACATATTTTAAAACGCTTTTGGGTGATATTTATTGCTCTTTTTATTCAATTTACGAGAATTAAACCCTGCTTTAAGCTAAAAGTGGCAATAATAGTTAATTTATTTTTTATCTGATTAAAGCAACTCTTTAACCACATTGGCTACTACATGAGGCCTGCCAAGTGTATAGTAATGCAGCACTGGTACACCCGAAGCCTTTAACTCCTGAGATTGGTGCAACAGCCATTCCTGGCCAATTTTTTCGACATCTGTATCTGTTTTACATGCAGCAACAGCCTCAGATAATGGTGTAGGAAGGTCTATATGAAATGTTTTGGGTAAAATAGTCAGTTGTTTTTTTGAGTAAATGGGTTTTAATCCGGGAATTATTGGAACCGTTATTCCAATTTCTCTGCAGGATTTTACAAAACTGAAATACTTGGCATTATCAAAAAACATCTGGGTTATTATATAATCTGCCCCGGCATCTACTTTTGCTTTTAAGTGCCTTAAGTCGCTTTCCATATTGGGCGCTTCAAAATGCTTTTCAGGATAGCCGGCTACTCCAATACAAAACTTTGTTTTGGAAGTATTTTTTAGGTTTTCTTCCAGATAAACACCTTCATTTAAATTTACCACTTGCTTTAATAAATCTATGGCATATTGATGCCCCCCTGGTTCTGGCTCAAAAGTTGATTCGTTTTTGGCTGCATCTCCTCTCAATACCAGCACATTGTCAATTCCTAAATAATTCAGATTTATCAATGCATCTTCGGTTTCATTAATTCCAAATCCACCGCAAATCAAATGCGGAACGGTATCAACATTGTACTTGTTCATGATGGCAGCGCAAATAGATTCTGTGCCCGGCCTTTTTCTCACCACCACTTTTTCAAATGACCCATCTGATTTTTTTTTGAAAATATGCTCGCTTCTGTGATAAGTAACATTAATGAATGCCGGACTATATTCCATCAGTGGATTCAAATGATCATACAATGATTGTATTCCCTTTCCTTTAAGGGGAGGCAAAATTTCAAATGATATGAGCGTTTTATCTGATTGGTTAATATGGTCTATTACTTTCATTTTAACTTTTTTTTGCCTTTTAACATTACAATTATTGACTTTCGTTATTGGAAACTATTATCTAAGACTTATTTTTAATACTCAATAATAATTGTGTTAAAGATACTACCTATTCATTTTTTATCAAACTTTGTTTAATTATGCGCTGGCTTTCTTTTGAAAAATTTGAATTTATTTTATATCGGCTAATCAACTTCTGTTATTTTTGTAAAAAATCTAATGATCCCGCTTTCCATTCATACAAACAATCTGACTAAGCGCTATGGAAGTCGTACCGTTGTGAATGATGTTTCATTTGATGTTCGTCAAGGCGAAATCGTTGGTCTGCTTGGACCAAATGGTGCAGGCAAAACCACATCCTTTTATCAGGTGGTGGGGCTTGTAAAACCTGACAGCGGACAGGTTTTATTAAATGAAAAAGATATCACCCAAATGCCGATGTACAAAAGAGCCCAATTGGGAATCGGCTATCTTCCGCAAGAGGCAAGTGTTTTCAGAAAACTAAGTGTGGAAGACAATATTAAAGCAGTGTTGGAGATGACAAAACTTGATAAAGCGGCACAGCAAAACAAACTTGAATCATTAATAAATGAATTCCGCCTTCAGCATGTAAGAAAAAATAATGGAGATACACTGAGTGGTGGAGAAAGAAGAAGAACTGAAATCGCCAGAGCATTAGCCGTAGATCCTAAATTTATTTTATTGGATGAGCCCTTTGCAGGCGTTGATCCAATTGCGGTAGAAGATATTCAGGAAATCATTGCAAAGCTTAAGTTTAAAAACATAGGAATCCTGATCACCGATCATAATGTAAACGAAACCTTGTCTATTTGTGACCGCGCTTATCTGTTAATTGACGGTAAAATTTTCAAGCACGGGTCTGCTGAAGAACTCGCGGGAGATGAGCAGGTGAGAAGATTATATCTGGGTAGAAATTTTGAACTAAAAAGAAAAGATTATTTACACGAACAAGCAGCCAGGCAGTAATCAAATCCCTCTCTTTTTTAAAAATAATTTATTTATCTTTCCATAAATGAAGTTGCTTTCCTCCACCATATCAAAGTTGGCGAGAATGCGTCTGTGGCGCATTAAAAACTGGACCGATCATCCAATGGAGGCACAAAGAGATGTATTGCAAAATTTGGTCTCCTCTGCTCAATACACGGCATTTGGAAAACAATACCAATTTTCAAATCTTTTTTCAATTAAAGAATTTAAACGCAGGGTTCCCGTTCATGAGTATGAACAGTTGTTTCCGTATATTGAAAAAATGCTGGAAGGAGAAGATAATATTCTTTGGAATACACCAGTTAAATGGTTTGCCAAAAGTAGCGGTACAACTAATAACAAAAGTAAATTTATCCCTATCAGCGAGGACAGCTTGAAAGAAAATCATTTTAAAGCAAGCAAAGACGTGCTTTCCAATTATTATAAGAACTTCCCATCAAGCGACTTGCTCACTGGCAAAGGTTTGGTAATAGGCGGCTCTCATCAAATCAATGTCATCAATGACGAAATTCAATATGGTGACCTGAGTGCCGTATTAATGCAAAACACTCCCTTTTGGGGACAATGGCTTCGAACCCCCGAACTAAGTGTGGCATTGATGGATGATTGGGAAGAAAAAATTGAAACGCTTGCGCAGTCCACAGCAAACGAAAATGTAACTTCCATTGCTGGAGTACCCACATGGACGCTGATTCTTTTAAAAAGAATTCTCGAAATCACCGGCAAGTCAACCATTCATGAAGTGTGGCCCAATTTAGAACTATATATTAATGGTGGCGTTTCGTTTATTCCTTACCGTGAGCATTTTGAAAAAATTATTGGCAAGCCTATTAACTACCTGGAAATATACAATGCCAGTGAAGGATTTTTTGCCGGACAAGAAAGCCCCGAAGACGATGGAATGACGCTTTTCACCGAGCATGGAGTATTTTATGAGTTTATGCCCGTTGAAGAATACGGTAAACGATTCCCTAAAACGGTTGGTTTGAATAATGTTGAAGTAAACAAAAACTATGCATTGATCATTAGTACAACCGGTGGGCTTTGGAGGTATTTGGTAGGAGATACTATTTTGTTTACTCACCTAAATCCATACAGGATTAAGGTAACCGGCAGATTAAAGCATTATATGAATGCATTCGGTGAAGAAGTGATTGTGGATAACGCCGATAAAGCCATTGCTGTGGCCGCTCAAAAAACCAATTCTATCGTTTCAGATTATACCGCCGCGCCAATTTATTTTTCTAAACAACAAAACGGCGCCCACGAATGGCTGATTGAATTTGATCAACAACCCTCTTCATTGGATGAATTTAAAAATGAATTGGATACAGCTTTAAAAAATATAAACAGCGACTATGAAGCAAAGAGATTCAAAGACATCGCACTCGGTCCACCCAAAATACACTCTTTGCCAAAAGGAACTTTTTCAAAATGGTTACAAAAAAAAGAACAAGTAGGGGGTCAACATAAAATACCAAGATTGAGCAACGAAAGAAAAATTGTTGAGGAAATTCTTGAAGAAATTATTTCTTAATGTATTTATTGGTTAATCTCCACCTCCTGACTACTTTTGTGCTCAATATAAAAATGGTTTTTAAAAACTTTTTTAGTCATCTATATAAAAACTAACTCATGAACTTGGTAAAAGGAAAAACAGTAGTTGTTACCGGCGCTGCCAGAGGCATTGGTGAAGCCGTAGCGTTAAAATTTGCAGAAAATGGCGCTAATGTGGCGTTCTCTTTTGTTAGCGACAGCAGTAAGGAAAAGGCGAATGCACTTGTAAATAAAATTGAAGCAATGGGTGTAAAGGCAAAAGCCTTTCAAAGCAATGCTTCTGATTATGTTGCATGCGAAACTTTTATTAATGATGTATTGTCAACCTTTGGTCAAATTGATGTTTGTGTTAACAATGCCGGCATCTCTAAAGATAATTTACTTTTACGAATGACCCCAGAGCAATGGAACGAGGTAATTCAGGTTAATTTGAATAGTGTGTTCAATATGACCAAACAGGTAATCAAGCCAATGATGAAAGCAAAGCAGGGGAGCATCATCAATATGAGCAGTGTTATTGGAGAAATGGGAAACGCAGGACAAAGTAGTTATGCTGCAAGTAAAGCGGGTGTTATCGGATTTACAAAAAGCGTTGCGAAAGAGTTGGGAAGCAGAAATATTCGTTGCAATGCTGTTGCCCCCGGATTTGTTGAAACAGATATGACAAGTTATTTAAAAGATGGAGACAGCGCCGATAAATATAAATCCCTGATTCCTCTTGGTAGATTTGCAAGTGCTGAAGACATCGCCAACGTGTGTCTTTTTTTGGGAAGTGATTTAGGAAATTATATCACCGGGCAAACAATCAGCGCCTGTGGCGGTATGAATATTTAATTAGTATGTAAACGGACTAAGAAATTATGGCAAATGCTTATGAAACGCTGTTAGAAAAAAATAAGTCCTGGGCAACCGAACAAATTAAAGCCGACCCTGGTTTTTTTTCACGACTATCGCACATTCAAACTCCTGAGTTTTTATGGATTGGCTGCAGCGACAGTCGTGTTCCCGCTGATAAAATAACAGGAACACAACCGGGTGAAATTTTTGTTCACAGAAACATTGCCAACCTGGTTGTTCATACCGATATAAATCTTTTAAGTGTGCTCGAATATGCAGTTGAAGTGCTAAAAGTAAAACACGTTATTGTTTGCGGTCACTATGGTTGTGGCGGTATTAGAGCCGCCATGGAGAATCACTCTTTAGGTATCATTGATAAATGGCTCAGAAATATTAAAGACGTTTATAGAATTCATCAGGCCGAGATAGACAACAAAAGTAGTATTGAAGAAAAAGCAAACAGGCTCACTGAATTAAATGTGAAAGAACAAATCATGAATCTTGCCAAAACATCCATTATTCAAAAATCATGGAAACATGAACAAAGGCCACATTTACATGGGTGGGTATATGGATTACACGACGGAATCATTAATCCGGTTTGTGAAATGGGTCCGGGTTTTGAAATTGACCCTATTTATCAATATGATAATTTATAACTAATAAATGACCCCAGCAGAACTTATTCAACATTACGGTTTATTGCCCCATCCTGAAGGTGGTTGGTTTTGTGAAACTTATAAAAGTGCTGAATATATTCCAGGAGATTCGTTACCCGACAGGTTCAATGGACCCCGAAGCTTTGCCACTGCTATATATTTCTTGCTGGAACAAGGTTCGTTTTCTGCCTTTCATAGAATTAAAAGTGACGAATGCTGGCACTTCTATTCAGGTGGATGCTTATTGATTTATATTATTTTTCCATCCGGAAATTTAGAAATTGTGCGCCTTGGTTCAGACATTAAAAATGGGGAGGTGTTTCAGTATGTTGTTCCGGCAAACTGTTGGTTTGCAAGCTGTCCTGCCAAGGATAGCCAGTTCTCTTTTGTAGGATGTACTGTTGCTCCGGGTTTTGACTTTAATGATTTCGAAATGGCTGATGCTGAAAGATTATATAAAAGCTTTCCCTCTCATAAGGATATTGTTTTATCTCTTTGTAAAAATTCATAGCCTCTCGTGTTTTTTTGTTGGTTAGTTGTATCTTTAAAAAGATATCCCAAACCACTTTCATGTCTCATGATTCCCAAATAAGCGCTTCTTTCATTGAAATAAGTAAACACTCGTTTGCTAAAGTGTTGTTTAATGAAAAGCTGCAACAATATGGCTTGTTTGCTTTACTTTCATTTAATGCGGGGGATGAAATTTGTTGTTTTTCTGCAAAGGAAACATTTGCAGAACCCAATTACTTAACCATACAAATTTCCGGCAGCCAGCACATTTCTCTTTTTCCCGAATTCTTACAATACACCAATCACAGTTGCGAGCCCAACGTTTTTTTTAACACAGACAGCATGCGTTTAATAGCATTAAAAAATATAAACACAAATGATGAGTTGTGTTTTTTTTATCCTTCAACAGAACTAAACATGTCACAACCATTTGAATGCAACTGCAGAACTGTCAATTGTTTAAAAAACATCAAGGGTGCAATGTTTCTGTCAAATGCAGCATTACAGAATTATCAATTAAACTCTTTTGTAAAAATTACCCTGTCGAAACAACCATCTTAATACATGTCTCTGCTACAAAATTTTTTAGATATAAATCCAACAATACCAGATAAGCATACAATTAAAGTATGGGTTCTTGCCCCTTACATTGAATCAGCAGATGATAATATTAATTACTATTACGACTTCTCACAAAGCATTGAAGAATATACAAGGGTATTTAAAGAATTGGGCATTCAATGGGTTTGGCAGCCGGTTGCAATCAATACTTTTCAAGAAATACTCCATACTATTTCCCTCGAAAAAAAAGACAGTCATCTTTTTCCTATTGTTTTAAATCTGTGTGATGGTGACGAAAAAAATGGAACACCCGGCATTTCGGTTATAAGAAAACTCGAAGAATTGAATCTTATCTATACGGGTGCTGATGAATATTTTTATTCAATCACCACATCAAAAATACCCATGAAGAAAGCGTTTGATGAGTACGGGGTATCAAATGCAAAATGGATAGCAATAAACTCCCCGGAAATTAATGCTCAACATATACTTGAGATCATTGAGCCACCCATTATTATCAAGCCCTCTGTATCGGGTGGTAGCATGGGAGTTGGTATTAAAAATGTAGTGGAAACAAAAGATGAAATGCTTGGCTTGTTGGAAGAGTTGTTTAATGGCTATAAGGGCTGGAATCTCACAACCGACGGTTTAATTGCTGAAAAATTTATATCAGGTCCGGAATACACGGTTCTCATTTCGGGTTCATATGACAGGCCCGAAGATGCAATCATTTACACACCGGTTGAAAGGGTTTTTCACCCGTCATTGCCGGAAAAAGAAAGGTTTTTGAGTTTTGACAGACTATGGGAAATTTATGAAACTGAAACTTCTATGCCCCATCAAGAAAATTTTTATGAATACGGCTTACCCCAAACAGAATTAATAGAGCCCTTAAAAAATATATCTTGGAGCGCCTTTGTTTCAAATAAAGGAATGGGATATGCAAGGGTAGATATCAGAAAAGACCTAAACACAAATAAACTGTTTGTGTTAGAGATAAATGCTCAGTGCGGCCTCAGCGAAGATGAAAATTACACATCCATTGGCGCAATTTTAAAGTTTTCAAACAAACATTTTTATACACTGATTGAGGAAATTATTGTTGATGCAATTATAAGAGCTCAAATAAAATCAATTGTTTAAAGCCCGTAAAAAATGTCAAATCAAAAAGAATTGAAAATATGTGTTTTACAACCCGACTACTCAACATCGGCTGTCGACTATCAGCATTACGACCCGCCAAGAAATCTTTCAGGATTGATTGCCAATAGCACGGTTGACCATGTCTTTTTAAATAAACTTACCACATACAAACAGTTAAAGAACTTACGTAAAAAAAACTATGATATTTTTGTAAATCTTTGTGAAGGTTATCTGGATTGGGAAATTCCCTCCATAGATGTAATTTATTTTCTAGAAAATCTAAATCTTCCCTTTACCGGACCCACGTCTGTATTATATGACCCGCCAAAAGATTTGATGAAGTATGTTGCATATACAGTCGGTGTTAATACCCCGGCATATGCAATAATAGAAACCATTGAAGAAATAGAATTTTCGTGTAGGCATTTGCGTTATCCTTTATTTGTAAAACCTTGCAAAGCAGGAGATAGTTTGGGCATTGATTCATCTTCGCTGGTTAATGACAAGGAGGCGCTATTAGAAAAAGTAGCAGCCATTTTTGATGAATATGGTCCCATTTTGGTGGAAGAATATATTGATGGAAGAGAGTTCACCGTCATGCTTGTTGCAGGTAACAAACAAAATAAAAAAATAACCGTTTATACTCCTGTTGAATATCGCTTTCGTATGGGAAATGCTTTTAAAACCTATTCATTAAAAACTTCGGAGCTGCATCCAAATGCAAATATTCCCGTTGAAGACAACGCGCTTGCTCAACAATTAAAAGATGCTTCCGCGGCCGTCTTTAATGGATTTGGCGGCGTAGGTTATGCGCGACTGGATTTCCGCATGAATGGTAAGGGAGAATTGTTTTTTCTTGAAATAAATTTTACTTGTTCTGTATTCTATGATAATGGTTATGAGGGTTCTGCTGACTATATATTAAAATACAGTGGTATCAGTAAATCTGATTTCTTACAAAAAATAATTGAGGAGGGAATTGAGAGACACCAACAAAAACAAAAAAAATATACCATGAGGGGTAATTCCATCAGTGGCTATGGAATTTACGCCGTAAGAGATATAGAAAAAGGGGAAATTATTTTCAAAGGAGAAGGGCGTTCTCAGCGAATTGCCACGCACTCATATATAAGAGATAACTGGTCTGTTAAAGAACTTGAAAATTTTAGAAAATATGCTTATCCCGTCAGCAATGAAGTATTTTTGCTGTGGGATAACAATCCTGCTGAATGGGCTCCCCAAAACCATAGTTGTGAAGCCAACACCGTTTATAAAGGACTCGATGTAATAGCAACTCGAACAATCAGAAAAAATGAAGAGTTTACGCTTGATTATGCTCAGTTTTTAGATGATACCATGGAGTCTTTCACTTGTTCTTGCGGCACCCCTTCTTGCAAAGGACTTATAAAAGGTATAAAAAACAATTCTGTTAGTTTGAGAGAACAAAACAGAAATGTTTAATCAATAAGATTGTTTACCTCTAACCCATTTATTTCTGCTTGAATTGACAATTATGTCAATTGGAATATTATTTATTAATAAAAGAAAAAAGTATGTCTGCAATTGATGTTATTGAGCGGCTGGTGAAAAAATATTATTTAAAACTATCTATTACCTATTCCCTTTATTCTGTAGAAATGTTGGGGGCTCTTCTTAGGCCTTATTTTTTGGGTGTGGCCGTGAATGATATTATAAAAGGAAGTTACCGTGGTTTAATTTTATTATCAGCCATTCATTTTGCATGGCTGATAATTGGTACGCTGAGGCACATGTACGATACCAGAACTTACACAGCAATTTATACATCCTTGGTTACACGATTTTTAACCAAAAGGGGTGCTAATAAAGACATTTCCAAACTCAGTGCACACAGTACACTTTCTCGAGAGGTCGTAGATTTTCTGGAGTCTGATCTGACCTATATAATCGAAGCTGTCTTTAATATATTCGGTTCATTGGTGCTGCTTTATTTCTATAATAGAAATGTCGTGTTGCTTTGTTTATTAATGTTGATTCCGGTAGTAATTATCAGTTTTTTTTACGGAAAAAAAGTCAGTAAATTAAATCGTTTGAAAAACGATGAGTTGGAAAAACAGGTTAGTGTGATTGCCTTTGGCAATGAAGTTTCCGTTAAACAACATTACTCAAATTTGAAAAAGTGGCAAATAAAGATTTCTGACAAAGAGGCTATTAATTTTGGTATTATGGAAATGCTTGTATTAATAATCATTGCGAGTTCATTGATTATTTCGTCGAGTATGTTTGGTGCAACACTTCTTGTGGGCAGCCTAATTGGGATTTACAACTATGTTTTAAAATTTGTATCTGGCTTGGATACCATTCCATATGCTATTCAAAAAATATCTTCTTTAAAGGATATTGTAAAAAGAATAACCTCTGAAATGGAAGAATCAAATTCGCCATCAGAAAACGAATTAAACAACAAAGAAATAAACTACATTCAAGGAAAGTTAAAGCTTTCGGCCTGATTTAATTTCTTATAAATACACACCATTCGTCATTAATTGTAAAATAAAAAAAATCATAGCACCCATAAAGGACTGTTCCCGTTTTGCTTTTATAATTATGCGTATGATACTTAAAATGAAAGCCTAAATAAAGAAGTTCTTCTTTTTTTATTTTCACTATTCTTTCCGCTGATGCCAATTCATCTAATATTCTTCTGTTTTTTCCCAGAGCATAATTTATATTTCTGATTAAATTATTTTCAATCGAATGCAGTTGATTATTGTAGATATTTCTGCAATAATCATTACAAAATTTTTTATCAGAACGGCCTCTGATTTCTTTTTTACAATAATGGCAAAGTTTGGAAGGGTAATTTAATGGTTCCATTTTTTTCACTAAAATAAAATACAGTTGTTGATTGCTAATGTGATTTAAACGTTTGTAACTGTTTTTTTTCAACAATAAATGCTTAATGCTATTAATTGAAGGGCTAACTACTTCATCTTTGTTCCGTAAAAAGAAGGCGCCTCCTTTTACTGAAATATTAATCGTTAACATTTAAAAACATCCCTATGTACTCTTTAAGAAACAAGGTTCAATTAATTGGAAACCTTGGAAAACAACCGGAAATAAAAACAACAGACACCGGAAAAAAACTGGTGAAATTTTCTGTTGCAACAAATGAAATCTATACCAATGCTAAAGGAGAAAAAGTAAAAGAAACCCAGTGGCATAATCTTGTTGCGTGGGGTAAACTTGCTGATATAGCCGAAAAATATCTAAACAAGGGTGCGGAAGTGGCTATAGATGGAAAACTGATCACAAAAGATTATACTGACAAAGATGGAAACAAACGTTACATAACCGAAATTCAGGTAAATGAATTGCTTTTGTTGGGAGGAAAAAACAATGCCGCTTAACTGAACTTGTAAAAGAGGATTTTTTTAAAAAATCCTCTTTTACCTTTTTAAAATCTGTATCCCACAGTTAGGCCAAGCGTTCTTAGTCCAAGCCAAGGCCCGGTTGTTGCTAATTCTGCAGAGGTGGAGGAGTTTACTTTTCCTTTAAAAGAAAATGGACCAAGATTTTTAAGGTCGTTCAAACTGTTTTGTAGTGAATTTTGGTCGTCTGGTGATAGTTCGGGGCTTATGTTTGAGGCTCTTAAAACCCCTGTCGATTTCCCATAATGCCCTCCTAAAATCCATAAATCAAAAACCACTCGTTTAGAAAGATTAAATTGAACCCCCATCATTAATCCTGCGCTGTAAGAAGAAATTTTTCCGTCCATTTGAATAGGTGCTATTCCTTTACTTTGGGTTGTGTCGGGATACTCTATAGGAAAAGTAAGATTGAAATTTGCGTATCTTCCATACGGTGCAAAATAAAAACCCTTCATTTTGTGCTTTCCAAGATACAAGCGGAATTCTGTGGTAACCGCTGTATTTCCTAATTTAAAAATATTTAAGTCTACCTCTTTTTGATTAAACTGTTTTTGTATCTCATTAAGATATGGAAGTTTTGCTTTGGGCATATTTCTAAAACCAAATGATACAGAAAACTTTTTGCTTATTGATGTCTCATAAATCAAATTGTAGTTATTGATGGCTAAGCCACAAAGATTGGTTTTTAAAACATTCTTTTTTTGGGCAGATAAAAGGGCTGGAAAAATGACAATAAACAATAGCAATTTTTTCATAAAATACATTTTATAAAATGGCGGATATTATAATAACGAACTTTCAATGAATTTATTTTAACGGCCAAAATCATCCACCAGTCTTACAATGTCATTTTCATCACTTGGATTAGCAGAATCTGAATGTATCCACAATTCGGCTATTTTACCCCAATCGCTCAATCCGATTAGCCTATGTCGCTCTTCTTGCTCAAGTATTATAATTTCATGTTGAATTAACTTTTGAGGCGGGGTTTCTTCGTTTGTTTTACTTCTTATAATTGCGCATTCTCCTTCAATTAATTTCCAGATTTCAGACCGTCTGTAGTGGTATTGCCAACTTAGTTTTTTTTGGGGTTCAACCAATAAAATTTTAGGGCTTATTTTATCTTTTAGCAAGAGTGTTTTATCCAGAGAAGGAAAAAAAAATTCAAGAAATTTATCCGTTGACTTATCATCTATCACAAAAAAACCTCCCCAGGGCCTATTGTCATCTTTTGAACAAATATGAATCTGGTGGCTTTCTAAGAAATTTTGCGTTTCTGTAAATATCTCCTGTCTGTTTTTCATTTACTATCCTGCTTATTTTATCTTCCCATATATACCATTAAAATCTGTACATCACTTGGATTCACGCCTGAAATTCTGGATGCCTGACCCAGTGTTCTTGGCTGAATTTTAATAAACTTTTGTCTTGCTTCATTACTTAAGGACACCAGTTTATTGTAATTAAAATTATCCGGAATCAGCAAGTTTTCAAGTTGATTCATTTTTTCCACCAATTCTTTTTCCTTTTGAATATAGGTTTCATATTTTATTTGAATCTCAGCCTGCTCTATAATATCGTTTTCGTATTCACCAAGTATTTCCTGTAAGTATGATGAGTTTAGTATCATACTTTTTAAGTCTATTCCCGGCCTCAGCAATACCTGTGCTATCTTCTGTTTTATTACTAACGGTGACGAGTAAACGCTTTTTAAATATTCATTTATATGATCCGGTTCAATATTTTTAACAGCAATAACATCTTTCAGCATTTCTACTTTTTCTCTTTTCTTCATCAGGTTGTCCATTCTTTCTTGAGAAGCCAACCCTAATTTATAACTTAATTCTGTTAATCTTATGTCTGCGTTATCCTGCCTTAACAACGTTCTGTATTCTGCTCTACTTGTAAACATTCTGTATGGCTCATCGGTTCCTTTATTTATCAAATCATCGATCAGCACTCCAATATATGCTTCGCTTCTTTTTAGAACCAGTGGTTCGAGATTTGTTGATTTTTGGTGCGCATTAATGCCGGCCATTAATCCCTGGCAAGCGGCTTCTTCATATCCTGTTGTACCATTAATTTGGCCCGCAAAAAACAAACCGCTGATAAGTTTGGTTTCAAGACTGAACGTTAACTGGGTTGGTGGAAAATAATCATACTCAATTGCATAGCCGGGACGGAACATTTTGCAGTTTTCAAAGCCCGGAACCTTCCTAAGTGCTTGATATTGAATATCTTCGGATAAAGAGGTTGAGAACCCATTCACATAAATCTCAACAGTATTCCACCCTTCGGGCTCCACAAATAATTGATGCCTGTCTCTTTCTGCAAATCTGTTTATTTTGTCTTCAATGCTCGGACAATATCTTGGTCCTGTTCCTTGAATTCTCCCCTGAAACATAGGGCTACTTTCAAAACCTTGCTTTAATATATCGTGTACTTCGTTGCTTGTATAGGTAATATAACAACTTCTTTGATTTTCGGGTTTTAACAATGGTTTTTCCAAATAGCTGAATCCAATTATTTCCTCATCACCCTTTTGCTCTTCCATTTTCGAATAATCCAAACTTCTTCCATCTATTCTTGGAGGTGTTCCGGTTTTCAATCGGTCGCTTTCAAAACCCAAAGAAACCAGTTGCTCAGTAATGCCGGTTGCTGCTTTCTCTGCTACTCGTCCTCCTTGAAAGTTTTTTTCACCTATATGTATTATTCCGTTTAAAAAAGTTCCATTGGTCAGTACTACTGATTTCGCATAGATTTGGTGACCTAATCCTGTCACAACGCCTTTTACTATATTATCTTCAATGATTAATTGATGTACCGTGTCTTGATAAAAATCGAGGTTGGGGGTTTCTTCCAGCATTTCTCTCCATACAGCAGCAAATAGCATTCTGTCGCTTTGTGCTCTGGGGCTCCACATTGCGGGTCCTTTTGAACGATTCAGCATTCTAAATTGAATCATGCTTCTATTGGTTACAATTCCACTATATCCACCCAGGGCGTCTATCTCTTTAACGATTTGTCCTTTTGCGATTCCGCCCATCGCAGGATTACAACTCATTTGGGCAATGGTTTGCATATTCATAGTAATAAGCAATACCTTACTACCCATATTGGCAGCAGCAGCGGCAGCCTCACAGCCTGCGTGGCCTGCACCTACTACAATAACATCATATTGTTGAAACATATTAGCGCAAAGATACTAAACAAGTTTTTTGAAACTATAATAATTCGTTTGTTTTATTATGTTTAATATTATGTTTCACGTGAAACGATGGAAACCGAAAAGTATCTACTTGTGTTTCACGTGAAACAGCTAAATGAAATATTTTGAAAGGTATTCGTTTTCTTTTAGGGTCATGCGTGTTTTTTCGATCTTGGTTTTGTCCTTGTAGCCACATAAATGTAAAAGGCCGTGAAAAATCACTCTATGGATTTCTTCTTTTATCGTAGTGTTAAATTCTTTTGCGTTGTTAATTATACATTCTGCACTAATATATATTTCACCTATTTTTGCAACACTTTCTTTTGGAGTTAAATCAAAAGTAATAATATCAGTAAAATAATCATGGTTTAAAAAACTTCTATTGATTTGAAGCAAATAATCATCCGAACAAAAAATAATATCAAGTTTTTCTACTTTCGTTTTTTCAGATTTAATAATTTGAGTTAAAAATATTTTTAACTTTTGTCTTTCTGTTAATGTAATTGAGTGTAAAAAATGAAAATTAACCAGCATATTGATGTTTCTTATTTGGGAAATAAAATACTTAAGATTAAAGTACCTTTGTTAATCAGTTTTTAAAATGTATAAAAAATTATCTGAAATAAAAATAGGAACAAAAGTAATCATTCGATCATTTGAAAATGATGAACTCTATATAAAATTAATGGAAATGGGATTAATTCCTGGTGAAATTATTACAATAGATAAAATTGCCCCATTTAATGATCCCATTTCTATATTAGTGGCAGGTTATAGATTAAGTTTAAGGATCAATGAAGCAGAAGGAATCATTGTTGAAGAAATAATTTAATTTTAATATATGAAGATTGGTTTATATTTTGGATCGTTTAATCCGATTCATAATGGACATTTAATGATTGCCAATCATTTTATAAATGAAACAGATATTGATCAGTTATGGTTTATCGTTTCTCCACAGAACCCTTTTAAAAATAATATAGGTTTATTAAACGAACAACACCGATTAAATCTAATAAAAGCAGCAACAGAAGAAGACCAGAAAATTAAATGTAGTGATATTGAATTTAATTTACCAAAGCCTTCTTATACAGTAAATACATTAGTTTACCTTTCGGAGAGATATCCAAAATACAAGTTTGTTATATTGATGGGAAGTGATGGATTTCAAAATATTGACAAATGGAAAAACGCAGATTTCATACTTAAAAACTATGAAATATACGTATATGAAAGACCGGGATTTGAAATTAAAAATATAGAAAATAAAAAAATTAGAATTACCAATGCACCACTCCTACATATTTCATCTACTTATATAAGAGATTTAATAAAGAGAAAAAAATCAATTCGATATCTAGTACCAGATGCTGTTGAGAAAATTATTAATGAACAACTATACTATCATTCTTCATTAGAGAATCCAGCCAAGTAATAGACATCCTAAGACAATAAATGTAGGTAAAATTGTTGTTTTATTAAGCAGTAGAAAAGTAGTTAAAATAATAGCAATATTCAGGACTGAAAATAAATTAGTAAAATCTATAGAAACAAATCTTAACAAATAAAATGCCGTTGCTAACATAACACCTACAATTACTGCATTAATTCCTTCAAGAGCCCTGAAGACAACTACATATTTTTTTAAATTTTGCCATACAGGAAAGAAAAAAAACAACAACAAAGCACTTGGTAGAAAAATAGCGATTGTTCCTACAATTGAACCAAAGATTTGAATTTTTTTCCCTTTTTCTTTTACAGCTAAACCACCTGTATATGAAGCAATTGAAAAAACTGGTCCGGGTAAGGCTTTAACTAATCCGTAACCGGTTATCAATTCTGTTTTATCCACTTTAATAATTCCTGGATTTCTCTGTACAATTTTATTATTATCAGGACGCTCCACATATTGATCAAGCATCATAGGCAATAGAACATCACCTCCACCAAAAACAAAACTTCCAAAACGATAAAAATTCTCAAATACATTGTATAATTTTCTATTGTTCCAATCATTTTTTCTTGCTGATTCACTTAGTAAACCAGCAAACATAAAAATTAAAACAAAGATTAAAATATTTGTCCATTTTATCTCTCGCGGTTTTACATCAGATTTTTTTGGTATTCTTTTACTGCTGAAATTGGTAGCTAAACCGGCACCAATAATCAAAATTGGAAGTATCCATGGTGTTTTAAAAAACAACAACATAAAAATCATTCCAACAAACATAATTATACGTGTTATGGTATTTTTAACTGATGTTGAAAAGGATTTATAAGAGGCAAACAATAGAAAACCTATTGCCATGGGTTGAATAAATTTAAACAGAGATATACCTATATTAGTCTGATTATTATTAGTGATCAACAATGATAATAAACCCATGAGTAAAGACGCAGGAAAAATCCAAATAAAAAATGTGATTACGGCGAGTTTAAAACCGCCTTTTTTATATCCTATTAAACTGATTAATTGTGTACTGCTTGCACCTGGAAGTAATTGACAAAAAGAATTATATTCAATAAATTCTTCTTCACTTAAATCTTTTCTTTTACTTACAAATATCTTATACATCATTCCATAATGACCTTGAGGGCCACCAAAAGCTGTTAAAGTATACAACAGTACATCTTTTAAAAAAAGTTTATGCTTTTCAAAAAACATAAATAATACATTGATATTTTTTTTCTTTCAATAATTGAACGGTAGATTTGAGAATGAAAAATTACGAAAGAATTTGTATATGGACTAATTGTTTTAAAACCATTATTCTGATTGGAATAAGTATGATATTAAATGTAAAAATATTACAGGCACAACCATTGTCAGATAAAAATAAAATATACAATACCATAGATTATAGAAATGTAAACATGTGGGCAGCTCATCCTTGGAAAAAAGATAATGCTGATAGTGTATCAAATATTCTAAAAAATGAAAGCAGGGATTCAATGGTGGATGTTTTTTTTATTCATCCTACTACATACACTGATAAAAAATTTATTGATTGGAATGCAAGTATATCAAATGAAGAATTAAATAAAAAAACAGATGAATCAACAATTTTATATCAAGCTAGTGTATTTAATGCATCATGTAGAATATTTGCACCTAGATACAGGCAAGCACATATCAAAGCATTTTACATTAAGGATGAAGAATCAAAAAAATATTTTGATACGGCATATAATGATATAAGAAAAGCATTTGTTTATTATCTAGAAAATTTTAATCATGGAAGACCAATAATAATTGCATCACATAGCCAGGGAACATTACATGCAGGCAGACTTTTGAAAGAATTTTTTGAAAATAAAAATTTAATAAACCAACTTGTTTGCGCATATATAATAGGAATGCCGATTCCTAAAAATTATTTTACATCATTACAACCTTGTTCAGATTCTTCTCAAACCGGATGTTATGTTGGTTGGAGAACATTCAAGAAAAATTATGAGCCTGCATTTGTTAAAAAAGAAAATTTCGAATCAGTAGTTGTAAACCCATTGTCGTGGAAAATAACAAATGAATATAATTCAAAAAAAATGAATAAAGGAGGAATATTATTCAGATACAATAAAATCATTCCACAAGTAGTTGATGCTAAAATCCATAATAATATTTTGTGGACGTGTAAACCCAATATAATGGGAAAAATATTTATACATAAAAAAAACTACCATATTGGTGATATAAATTTATTTTATATTAATATCAGGGAAAATGTAAAATGCAGAATAAATTATTTTATAAATGAGAAAAATTATAAACCAAGGGAATAACTTATTTCCAGCATTTTATCAATTGGTTTTTTGGCAGCATTTAGAAGTTGTTCATCCATCATAATTTCAGGAAGTTCGTATTTTATAGAAATATATAATTTTTCCAATGTGTTTAATTTCATGTATGGACAATTATTACAAGCACAAGAGTTATTGGGCGGTGCAGGAATGAAAGTTTTATTGGGAGAATTTTTTTGCATCTGATGCAATATTCCCGTCTCTGTTGCCACAATAAAAGTTTGTGAGGTACTATCTTCAGAATATTTTAAAAGTCCAGTGGTGCTCCCTATATAGTCTGCAATCGCTAATATAGATTCTTCACATTCAGGATGAGCAATGAATTTGGCATCAGGATAACGAATTTTTAGTTTTGTAATTTTTTCCAAACTAAAAATTTCATGAACCATACAAGCACCATTCCATAACAACATATTTCTACCTGTAATTTTATTGATATATGCACCTAAATTTTTATCCGGTGCAAAAATTATGGGTTGGTTCTCAGGCAGGCTTTCTACAATTTGTCTGGCATTAGAGGAAGTACATATAATATCACTTAATGCCTTCATTCCGGCACTGCAGTTTATATAAGTAATGACTGTATGATCGGGATATTTATCCTTAAAAAGTTTAAATACTTGTGGAGGAGCAGAATCGCTTAAAGAACAACCAGCATTTAAATCGGGTAATAAAACTTTTTTGTGGGGATTTAAAATTTTAGCAGTTTCAGCCATAAAATGTACACCGGCAAAAACGATCATTTCTGCTTTAATTTTGGCGGCCTGCTGAGCTAAACCTAGACTATCGCCAATATAATCAGCTATATCCTGTATATCAGGTTCCTGATAATAATGGGCAAGTATAATCGCATTCTTTTCTTTTTTTAATTTTTCGATTTCAAAAAACAAATCCAAAGATGGATCTATTTGAATGTCATAAAAACCTTTCGAAATAATTGCCTGTTGATTAATTATTTGATTGTTGATATCTGCCATAATAAGTATTAATACATTTTATTTAAATAAAGACCTATTACTATTAGGGATGTTAATAAGTGGAAAAAATAAAATTTTATTGTTTGTAAAATTAAAAAAGTTGTTTTATTAACAGATATAAACAGTTAACTAACATTTTTTAAAATTAAATATTTTGAAAAAATGTCAATAATTATATTGTTTTGTGATTTTTAGATATTAAAAATAAACATGGGTGGAAAAAAAATAGTGTAGATAATAAAAAATCACTTTTTTAAAAAACCGATGTTAACAGACATTGGAAAAAATGTAATAAAGTAAGCATGTATTATATATAATTTAATATAACAAATTTTATTTCACAAATTATTCATGTCGAAAGCATTAAAAAATAGAGATATCCACTAAAAATATAGTTATTAACATAACTAATGTTAAGTGTAAAAAGTCGCCGGTTTAAAATAGTAATTGTTATAATATTTCTATTTTATAGGTTTTCCACAGTTTGTTAATACCTTTTTTTTATACTATTTTTGCCAACCCTAAATTTAATTAATTATTATGCAAATTATTCAAAGTATTCGTGAAAAAGGTGCAGCAATTGTAATTGTTGTTATTGCCTTAAGTTTGATTGGATTTATTTTAATGGATGCCAAGCAGGGAGGCAGCAGGCTTTTCGGATCTAATTCAACGCGAGTTGGAAAAGTAAATGGAGAAGTTATTGAGTTATCTGAATTTAATAAAAAAGTTAAAGATGCGGAAGATTTACAGGAGCAAAGAACGGGTCAAAGACCTGGTGGTATGCAAACTTACCAGTTAAGAGATCAGATGTGGAATCAGCTTGTAGCCGAAAAAATATTTTTTGCAGAAAGTAAAAAATTAGGAATAGATTTTACTGCAAAAGAATTATCCTATATACTGTTGAGCAATGATCCATCTAATCCTTTTTTACAGGAACAATCATTAAAAGATTCTTCAACTGGTAGATTAGATATCAAGAAAGCTCAGGACGCACTAAACAATATAAAAAAATTAAAAGGAGAGCAAAGAGAAGCGGTTAATACACAGATCGTTGACCCGCTTAAATTAAATAAAACAGTTTCAAAATATGCTGCATTATTAAACGGCGCTGCCTATTATCCATCATGGATGAAAGAAAAAGATGCTGCTGACAATAGTTCATTTTCAAATATTTCTTACGTTAGCATACCGTATTCAGAAATATCTGACAGCGCTGTAAAAGTAACAGATGAAGATGTGAATGATTATGTAAGCAAGAATAAAGATTTATTTAAACAAGAGGCAGGAAGAAATATATCTTATGTAGCATTCAGTCAACTTCCAAGTAAAGAGGATAGTTCTAAAACAAAAGAGATGTTGGATTTTATAAAACCCTCCTTTGAAACGGATTCAAATGCAAAAGCTTTTGTAGCAAGAAATTCATCCACCATTGAATTTAGAGATGAATATATTCCTACATCAAAATTATCGCCTGTTATTGCTGATACAATTTCAAAGTTAAGTTTTGGAACAGTTTATGGTCCATATGTAGATAATGGAAGTTATGTATTGGCAAAAGTATTATCAAATAAACAAATTCCAGACAGCGCCAAAGCAAGACATATATTAATCAGTGTAAATGATCTTCAAACAGGACAACAAGTAAGACCTGATTCTTCAGCCAAGAAATTAGCGGACAGTATATATAATGCTATATTGAAAGGGGCTGATTTTACTCAACTGGCATTGATGTATTCAGCAGATCAAGGAAGTAAAATTAAAGGAGGAGACCTTGGTACATTTGCTTACGGGGCGATGGTTTCTGAGTTTAATGAATTTTGTTTTACTAAAACAGCGGGTTCTAAAGGTGTTGTAAAAACACAATTTGGATATCACGTAATCGACCTGATAAGTCAAAAAAATCCTAAGCCCGCATATAAAATTGCTTTTGTTGCAAAAGATATAGTTGCTTCAGAACTTACAATAAACAAAGCAAGTCTTGATGCAACGAAGGCATCGGCAGAAAAAACAAGAGCAAGTTTGGAAAAATATATTGCTAAAAACGGATTAAGTTTAACTGCTGTTCCAGGTTTAATAAAAGAAAATGATTACACTGTTGGTGTATTACAAGATGCCAGATCGTTAATTCGTTGGGTTTTTGAAGCTAAAAAAGGAGAGGTAAGTGAACCATTTAGTATCGGCGATCAATTTGTGGTTGCGGTGGTAGATAAAATAAATGATAAAGGGGTACAGGATGCCGCAACAGCCAGATCGGGATGTGAGGTAATCATCAGAAATAAAAAGAAAGCTGACATTATTAAAAAGAAACTAGGAAGCAGCCCAACGTTAGAATCTTCATCAGCGGCGTACGGAAAGTCTATTCAAAATGCAGGGGCAGATTCGACATTGACATATACATCTTCAATCATTAATGGAGTTGGAATGGAAGCAAAGGTTATTGGTGCTTCATTTAATAAATCTTATCAATCAAAAGTGTCACCATGTATTGAAGGAAACAGTGGTGTTTTCTTGATTAAAGTTAACAGCATTCAAAACAAACCGGCAGAAAGTCCAGAAACAATTGCTGCTGCTGCCGCTAGTAAATTAGGAACGATACGCAGTCAAATGAATGGATGGTATGAAGGATTAAAAAAACAAGCAGATATTGTTGATAACAGAAGTAAACATTTTTAATTTTTTCTATTTCTCGTAAATAATTATTCATAACCGGTCTCATTGAGACCGGTTATTTATTTTAATTTTGTGGTATGTCTGAATTATTTACAAACAAAGTTGCGGAAAGCGGCATCATCACTATTGATTTGGAAAATTATTTTCCAAAAGAAGAAATAGCCGTTTTTGATTTGAAGGACTTTCTTTTTATGGGATTAATATTAAAAGAAAAAGATTTCAGGCAATCATTGAAAGAACTGGACACAGAAAAATTCAAAAATAAAATTGTGGCAGTAACATGCAGTACAGATGCCATTATACCCATGTGGGCTTATATGTTAGTTACAAGCCTGTTACAACCCATGGTTAAAGAAGTCGTTTTTGGAAACGAGGAAGAAGCAGCAAAAAAAATATTATTAAAAAATCTGCGCGCTATCCATATGGTAGAGTATACAGATAAAAGGGTGGTTATTAAAGGTTGCGGAGAAAAATCAATACCGGAAGAAGCTTACCTGGAAATGACAAAACTACTTAGGCCGGTAGCAAAAAGTATTATGTATGGAGAACCATGCAGTACGGTGCCGGTTTATAAGCAGTCTAAAAATTAAAACCATTTCCTTCTTTTAAAAAAAGATATCATCCATATTGGAATAAAAATCATTAAAGCAACAGATATTCCAAAACCCCATTTATTGTGAAGCATAGGAATTTGCTCAAAGTTCATTCCAAAAATGGCACCAATTACGGTGGCTGGCGCAAGCAGGCAAGTAACAATCGCCATTAACTTCATCACTTCATTTTGTTTTAAGTTCACATGGCTCATATATAAATCCTGTAAGTTGATCATCATATCGCGATAATTTTCGGCAAGGTCATTTGCCTGAATGATATGATCAAAAACGTCTTTAAAATATTTTTCTGTTTTTAGTTCAATCAGTTCGTTCTCGCTTTTTAAAATTCCGTTTATTAAGTCCCTTACCGGACCGATACTACGCTTTAATAAAATCATTTCTTTTCGAAGCATATTGATTTTGATAAGCGTTCTGTTGTCTGCATGTTTAATGATGTCTTCTTCCAGTTCTTCAATTTTCTCGGCTAATTTTTCCATCACGATATAATAGTGGTCGACAATGGAATCAAGCAATGTATAAAACAAAAAGTCGGCGCCGTTTTGTCTTACTTTACTATTGGGAATTTTTATTTTTTCTCTGAGAGAGTTGAACACATCTCTAGAAGCGTCTTCCTGAAAACTAATTACAAAATCTTTTCCTAACACGATACTGATTTGTTCTGTTTCAACTGAACAGTCTTTTTCGTTGAAATAAAGCATATTTAATACACAAAACAGCAAACCATTTATTTGATCTGTTTTGGGTCTGTGTCCGGTGCTTAAAATATCTTCAACAATTAGGGGATGAATTCCAAAATGCCCCGAAATTTTTTCAACTTCAGTTTTCTTGATACCATCAATATTAATCCAGCTAATTTCTTTTGTATGAAGATGATTATAGCTTTGTTCAATATTTTCGAGTTTTTTAAAAATACAGTTTTCGTTATTGTATTCAACCAAAAAAACAGCTATATCGGTTGCCTCCTTTCTATTGGATGCAATAGTAGGATTAACCTGTAGCACTTTTTTAGTACTTAAAGAAGCCAGTGGATTTAAAAGATAACTGATGTAACTTTTTTTAATCATTTTAAAAGATTAAGAAAGCGCTCAACCCAATGCAGGCTGGTTAATTAAATTAGAATGAAGCACTTTTTGGGTATCTTGGAAAAGGTATTACATCTCTGATATTTCCCATACCTGTTACAAACTGAACGATTCTTTCGAAACCAAGTCCAAATCCAGCGTGAGGACACGCCCCAAATCTCCTTGTATCCAAATACCAATCCAGTTCTTCCGTTGGTATATGCATTTCTTCCATTCTTTGTGTTAGTTTATCCAAACGTTCCTCTCTTTGAGACCCACCCACAATTTCTCCGATACCGGGAGCAAGGATATCCATCGCTGCAACAGTTTTGCCGTCATCATTTTGACGCATGTAAAACGCTTTGATTTCTTTTGGATAATTGGTGAGAATAACAGGTTTTTTAAAATGTTTCTCCACTAAATATCTCTCATGTTCGCTTTGAAGATCTATACCCCATTTATCAATGATGTATTGAAATTTCTTTTTCTTGTTGTGGCTTGATTCTTTTAAAATTTCAATCGCGTCAGTATAAGTAATTTTTTCAAAATCATTGTTTACTACGAATTCCAATTTTTGAAGTAAACTCATTTCGCTTCTTTCGTTTTGAGGTTTTTGTTTTTCCTCTTCTTCGAGTCGCTGCGTTAAAAAATCTAAATCCTCTTTATTATTATCCATGGCATAACGGATGATATACTTAATGAATTCTTCAGCAAGGTTCATATTGTCTTCCAAATCATAGAATGCCATTTCGGGTTCTATCATCCAAAATTCAGCGAGGTGTCTGGTGGTATTACTGTTTTCTGCACGAAAAGTAGGACCAAAAGTATAAATATCACTGAAAGCCATCGCAGCCAATTCTCCTTCCAGTTGACCGCTCACGGTCAGATTTGTACTTCTGCCGAAAAAATCTTCTTTGAAATTGATAGAGCCATCGTCGTTTCTAGGAGCAGTTCCATCTAATGGAAGCGTGGTAACTTTAAACATTTCACCAGCACCTTCTGCGTCGCTTGCAGTAATGATGGGGGTATGTAAATAAATAAATCCTTTTTTATTAAAGAACTCATGTATGGCAAAAGCCAGAGAGTGTCTTATTCTGAAGACCGCACCAAATGTATTTGTACGAAAACGGAGGTGTGCAATTTCTCTTAAGAATTCTAAACTATGCTTTTTGGGTTGAAGTGGAAATTTCTCTGCGTCGCTATCACCCAAAATTTCAACATTGATTGCATTCAGTTCAATTTTTTGTCCCTTTCCCAATGAAGGAATAATTTCACCACTGGCCTTTATGCAGGCACCCGTTGTTATTCTTTTGAGTGTTTGTTCATCAAGCGACCCCAATGCAATTACAATTTGTAGATTATTGTTGGTGCTGCCATCATTTAATGCAATGAATTGATTGTTTCTAAAAGTTCTTACCCAACCCATTACAGTTGCCTGGTAATTAACATTATCTGATTGTAATAAATCTTTGATTCGTATGCGCTTATGGAACATGCTATTAATATTTATTCTACAAATATAAAAACGGAATGAATGATAATTGAATTATTGCGGTTTTTGTCTTGAAAAATTTCTTTTGGGTTGATTAAAATTCCTTTTTTTGTTGTTTGATGAGTTTCCTTTCTGTTGATTATGTTGGGGGGTGTGGTTTTTATTTATCTCAATATTCAGATCAATGTGGAAATCGTGCGTGCTATTGATGTTGATTTTTTTTCCGATCAGCTTTTGAATATCTTTCAGATAGGGCAACTCTTCCTGTTCACAAAAAGATAAAGCCACGCCACTTAATCCAGCCCTTCCCGTTCGACCAATTCTGTGAACATATGTTTCGGGGACATTCGGAAGTTCATAATTAATAACATGAGTTAATTCATCCACATCAATTCCCCTTGCGGCAATATCTGTAGCCACTAAAACTCTGGTGGACCTATCTTTAAAATTATTCAATGCCCTTTGCCTGGCATTTTGAGATTTATTGCCATGAATTGCTTCTGCCTTTATACCAATTTTAATCAGGTCTTTTACGACTTTATCCGCACCGTGTTTGGTTCTCGTGAAAACAAGTGCAGACTTAATTTCCTGATCTTTGAGAATATTAGCCAGTAATAATTTTTTATTTGCCTTTTCAACAAAAAACAAAGATTGATTAATCGTGTCGGCGGTAGAGGAAATGGGCGTTACTTCTACTTTTTCAGGATTGATTAAAATTGCGTTTGCCAATGATTTTATTTCATCGGGCATAGTAGCCGAGAAGAAAAGGGTTTGTCTTTTTTGAGGAAGCTTGGTAATAACTCTTTTTACATCATGAACAAACCCCATGTCCAGCATTCGGTCTGCTTCATCCAGCACAAAAATTTCAATATCCTTTAAGTTGATATAACCTTGGTTAATCAGGTCTAGCAGTCTTCCTGGTGTTGCTACCAATATATCGGTTCCTCTTTCAAGAGCGCTGGTTTGAGGAACTTGGCTTACTCCACCAAAAACAACCAGGTGTTTTAATCTTAGCATTTTGCCGTAAGCGCGAAAACTCTCTTCAATTTGAATAGCTAATTCTCGGGTTGGAGTAAGAATTAAAGCACGAATGGGCTTGTCTCCTGTTTTAACTGCGTGAGGTTTGCTTAGTCGTTGTAAAATAGGAATAGCAAATGCGGCTGTTTTGCCGGTACCTGTTTGAGCGCAACCCAACAAATCCCTGCCTGATAAAATAAAAGGAATGGCTTTTTCCTGAATGGGTGTTGGCGAAGAGTATCCTTCTTCTTTGAGCGCATGCAAAATGGGCTCAATAATTTGTAAATCTGAAAATAACAAAACTAGATAATTAAAAAATGAGTGCGGAAATGAAGAGTGTCTCCATCATCAAAAACAAGGCTATTATTTGATGAAATCTATGTGTATGAACACAATTTTATATAATCAATATAACCGGCTTTGCGCCGCAGAATAATATTACGAACTATCACAAAGGTAACTTTAATTGTTTAATATTTCCTTTATTTATTAAAAACCCATCATCCCTATTGTAAAAATAATGTGTAATAGCAAAAGCAGAAAAGCATTAAAAAAATAAACAGCTGTCAATAATATGACATTAAATACAATGTTAAACGTAAATATTTTATTCTAAAAAATTCGTTTGTTTTAAAAAAACAACCTAATATTGCATCGGAAATGGTTTAAAACATCATCCTTTTCAAATCGCTTCATTGTTTACACCAAATCCATCAATTCAAAATTTCAACTACAATTTATTTAAGAGCGTAATTTTTTCAAACGCAGTTTCTGAAGTATGATTTAATGCAGCCCAACAAAGTGAAAATCTAGGAATTTAAAAAAACAGCAACCGAAATCTTATCAACCAACCTTGCTCTAACAAATAATTATCAAACCCATCAATTAAAATATGGCAACAGAAAAGAAGTCTGATCAAACGGAAAAGCCTAAACGCAAAAGAATCATTAAGAAGGAAGAAGAAGCCCCCCGCGAAGATACTGTCACAACTATATCTACAGAACCAGAACTAAAGAAAAATACAAAGGGCAAAAAAGCTGATTCAGAAAAAAAACAAATCGTTAAAAAAACCAAACTTGAGCTTTTGGAAGAAGAAGGTTTGCAACCAATAACAAATCAAGAAACCACCATTCCTCCTGCCATTGCTCAGATGTTGCAAGAAGAGGATGTTCAACAAAACGAACAAGAGTTACCTGTTATAAATTCCCCCATCAAAGAAAACAAAAACTATCAAACCCAAAGAAGAGAACAGCCTGTTTTCAATATTGAATTCGATGGTATTGTGTTGGGGGAGGGTGTATTAGAAATGATGCCTGATGGATATGGATTTTTAAGAAGCAGTGATTATAATTATTTATCCAGCCCCGATGATATTTATGTTTCACCGTCTCAAATAAAATTATTTGGTTTAAAAACAGGAGACACGGTTTATGGATCAGTAAGACCACCCAAAGAAGGAGAAAAATATTTTGCTCTTTTAAAAGTGGAAACAATAAATGGAAAAAGTCCGGAAGATGTCAGAGACCGGGTTCCCTTTGATTATTTGACACCATTATTTCCTTTTGAAAAATTAAATTTAACTACAAAGTCGGACAACTTTAGCACGCGCATCATGGATCTTTTTACTCCGATTGGCAAAGGGCAAAGAGGTTTGATTGTAGCACAACCAAAGACAGGAAAGACGATGTTGTTGAAGGAGCTTGCGAATGCAATTGCCGAAAATCATCCTGAATGTTATTTAATGATTGTGCTGGTGGATGAAAGGCCAGAAGAGGTTACCGATATGGAAAGAAGCGTAAAGGCAGAAGTCATTGCCTCTACGTTTGATGAGCCGGCAGAGAAGCACGTGAAAGTATCAACTATAGCATTACAAAAAGCGAAGAGATTGGTGGAGTGTGGTCATGATGTGGTTATACTGCTTGATTCAATTACCAGATTAGCGCGCGCCCATAACACTGTAGCGCCATCCAGCGGAAAAGTATTGTCGGGCGGGGTGGAGGCAAATGCCATGCAAAAACCAAAGCAGTTTTTTGGTGCGGCGCGTAAAATTGAAAATGGCGGCTCGCTTACTATTATTGCAACAGCACTGGTAGAAACAGGCAGTAAAATGGATGAAGTGATTTTTGAGGAGTTTAAGGGAACGGGTAATATGGAACTGCAACTGGAAAGGAAATTGTCTAATCGAAGAATTTATCCTGCCATTGATATTGTTTCTTCCTCAACAAGAAGAGATGATTTATTACAAGATAAAGACACTTTCCAAAGAATGTGGGTATTGCGCAAGCATATTGCAGACATGAATCCCGAAGAAGCGATAAACATGTTATTAAAAAACATGAAAGGAACAAAAGACAATGCAGAGTTTCTAACTTCAATGAACGGATAGATCTAGTTTACAATTAAAATCATACAGCCTGTTATTTAACGGGCTGTTTTTTATTTAGAAAGGCTTATTTTGTTTAATTTCGTCAAACATAAATCCATCTGTTCAACAAAAAATATCAGTACAATGAATGTAGCTATTGTAACAGGTTCTGCCGGTTTAATAGGCAGCGAAGCCGTAGCGTTTTTTTCAAATAAGTTTGATAAAATTGTGGGAATAGACAATAATCTCCGTCAATATTTTTTCGGAGAAGATGCTTCAACAGATTGGAATAGAAAAAATCTGACAGAAAAATATACCAATTACGAACACTGCAATATAGATATCAGAGATATTAAAGATATACAGCACGTTTTTGAAAAATACAATTCTGATATTAAGTTAATCGTTCACACGGCAGCACAACCAAGCCATGACTGGGCTGCAAAAGAGCCGCTGACAGACTTTTCTGTAAATGCAAATGGTACCATGAACCTTCTTGAAATGACTAGAAAGTTTTGTCCCCAGTCTGTTTTTATTTTCACTTCTACCAATAAAGTATATGGAGATAAACCCAACGAGCTTCCGCTGGTTCAACAGGATACAAGATGGGAAATAGACTCTTCTCATCCATATTTCAAAGAAGGAATAAATGAAGAAATGACAATAGACCAAAGCAAACATTCTTTGTTTGGCGCATCAAAAGTGGCTGCTGATATTTTAGTACAAGAATATGGCAAATATTTTGGTATGAAAACGGGCGTTTTCCGCGGAGGATGTTTAACAGGACCGAATCATTCCGGAACTCAACTCCATGGCTTTCTCGCTTATTTAATGAAGTGTGCTATTACGAAACAGCAGTATACTGTTTTTGGTTATAATGGCAAACAGGTAAGAGACAATATTCATAGCAGCGACCTTGTAAATATGTTCTGGCACTTTTATCAAAACCCAAAACAGGGCGAGGTGTATAATGCGGGCGGAGGAAGATTTGCCAACTGTTCTATGAAAGAGGCGGTCGTGTTATGTGAGAAAATAACAGGCAACAAAATGAATATATCTTATACAGATGAAAACCGAATCGGAGATCATATCTGGTATATCAGCGACCTGACTAAGTTTAGGAGTCATTACCCGGATTGGTATTGGAAATATGATTTAGACACAACGTTGTTACAGATTTATGAAAGTATTTCTGGTAGAGTATAAAAAACATCAGGTTCGCACCGATATAAAAAATGTCAGTTAAAAAGATTTCCATCAACGAGTTTATCAATCTATCATTTACACTTCCTGTTTTTGATGTAAGAAGCCCTGGAGAGTATAATCATGCGCATATACCCGGAGGGTTTAATTTACCATTATTTACTGATGAACAAAGAAAAGAAGTCGGAACGGCCTATAAACAGCAAAGCAAGCAAAAGGCAATAAAAATAGGGGTAGATTTTTTTGGAAAGAAGATGAAGGCAATGATTGAAGATGTGGAAACTACACTAAAAAAAATCAAATACGATTCAAACAAAATACTGTTGCATTGTTGGCGCGGTGGAATGAGAAGCGCCGGAGTAGCATGGTTGCTTGATTTGTATGGCTTTGAGGTTTTTGTATTGGAAGGAGGATACAAAACATATAGAAACTGGGTGCTGGAACAATTTGAAAAAGAGTACGAAATAAAAATTCTGGGAGGATTTACGGGTAGCGGTAAAACAGAACTCTTGCAATCGCTTAAAGATTCAAAGCAAAAGGTAATAGACCTTGAAGCATTGGCAAATCACAAGGGATCTGCGTTTGGGGGTATTGGTCAAGACCCGCAGCCATCGCAGGAAATGTTTGAAAATAAACTGGCGGTACAACTTTTTTTAACCACCACCTGTTTCTGGCTGGAAGATGAAAGCCAAAGAATTGGAAAAATTAATATTCCTCATTCATTTTGGAAAACAATTCGAAAAGCCCCTGTCTATTTTATAGATATTCCCTTTTTAGAAAGGCTATCCTTTATAGAAAAAAGTTACGGTGTGTTGGATAAAGAAAAACTAATCGAAGCGGTATTAAGAATTCAAAAAAGATTAGGTCCTCTTGAAACCCAAACAACCATTAACCTATTAAGCGAAAACAGAATTCGAGAAGCATTTGCCATATTATTGAAATACTATGATAAAACTTATCTCAAAGCGCTTTATACAAGAGAACACGCAGATAAACAATTATATAAAATTGAATTAGCATCAACTAACCCCGCAAACAATATACTTCAATTACTTGCTCATTTAAAAAACAATAATGACGGAACAGCATAATCAAGCAACACAACCGATTAAACTCACCCAATATTCCAAAGGAGCGGGTTGTGGTTGTAAAATAGCACCATCGGTATTACACGAAATTTTACAAACCAATCATCATTATTCAAACGATAAATTAATTATAGGAAATAATACCAACGATGATGCGGCCGTTTATGATATTGGAGATGGGAATGCAATCATTTCCACTACAGACTTCTTTATGCCTATAGTTGACGATGCCACAGATTTTGGAAAAATTGCGTCAGCAAACGCTATCAGTGATGTATATGCGATGGGAGGAAAACCATTAATGGCCATTGCTGTTTTGGGCTGGCCTTTGGAAAAACTTTCTCCTGCAATTGCCAAGCAGGTTATGGATGGCGCAAGAGAAATCTGTTCTCAAGCAGGAATACCTTTGGCGGGCGGACACAGCATTGATTCTCAAGAGCCAATATTTGGCTTGGCAGTAACAGGCATTATTAAAAAAGAAAACATCAAGAAAAACAATACCGCTCAGGAAGGAGATTTTCTTTTTATTACAAAGCAGATAGGCGTAGGGATATTATCTACCGCTCAAAAGAGAGGACTTATTCAACAGGCTCACGTTCAAGATTTAATTAGTCAAATGTCGCAATTAAATAGTGTTGGGGAAAAGCTCGGAATGCTGCAACCTGTTACTGCAATGACAGATGTAACGGGATTTGGATTGCTAGGCCATGCCATAGAGATGGCTGACGGATCAAGTCTTACCATAGAATTATATTATGATGCTATTCCTGTAATAAATGGCGCGAAAGATTATCTGTCTCAAAGAATTGTTCCAGATGCAACGTACAGGAACTGGAACAGCTACAGCGCTAAAACGTCTTTTGAAAAAGGGGTTAATGTAATGGAGGCGTTCAATCTTTTACCCGACCCCCAAACAAACGGAGGCCTGTTGTTCAGTGTAAAAGAAAAATCAATTAAAGAGGTTATTGAATTATTGAAGGAGAACGGATATTCAGACTTTATTCATCCTATTGGAAGATTTGTAAAACAATCAGAGAAAACGATAGTGGTAAAGGGCTAGGCAACAGTATCAATTAATGAAGCTAGTTGGTAGTCTTTTTCAGTTATTGAATTGCCTGCTTCGTGTGTATTTAAACGAAATTCTACAGTATTATAAATATTTGTCCAATTCGGGTGATGTTGGACCCTTTCGGCAATTTGTGCCACTTTTTTCATAAAGGAAAAGGCCTCTTCAAAGTCTTTGAATTCAAATTTTTTATATAAACAATTATCTTTTTCTTCCCACATATTTATTGTTTTAAAACACCAGGTGTTGTTTGTGTTTTATTTTTTCGTTGGTCATTTCATTTACCAATTGCACAGATGGAATTGTTCTGATTGTTTGTTGAAGAGAATTGATATCATCTCTGCTCATATCATCCCCCTTTGTCAACCATAAAAAATCCAAGTGCTTAAATTCTGGCAAAAGATATTCACCGTCATGTTGGTTATGGTATAAATAATGGGAGAGGCAGGATCCCGGAACCCGATATTCATAAATAGAAAAATAATACTTTCTGCTTTTTTTTGCAACAACTATTTCAATAGCGTGATTGATTAAAAAATGAAAACCAAGACATTGATTGATTTGCCAAACAAAGTGGTAATTTTTTATTGGGGCAACAATGCCCATCAGGTGAGTATTTTCGAAAAATTCCTCAATCAATAAATCGTTATCAATTTTTAGTTTCATCCAATTAATTTCCTGTTCTAAAAATAACATTAAAATACAACATCCAATACCAATTGATCGTTCCCTCTTTTTATTTTCACTTTTACAGCATCTCCTTTTTTGAATTTGCTAAGTGCCTCCATATAAGACTGAACATCACTTACAATGAGGTCATCTAATTGGCAAATGACATCCCCCACTTTGACCCCCGCTTTTTGCGCAGGTCTATTATCACTGACCCCGTCTACCATCACACCATTTCCACCGAAAGTATAGTCGGGCATTATACCCATGGTTACTTTAAAAGAACTTTTTCCTGAGTTTACATTTTCTTTTGTTTTAGAAAAAACAAGTTTATCCATTTCTTTTGTTTTATCAATAATTGATAAAATGTATTGTAAGATTTTAGCTTCGCCACTAAAGTTTATTTTGTCTGCATCGTCTGAAGGCTTGTGATAGTCGCTGTGAACACCCGTAAAGAAAAATAATACAGGTATATTCATTTTGTAAAAAGAAGTATGGTCGCTGGGGCCGCTACCGGAGCTGTCAACTTTTATTTTAAAATAAGCATCGTTTATATCAATTATTTTTCCCCAAGAAGGAGATGTGCCGAATCCGCCAATGGTTAGTCCGTGTGTACTATCGTTTAATCTTCCAATCATATCCATATTGATCATATAATCAATGGAGTTGATTTCAACCGGACAGTGTTCGGTAAAATATTTAGAACCGTATAGCCCCATCTCTTCTCCGGAAAAAGCAACAAAGATATAATTGAAATGTTTGTCTCCTTTTTTTCTGATTATTTTCATTAGGGTTAACAAAGCGGCGGTTCCGCTGGCGTTGTCATCTGCACCATTATGTATCATTGGTTCTTTTCCTGTGTATAATGAATTGTGGTCTTCTCCGTAACCCAAATGATCATAATGGGCACCAATGATAATATTTTTAGAAGCATTGTTATTAATCCAGCCGGCAACATTTAGTCCTGTTCGGCTTTTTTGTAGGATATTTATTGACAAGAAAAGTTCAGAAGAATTTTTTATAGAACCAATAATATTGCTATTACAATAGATTGCGATAAAAGGTAATTGTTCTCGCTTGTTTTTACTATCAAACTTGAACTGAATAACAGAATCAATGCTGTTGTAAATAAAAACAATGGTTTTGTTTTTGTTTACAGCAATAGAGGTTAATTTTTGATAAATCGATTCATCTAAGTCGAAGTGCGGATTGTTGCTGCTGTCTTTGACAAAGTCAGCGATATCCAAATAGCCCAATGTTTCATTATTATTTATTGTGAGAGCGTTGCTGTTGTTACTGTAGGGCAAAGGAAAAAAATCGGTTCCGTTTTTAAACGCTCTGTCTGCATTTTTAATAAAATTATTAGACGCATTTTCAACGCCCTCATTAATAATAAATGGTTGTACAAAGCCATTTAATTGTTCGAATAGAGGACTAATCTTGTTTTTTTTAAACTGTTTTGAAAGGTATCCGAAAGCTTTTTTTTCACCTACAGTTCCTGTTCTTCTACCCTCAAGTTTATCGTTTGCTAAAAAATAAACATGCTTCTTAAGGTCTTTAATAATTTTATTATTGGACTGAGCAACAACAAAAGAAGGCAAAACAAACAAATAGATAAAAAGATATCTCATAAACATTCTTGTTTAATATGAAAACGCTGCAAATAAAACGACAGTAATATTTGTGAAAC
>CANFOP010000004.1 GCA_947448685.1 Chitinophagaceae bacterium | reverse complement strand
GGCAAAAGGAACATTCAGCATTCTTGCAATTGATTTCGCAAGCAATGTTTTTCCTGTTCCGGTTTCACCTACCATTACTATATTGCTCTTTTCAATTTCTACATCATTTTCAATTTTCTGATTGATTCTTTTGTAGTGATTGTATACGGCTACAGACAGAATTTTTTTTGCATCATCCTGCCCAATGACATACTCGTCAAGAAATTTTTTTATTTCTGCAGGTTTTTTTACAGAGAAATTGTTTTGAGAATTGTTGGTGCTGTTTTGTTTATGTTGGTGAACTTCCTGAGAAACGATTTCCTGTGCATGTTCAACACAATTTTCACAGATGTGTCCTTCCTGACCTGCTATCAGAATCTTCACTTCTTCTCTTACTCTGCCGCAAAATGAGCAATGTATCGGTTGGGTTTTAGCCATAATTTATTTAAAAAGTATACAGTGATGTATCAAAATGAAATACAGGCAAAGATAATTAATAAACATTGGAAGAAGTCTTTTTCAAAAAAACAAACTTTTACCCGCGAAGTAAGGCGTATAAAAAAAGGGTTTCATAAAAGAAACCCTTGTTGTTAATTTAAATTTTTTTAAGCAGTTTATCCACTATGCCATATTCAATGGATTCTTTTGCATCCATCCAATAATCCCTGTTGAAATCCTTCATCACTTTTTCAAATTTTTGACCACAATTTTCTGCCAATAATTTTGCGCCCATTTCTTTGGTTTTTTGCATTTGCACTGCCATGATTTCAAGATCCGCACTGGTTCCTCTTCCACCGCCGCTTGGCTGATGAATCATTACCTCTCCATGGGGAAATATGAATCGTTTGCCCTTTTCGCCGCCACTCAATAAAATACTTCCCATACTTGCTGCCATTCCCATACAAACTGTGCTCACTGGTGAACTGATCATTTGCATGGTATCATAAATTACCATTCCGCTGGTAACTACTCCTCCGGGACTGTTAATATAAAACGTAATCTCTTTGCCGGGATTTATCGCTTCAAGATAAAGTAATCTATCGGTTATTTCTTTTGCACTTTTGTCATCAACTGGGCCCCATAAAAATACTTTTCTCTGTTCAATAAATTTTTTATCAAACATCCAGCCGCTCATCATTTTTTCCATTGGATTTTGCGGCATTTCTACAGGAGACTCTTCCTCCAAACGTATATTGTTGAAATGATTGTTCATCATAATTCGATTTTTATTTTATTAGTCTTTTTTATTTTTTCTTGGATTCATAATTAACACTTCGTCAACCAACCCATATTCTTTTGCCTCGGTAGAAGTCATCCAATAATCTCTGTCGCAATCCAGTGCAACTTTATCAACAGGTTGTCCTGTATGTTGAGCGATGATATCATACAATTCTTTTTTTATTTTTCGAATCTCATTGACAGTAATTTCAATGTCTGTGGCTTGTCCTCCTGCACCAGCACTTGGCTGATGCATCATAATACGGCTGTGTTTCAATGCGGTTCGTTTCCCTTTTGCTCCGGCGCACATCAATACAGCACCCATACTGGCTGCCATACCGGTACAAATTGTAGCAATATCCGGAGTGATGAACTGCATGGTATCATACATTCCTAATCCAGCATATACACTACCTCCGGGGCTATTGATATACATTTGAATATCTCTTGTACGATCCGTGCTTTCCAAAAAAAGCAATTGTGCCGTTACTATATTGGCAACCTCATCATTGATTGGATAACCAAGAAAAATGATGCGGTCCATCATCAAGCGACTATATACATCCATCACCGCAACATTCATAGGTCGCTCCTCAATAATGTTTGGAGTTAAATTTGTAACATTATGATTTACATAGCCATGCAGGGTATTGCTACTGATGCCCCTGTGCTTAACGGCAAATTTTTCAAACTCTTTTCCAATATTCATAATTAATTATTAATCATTTTTAAAAAATAGACTTTCCAAATTATACAAGTAGAAATCCGGTAATAAAGATATGTTTTAGTCCCTGTTTCTGCTTTGATAAATTAAAATATATTGTACAAGCATAGCTATTGATGCCAATGCAGAAACAACATAAGTCAATGCTGCCCATTTCAGTGCATCCTTCGCTTTTTCCTTTTCATCATTTGTTGTGATGTTAGCACTGCTTAACCATTTCAAGGCCCGGGCCGAAGCATCAAATTCTACCGGCAATGTAATCAAAGAAAATAAAGTAGTTACAGCAAACAATATGATTCCTATCAGCAACAAAGTGGAATTTCCGCCTCCAAAGCCCATAAAACCAATTCCAGCCATGATTACCCATTGTGATAATGTACTGCTGATCTGCACAGCAGGAACTATTTTACTGCGAAGCATCAACATTGAATAAGCCGTTGCATGCTGAACGGCATGGCCACATTCATGAGCCGCCACCGCTGCAGCAGCAATATTTCTTCCTTCATAGACATCTCTGCTCAAATTAACTGTTTTGTTTACCGGGTTGTAATGGTCAGTCAATTCTCCTTCTACAGAAGTAATTTGCACATCATAGATTCCATTGTCATGCAGCATTTTTAGGGCAATTTCCTGACCACTTAGATGGCTGTTTGTTGATTGTTCTCCATATTCTTTAAACTTGCGTTTCAATCTCGCCTGAACACTCATTCCAATAATCATAAAGATAACTGAGATAAAAATGATTCCCATTGTCATAAATTGATTTTTATCATTTTCATGTTCAAAAATTGTTCCGTTATTTAATACTGACAAAATTGCGGAGATTGTGATTGTAAATTTAATTCAATGTATTTAATAATTCATCTCTTTTGCAAATAATCTAAACGACATAAACTATTAAAAATAAATTGAGGAATCATTACAATAAAAAATGGAGTTGATAAATATCAACTCCATCTGTGAAAAATATTTAACTGTTTACATTTATTTGTATTGAGCACTAAGGCCTGCTGCCAATTCTGTCATTTTTTTCAGACTATCATCGGCTAAGTTTCCTTTTTTGAATTCAGCAAGTATTTCCGGATGTTTGTTTTCCATTTCCATTAAAAAATGTTCTTCAAAATCTTTCACTTTGCTTACCGGAACGTTTTTCAGTAACCCTTGAGTTCCCAAATAAATGATAGCAACTTGTTTCTCTACTGAAAAAGGTGAGTATTGAGCCTGTTTCAATATTTCCACATTTCTTGCTCCTTTATCAATTACGTTTTTAGTGGCAGCATCCAAATCACCTCCAAACTTAGAAAACGCTTCGAGTTCACGATAAAGTGCCTGATCCAGTTTTAATGTACCTGCCACTTTTTTCATGGATTTGATTTGAGCGTTTCCACCCACACGGCTCACTGAAATACCCACGTTGATGGCCGGACGAATACCTGCATTAAACAAGTTACTTTCCAAGAAAATCTGTCCGTCTGTAATAGATATCACATTTGTAGGAATATATGCCGATACGTCACCGGCTTGCGTTTCGATGATTGGGAGAGCCGTTAATGACCCACCACCTTTAACCAAATGTTTGATAGATTCAGGTAAATCATTCATCTGGCGCGCGATTTCATCTTTAGCAACAACTTTTGCAGCTCTTTCCAATAAACGACTATGCAAATAGAACACATCACCAGGGTATGCTTCACGACCAGGAGGACGACGAAGTAATAATGAAACTTCGCGATAGGCAACGGCTTGTTTTGATAAATCATCGTAAATTATCAAAGCAGGTCTGCCGGTATCACGGAAGAACTCCCCTATCGCAGCTCCTGCAAATGGTGCATAGAACTGTAATGGTGCGGGGTCTGAAGCAGAAGCAGCAACAATAGTCGTGTATGCCATTGCACCATTTTCTTCCAATGTCTTCATTATACCTGCAATAGTAGATGCCTTCTGACCAATTGCAACGTATATACAATAAACAGGGTTACCTGCATTGAAAAATTCTTTCTGATTGATGATGGTATCAACCGCGATTGCTGTTTTACCTGTTTGACGATCTCCAATGATCAACTCACGTTGTCCACGGCCAATAGGAATCATCGCATCAATAGCTTTGATACCTGTTTGAAGCGGTTCTTTAACCGGCTCTCTGAAAATTACTCCGGGTGCTTTTCGCTCCAATGGCATTTCATATAATTCTCCTTTGATAGGTCCTTTACCATCTATTGGCTCCCCTAAAGTATTAATAACACGTCCACTCATTCCTTCCCCTACTTTAATAGAGGCAATTTGGTTGGTACGTTTCACTTTGTCTCCTTCTTTAATTTCGCTGCTATCACCCATCAATACTACCCCTACATTATCTTCTTCCAAATTCAATGCGATAGCCTTTACCCCATTTTCGAACTCAACCAATTCTCCTGAACGAACATTGTTTAATCCATAAACGCGGGCAATTCCATCACCAACCTGAAGAACTGTTCCAACTTCTTCTAAAGAAGCGCCCACATTAAAATTGCTTAACTGTTGGCGAAGTATCGCCGAAATTTCATCTGGTTTTATTTCTACCATAGTTTGTAAGTTGACATGTGTTGTTTAAAAAATGATGAAAACATAAAAAATATCTGCTAGTTGTTCACACCTTTTCTATAAGTTAAAATTCGGGTGCAAAGGTAAGGTCGGCAAGATGAATGACAAAAAAAAGAAAAAATAATTCAAAAAAATAAGATTATCGCAAATTTGAATTTATAATATATATTTTATTTATTAAATGTATAAAGGGTGTAAAACTTGTATTATTTAGAACAGATACAGTTCTTCAACATTAACATACGTTATTAAAAAAAAGTGTTAATTTCCGCACTTATTTTACAAAAAATAACTACTAATGACTATTCAGCAATTCAGTATCAGAGTACTAGCAGCATTGATGCTCACTACATTTTGCATTAATTCTATAAAAGCTCAAACCAGCGACCAGATCATTGCAAAAGCACTGATTGAAAAAAACAAATCTGCCATAGGTTTATCTGAGGAAGATGTAAATAACATCATCATTACAGATTCTTATAAAGATAATTTATCTGGAGTGCGTTTTGTTTATATCCAACAATCATATTTCGAGCTGCCACTTTACAATCAAATTCAGGTGCTGGCATTTAAAGACAATCAATTGGTTTCTAAAACAGGAAATAGGATACCAAGTATAGAAAAACTAACAAAAGGAAATAAAGGTACGCCAACAATAAATGCAGAAACGGCTGTTCTTACTGCCTTACAAGACAGGAAAATAATTTATTCAAAAAATCCACTTGTAATAGGAAGTGAAAAAAACGGACATTTAATTGTGTTTGACAATATGGAAGTTTCAAGGGAAAATATTACGGCAGAGCTGATGTGGGTTCCTTTGGAAGATGGGAAAAAAATAGTTTTGGCATGGCAGGTATATATTATTCCGAATAATAGTTCTGATTATTGGATGGTAAGAGTGAACGCATGGGATAATCAGGTGATAGGTGTCAATAATTTTACCGTTTCTTGTAACTGGGACGACCCTGACAAAAATCATACTGCGATTAATGCTGCCGGCATTTCGAAAAAAAAAGAAACAAACGACTTTTTTTTCGACTTCAAAGAAGTAAAAAAAACAGGTGAGACTTCCAATAGTCCGACTTTGGTGAACACCGCTATCTATCGTGTGGTTCCTTATCCGGCAGAGAGTCCCAATCATCCGGGAGGAACACCTGCATTAGTTACCAATCCATGGTCGGCTGCCATTGGAAATGCTACATCTTTGAAGTGGCATAACAATGGAACTTCTGATTTTTCATCCACCAGAGGCAATAATGTTTGGGCGCAGGAAGATAGGAATGGAGATAACGGAACCGGAGTTTCTGCAAATTCCACTACCATTGGAGACCCGATTACTTTTGACTACACACCAAGTTTTACAGTCACTCCAACTCAAACTACTCCTGTAAAGAATCAACAATTCAATATAACTAATTTGTTCTATTGGAATAATATCATTCACGATTTGAGTTATCTCTATGGATTTGATGAATCATCCGGAAACTTCCAAGCCAGTAACCAGGGACGTGGAGGAATTGGAAATGATTTTGTATTTGCAGACGCACAAGATGGATCAGGAACTAATAATGCAAATTTTTCAACTCCTCCGGATGGAGGTAATGGTCGCATGCAAATGTTTTTGTGGAATGGAAATCCTCAAAAAGACGGAGATGTTGACAATGGTGTTATATCTCATGAATTTGCACATGGAATCAGCAATAGACTTACAGGCGGTCCGTCTCAGGCCGGTTGCTTAAGCAATGCAGAAAATATGGGTGAAGGATGGAGTGATTATTATGGACTGATGTACACACAAGACTGGAGAGGTGCAAATTTAAATACAGGTTATAATTCTCCAAGAGGTATTGGCACCTATGTGATCGGTCAATCAGCCAATGGTGTTGGTATACGATCAAAAAAATATTGTACCAATTTTACTGTGAACAATAAAGTGTATGCTTCTACCATAGACGCAGAGTCTCACAACAGAGGGGAAATCTGGTGTGCGACTTTGTGGGATATGACCTGGAACATTATCAATCAAGTTGGAATCATCACCAGGAATTTATACAATGCTGACAGCGTTGGAGGAAATGTAATAGCATTAAAGCTGGTGACAATGGGCATGAAATTACAACCCTGCAGTCCCGGATTTATTGATGGCAGAGACGCCATTATCCAAGCGGATCAAATTTTATACAATGGCGCTCATATTTGTGCAATCAAAGAAGCATTCAGAAGAAGAGGCATGGGAGCTTTTGCCTCTCAGGGATCATCTGGCAGTGTCACGGATCAAGTGGCTGATTTCACTACCGGAGGAGCTACATTGGAATTAACGGAAAGTGTAACTGAAGTTCCCGAAGGTCAGAATATCACTTACAACAACAAGATAAGTGCCAGCACTTGCGGAGACATCACCAACTTTACCCTAACAGATACATTGCCTTTGAATGTAACGTACGTTAGCGGTGGTACTTATAACGCAGCCAACAGAGTAGTCAGCTTTCCTGTGAACATTACTTCGGGTCAAACCCAAACATATTCATTTACAGTTCAGACAAACATTGGAAGTTATTTTCCTACTGTAACTTTATTGGAGGATAATGTGAATGGAACAACTGTTTCCCCTAACTGGAGCGAATCTTCCACATTGGCTTCCACTCATTGGACTGTTTCCAATGCTCGCAGTTTTAGTCCGGATAAATCTTATTATTCCGCAAACCTTGATTCTATCAATGATGAAAGACTTACATTGGTCAATCCAATAAATGTAGGATCTAATCCTCCCCCATTGACTTTCCGCCATTGGTTTAATGCTGAAAGCACTTATGATGGAGGTGTTCTTGAAATAAGTACCAACGGTGGTAACACCTGGAATGACATGCGCTCCAATATTCAACTTGGAGGATACACCAGTTTAATGGATACGAGTACTCTATTAACAGGCAGATATGCATGGACAGGAAGCAGCAACAATAAATTCATAAAAACCAAGGTAAACCTTGCTCCCTATGCCAACCAAAACATTAAACTTCGATTCAGATTCATAACTGATCTTGGAACAAATTTGGAAGGATGGTACGTTGACAATATTGCCATAAAAAATCAGGCAGTGGTGGAAATGCAAAGCAATTTATTAAATGCATCAAATGCACCCGTATTAACAGCAGATACTGTTGCTGTCATTCTATCTGGTTGCCAGGCTGTATCCATCATATCTCAGCCAACTAACTATAACGCATGTACGAATTCAAATGCACTTTTTACCGTATCAAATGCAGGTGCTAATGCGACATATCAATGGCAAGTAAGTACAAATGGCGGCGCTTCTTTCAGTAATATTTCGGGAGCGAATAATGACACATTAATTCTAAACAATGTAGATGCCTCCATGAATAATTTCAAATACAAAGTTATCATTTCAAACAGCTGCCCATCAACTGTGACTTCAAATGCTGCAATACTCACTGTCAATGAACCCGCAAGTATCATTTCACAACCTGTTGCACAAGAAACATGTTCCGGTGAAATTGTAATTTTCTCTGTAAATGCTTCTGGTTCCGGAAACTCCTATCAATGGCAAGTAAGTACAAATGGTGGTAACACTTTCAGCAATATTCCGGGCACAAACAACGATAGTTTGATTTTAAACAATGTATCAGCAGGTCAAAACAACAACCAATACCGTGTGATAATCTCCAGTTGTGTTCCTGAAATTGTATCTTCAAATGCATTACTAACTGTTAATAGTCCAGCTACAATCATTAACCAACCTGTAAATAATAATATTTGCAATGGCTCTACTGCAACTTTCAATGTAAGAGCAACGGGAACTTCCATTTCTTATCAATGGCAAGAAAGTACTGATGGCGGAAATACTTTCATAGATTTAATCAATGAAACTGATACGTCTCTTCGTCTTCAGAATGTTTCATTATTGATGAATAACAACAGATACAGAGTAATTGTAAGCGGTGCAAGTTGCCCGGCTTCGGATACTTCCGATGTTGTTATACTGACAGTAAATGACAATGCAAGAATAATTGCAGGCCCAGCAGAAACAAGTGTTTGTCCCGGTAATAATGCTCAATTCAGCATATCTGCAACGGGAGCTGGTTTAACTTATCAGTGGCAAATAAGTACCAATAACGGAACCGACTTCAATAATATCATCGATTCTACAAGAAGTAGCATAACCGTCAATAATGTTACCGGCACAATGGATGGTTATCTATACAGAGTATTGGTTAGAAATACCTGTTCATTGGATACATTGATTTCAGAAAACGCACAATTGCATGTATATACACCTGCAACGATTACCAATAATCCAATTGGTGTTACAAAATGTGTAGGCTCTGATGTGCTGTTTACAATAACAGCCGCAGGAGAAGGTAATACTTATCAATGGCAAGTCAGTACAGATGGCGGAAATACTTTCACAAATTTAAATGGAGAAAACCAAGATAGTTTGATATTGAATGCTGTTACATCAAATCAGGACAACAATAAATATCGTGTAATCGTTACCGGTAGCCATTGTGGGTCTGCAACTTCAACAGCAGCAATCTTGCACGTTTCTTCACCTGCAAATATTTTATCACAACCACAGAACATAAGCGTATGTGCTGAAAAGAATGTGATACTGAATGTAGTGGCTTCCGGAACTTCACTGGCATATTTGTGGCAGGTTAGTACCGATGGCGGAAATAATTTCAATAATGTATCGGGTACAAATAATAACGACACCTTGCAATTAATGAATGTGATCGAAGCAATGAATGGAAATAAATACCGTGTTATTCTAACAGAACAAACTTGTGGAGCATTAACATCCGATACCATATTATTGACAGTATTTCCATTACCTACAGTCAATGTTACTGCAAATCCCTCTAATATTGTGTTGCCAGGACAAACTATCACATTGTCTGCAAATTCAACAGGAGGGAATACATTCATTTGGTATTTGAACAATACATTGATCCAAAATCAAACAGGAAGCAACTTGAACATTGCTTCCAACAATTCGGGAGCGTATACTGTTTCCGTTTCTGATCAGAATGGTTGCATGGCTGTATCAAATATGGTACTGGTAAGAGATTCTATCATGAATACCTCTTTTATTTATCCCAATCCAAACAAAGGAATATTCCAGATTAATGTTTCGGGACTATCCAACAATAATGAAAGCAGAAATGTTATACTGTATGATGCTAAGGGATCAAAGGTTTTCAGTAAAACATTTGATAACCTTCATGCATTAAACCGCGTTATCAATATTAATGTTGAAAATTTGGCCAAAGGTGTCTACTTGGTTATTTTATATGATAAATATGGCAATAAAAAAGACAAAGGAAAGGTGCTGATTCAATAGAACTTGAGCAGTTGTTGGTTTAATGTACAATCAACTGTAATTTTTAAATTGTTTATGCTGTATGATTAATAATGCTTCTTCTTTTAAAATAAAAAGCGGGGTTAAGGCTGTCGATGCTGAGCACCGGAGAAAAATAAATTTCAATATCGGAAAATACGACGCCGCAGTTATTCAAGGAAAAACACAATTCGAAAAACTGCACCTGGCCAGAGAAAAAGCCAAGAATATCAAATGGCAGGCTATTGAAAATCTTGATAGTTATTTAGAACAATTTGAAGAAAACTTTAGTAAAAGAGGTGGAAAAGTAATTTGGGCAGAAGACAGCACTCAGGCCATACATGAAATATTAAAAATCTGCAAAGAGAAAAACTGTACAACGCTGGTGAAAAGCAAGAGCATGGTGACGGAAGAAATTCATTTGAATCAGGCCCTTGAAAAAAATCAAATCAACAGCGTAGAAACTGATCTGGGAGAATACATTCAACAACTGGACGGAGAAGCCCCTTACCATATTGTAACTCCTGCAATGCATAAAAGCAAAGAAGATGTAGCGAAATTGTTTGCAGAAAAATTAGGAACAGATCCCTCACTATCTCCCGAAGAGTTGACTCTTGTAGCAAGGAATATCTTACGAAAAAAATATGTAGAGGCAGAGATTGGAGTTACAGGCGCAAATTTCATCATCAGTGATACCGGATCCATTGCAATCACGGAAAATGAAGGAAATGCCCGACTAAGTTGCTCATTTCCTGACACCCATATTGTAATAGCGGGAATTGAAAAAGTAATTCCCTCCATTAATGATCTTGCTTTATTCTGGCCATTGCTCAGCACATTTGGAACAGGACAACAATTGACTGTTTACAATACAATTATTTCAGGTCCACGGCAACCAAACGAAACAGATGGACCAAAAGAAATGTATGTAATCCTTTTGGATAATGGCCGGACCAATATTTTAAAAAACACCAAACAACGAGAAAGTTTATATTGTATAAGATGTGGCGCATGCCTGAATGCCTGTCCTGTATATAAAAATATTGGCGGACACAGTTATGGTGCAACATACAGCGGACCGATTGGAAGTGTCATTACACCTCATTTAAAAGGTATGGATGAATACAAACATTTGAGTTTTGCTTCTTCATTATGCGGAAATTGTACAGAAGTATGTGCCGTAAAAATAAATTTACATGAATTGCTCTTAGATAATCGACACGAATCTGTTGAAGATGGGTTTACAGATTTCTCAGAAAGAATGGCATGGAAAGCATGGAAAATAGCATGCAAACACAGAAAATGGATGAATCTAGGAAATGGTAAACTAAAAAATACAATCGTAAACAAATTGTTTACCGGATGGAACAACACCAGATCAGATTTGAACTTCAGTGAAAGAACATTTAACCAGATGTGGAAAGAGAAACACAAAAATTAGAAAAATCCATTTAGGGAAACACTTGCTAACCTCAGCATTATTATTTCTGTCATGATACTTATTTTTTCAGAGAAAGTTACCGAAAGACTGAATTATATATGCCACTTTATTTTGAAGGAGCAGTTGGGATTAGATTTTTCAATTTCCTGCAACATAGATGATTGCTCAGGAATTGACAATGTCATCATCAATTACAGCAATAAAAAATTCTCAGAAAATGTATTTACAATCAGACCACATTCCCTACTTTTTGAAAATAACATTCAGCATCAACAAATAGATATTTTTTCTGAAAACAAACTTCCATCGTTTTTTAAAATCAACAATTCAGATTCAGCATTTGATATTTTTGCTGCCGCTTTTTATTTAATCACCAGATACGAAGAATATTTGCCTCATCAAAAAGATATGTATGGGAGATATGCCCATGAAAATTCGATTGCATATAAAAATAATTTTTTAAACAAACCTCTGGTTAATCTCTGGATAGAAGATTTCGCCCAAAAACTTCAATCGAAATTTCCGAATATTGTTTATCACAAGCCAACCTTCAGTTCAACCATAACTTATGACGTTGATATGGCCTGGTCTTATAAAAACAAAGGAATATTCAGAAATATAGGAGGCTTCATTAAAAAACCTTCACTAAACAGATTAAAAGTACTTTTTGGTAATGCAACAGACCCCTTTGATTGTTATAAATTTTTAGATGATTGTCACGAAAAAAAAAGAATCAACGTTATTTATTTTTTTTTGGTAGCATTAAAAACAAGCAAGTATGATAAAAATATTACGCCTAAAAACAATCATTTTAAAAAACTAATATCACATCACGCTAAAAAATACGATATCGGTATACATCCATCGTGGAGAAGTAATTTTTTAATTGACCAGTTGCCAACTGAAAAAAAAATATTGGAAAGTATTTCAGAAAATAAAATCATCCATTCCAGGCAGCACTATGTAAAGTTTAGCATTCCAGATACTTTTCGTCAATTGATTCAGGCGGAAATTCAAAATGACTTCAGCATGGGATATGGAAGCATCAATGGTTTTAGAGCCTCTGCAGCAAGCAGTTTTTTCTGGTATGATTTGCAACAAAATGCCACCACTAAATTGAGGCTTTATCCCTTTTGCTTTATGGATGCCAACTGCCTTTATGAACAAAAGATGACAATTGAACAATCCAATCAGGAACTTGACTACTACATTAATGAATGCAAAAAAGTAAATGGATTATTTATTCCTGTTTTTCACAATAATTTTTTAGGAACAGATTCCTCATTCAAGGGTTGGAGAGATTTGTATTTACAATTCATTTCAAAAATCTAAAGGCCTTAATATGGAATATTTCTATTAGAATCCATTGGGTTTTTGGAACGAAAAAAAGAAATCAGTCAATTTCACAAACATAGGCCCCTCTTTCTTTGATTGAAAAGTAACACAATCGATACTTGTCACAATCCTGTTTCCATTTTTTTAAAAAAGATATTTTATTTGATGCTGCAAATAATACAACCTTAGGTCTTACTGTATGCAAAATGGCTGATAATTCAATCCTTGGGCTATTGGAAATGTAAAGAAAATCAATCTGAACAGGCTTAGTGATTGGTTCATACTTGACAAAAGTGTCCAACACTAAAATGATTTTATTGTAAAATTGGAATATGTTATCCTTACGATAAAATTCATTTAAATGAATACTTTCAGTTGATGATCCATAATAATTTCTTGCAGGCAGTAATACACTTCCATAGATATTGTTATTATCTGAACCATTAAACTTTTCATTTGAATAATAATTGTTTCCATTTATAAAATCAATGACGTTTTTCTTGGAATAATTATAAAATATGATTTTCTTTTGGAAATTTATTCTGATGGCAGCAATTGTTACGCAACAACAAAAAATTGACAGACCAATAAGACTTAGTTTTAAATAAAATTTATTTTTTCTGAAGCAGAGTAAAATAACAGTAATCAAAAAAGCATATAAAATTACAGTTGACATAAAATCCGAATAAATATGATCAATATTTGAATAAGGAAGGTTTGAAATAAAAGAAATATACCCATTTAATAACTTAATGGATTGAACTGTCAATAATCCCACAAAATCAGAAAGAACAGGGACTCCTGAAAAAGAAATCAACACTATTTCCATGAATAAGATCATGGTGGATAATGGAACTGACACCAGATTGCTGATTAAAAACAAAACAGGAAACTGATGAAAATAAAACAGGCAAATTGGGAACGTAAAAATTTGTGCAGCCAAAGTTATAGATGTCATTTCCCATAATTTTCTTTGCACAAACCCGTTCGTACTTATCATGTGCTGAATTGGTTTTTGAAGTAAAACAATCCCAATAATTGCCATATAACTTAATTGAAATCCCACATCCCACAAGAAATTTGGATTGTAGACCAATAATATAAATGCTGATGCACATAATGAATTATAAATGGAAGATTCTTTATTTAATAATTTCCCGAATGCCATGCAAGTAAACATAACAGCACTTCTCAATACCGATGCAGAAGAACCAGTTATTAATGAAAACATCCAAAGTGACAAAATGACTATCGTACATTTTATACTCTTTGATTTTTTAATAATGGGAATTCTGTCAAGAACCCATATCAGGAGAAAATAAATCAATCCCAGATGCAATCCCGAAATGGCAATAATGTGTACAACTCCGGTTTTACTGTATGCGCGTACAATTTCATTGTCTAAATCATTTTTATAACCAATCAATAATGCTTCAGCGATTCCCAATTCTGATGGATGATGAATATATTTTTTAAGTATTGAAATTGTATGATTTTTTAAATAAATTATAAATCCAATCAATTTACTTTTGTTGATGAAATTTAATTGTAAGTAATCGTTGTCATTCAAATACAACTGATCATAAATTTGCTGATCCGACTGATATTGCTGATAATCAAATGAACCAGGGTTTCCAGCGTTCCTGATTTTCCGGGGTAATTTATACGTCAGGATAAAATCTCCGTATTTTACAACTGATTCCGCTTTCTTCGTTCTTATATAAATAATGATTTTTCCATCGCATCTGATGATTGATTTCTGTTTAACAATCGCTTTTACAGAAGCGGTTGTTTTTACAATTGCAGACTTTAAAACAATTGGCTCATCTATTCTCAACAACATTGCCTCACCCTCTGAAAAATGATTGCCATACCAGTAATTATTATTGGAGAGGTTGTTATTATATTTTAAAAATATGCCTAAGAAAAAAACAAGTAACAATATAAATGCAGCATGTATCTTTCTCCATTTATATTGAAATGAGATTGAAAATAAATTATACGCAAGTACTACAATCAGGTCTAAAAAAATACATGAAACAATAAAGAAAAAATTCAGATGTAAATATTTTTGAAGACAGATTCCAACAATTAAAGGAACCAACAATCTGACAAAGGGGGCTTCTTTCCAGAAAGGAATAGCATACGGATACATATATCAAAATTATCAACTGATTGCGATGTTTTTCCTGAAGTTTATTCAGTGATTGATTATACATACAAGTGTAGCAGCAGTTATTAGCGCAAACATCAATAATATTTGATAATTTGAAGTTTCAGTGTTAAATTTATTGCTATCCAAATGTGAATAAAATGCTGATGATGAATGAACGATTTTCATTGAGAAAAACATTTATTAAAATTCGCAACAACTAAACTGTAAAACCATTCAAATACATGAAGATTTTAGTAACCGGAGGTGCAGGATTTATAGGTTCTTCTCTTTGCATCAGACTGAAAGCAAAATATCCGGAATATTCCATCATAGCATTTGACAACCTTAGGCGAAGAGGGTCTGAAATCAATCTTGCAGATTTCAAAAAATGGAATATAGATTTCATACATGGAGATATCAGAAATGCAGAAGACCTTTCCGGAGTGGGAAGTTTTGATGTGTTGGTAGAAGCATCCGCAGAACCCTCTGTATTGGCTGGATTGAACTCAGATCCTGGTTATGTGATCAATAACAATCTGTATGGATCCATAAATTGCTTTAATCTCTGTTTGAAGTATAAGGCGAAACTTATTTTTCTTTCTACCAGCAGGGTATACCCAATTGATAAAATAGAACAAGCCGGCTATATTGAAGAAGAAACCAGATTCTCTTTTTCAGACAATCAAAAAGAAAAAGGAATTTCAAGTAAGGGAATTTCTGAAGAGCTTGATTTATTTGGTCCAAGATCTTTTTATGGAACCACCAAACTTTCTTCAGAACTTTTCATTCAGGAATATGCCGCATTCTATGGATTATCGGCTGCCATTACCAGATTTGGTGTAATTGCCGGTCCTCGCCAAATGGGCAAGACGGACCAGGGAGTTGTTACCCTTTGGATGGCTAAGCACTTTTGGAAACAGTCTTTACAATATATAGGATATGGTGGTATGGGTAAGCAAGTGAGAGACATTCTGCATATAGATGACCTTGTTGATTTAATAGATGTACAAATTCATCAAATTGAAAAGTTCACTAACAAAATTTTCAATGCAGGCGGAGGTATACAAAATAGTGTTTCTTTGCTGGAAATGACAAACATCTGTGAAAAGGTAACCGGACATAAAATAAATGTAGGTTCAGATAAAAACAACAGACCTGCTGATTTGAGAATGTATGTTACTGATAATTCAAAAATAGAAAGTGAAATTGGCTGGAAACCGAAACATTCAATAGAAAAAATATTTACAGATATTTATGAATGGATAAAGAATAATGAAGATCTTCTAAAAAATATTTTAAATGGAAAATAACAGTATTGCCATTCCTTTTTACAAATGGATTGAAACCAAATCAAAAATTAAAAGTTATCCTTTTTTGTTTGCTTTGTTTTTAATGATTGCAAGTTTGTTATTGGTTACACCCAAGTTCAGCATCTTCAATCCGGATTCAATGGGTTGGAGTACCGTTAAATTAAAATCAAATGATTTAACCAATTCATTGACCACCATCTACAGAAAAAACTGGAATGCAAAAAAAGTTTTCAGGTTAACTGTTCCTGTCATCATGAGAATCACTCATGCAAAACCTTTAGCAATTTTAATTCTTCAATATGTTTTAGGATTTTTTACCATTCTTAATTTATATAAACTTGCTTATAAAATTACAGAAGACCCTGTAACATCAACTTTTACCGCTGCAGGAATTGTATTTCTTTATTTTGGAAGAGCTGCTTTTTATGATATTGAATTTGCATGGTTTGATGGATTTACATTTTTCTGTTTAATTACCGCATTATATAGTCAAAATTTTATTATAATATTTCTTTTATCTTCGGTCGCCGCTTGGACTGACGAAAGAGGGTTTATAGCTTTATCAATTGTCTTACTGTATCATCAGTTAAAGAATTTGAATCTATCTGAAATTACAATAAAATCGCTTTTACTTCCGCAAAAAAATTCAATTGCGGTAATATCAGCTGTTGCATGTTATATTGCTGTTCGGTTGAGTCTGACTCATCTTTATAACATGCATACTCCTTCCGGAGATGCTAATTATTTAGTACTTCAAAAAACACTTCCTTACCTTGGTATTGGTATGTGGACTTTTATAGAAGGTTTTTGGATGATGGTATTGTTTTCATTTATTTTAATGCTGAAAAACAAAAACTATCTTTTAGGTTTTTTATTATTGTCTGTCATTTGCCTTTTTACATTAATTGCAGGTTGTGTGCTAGATGTTACCAGAAGCGGAAGTTTTATGGTACCTGTATTGTTTATTTTTCTGCTGTACTTGAAAAATAATATTAATAAAGAAAATTTGAGGAAGTTACTTTTAGCTTCGTTCATCTTTTCTCTGTTATTTCCTCCTTTCTTATTATGCTTGGATCCTGATTGGCATTTGAATGCATTGTTTCAATTTCCGTTTTATATTCATTTGTTTGGATTGTAGGAAAATTGTTTAATTTTATTTAAAATGAAAAATCAATTTAATGAAACTAAGCATTGTCATTCCGGCATATAATGAAGAAGATTCTATATCGGACACAATCATTACAATTGAAGAAGCTTTCTCCAAAGTTAAAATAGACCATGAAATATTGGTAGTCAATGACAATTCATCAGACAATACAGAAGTTGTACTAAAAAAATTATCTGAACAGTTTTCAAGTATGCATTATGTGACCAATCCCGGTCCTAATGGGTTTGGCTATGCTGTAAGATACGGCTTGGAAAGATTCAGCGGAGATTGCGTTGCCATCATGATGGGGGATTTGTCTGACTCTCCTTATGATTTAATAAAGTTCTATACTACTATGTTGGAAAAAGATGTTGATTGTGTTTTTGGAACAAGATGGAAAAAAGGAGGCAAGGTAATTGATTACCCTCTTGTAAAAAAAATCATCAACCGTTTGGCTAATAGAATCATCCGACTGGTGATGAATATTAAATATGATGATACTACCAATGCTTTTAAGTTGTATAAAAAACATACTATTCAGGGATTAAAACCTTTTCTATCTCCTCATTTTAATCTAACAATCGAACTTCCATTAAAAGCAATCATAAGGGGTTATTCTTACGCTGTTGTACCCAATTCATGGACCAACAGGAAACACGGCGAATCAAAACTTAAAATCAGGGAAATGGGAAGTCGTTATTTTTTTATTCTGATGTACAGCTTTATTGAAAAATATTTTTCCCGTGGCGACTTTAACAAGAAGTGGTAAATGATAGTAGATTTTCAACAGTATCTTTGCTCTTATTGAAAATGAACTTTGATGTTAAAACAACTTATCTGTTATCTTACGATAATCTTTCTGTTACCTGTTGTCTTAAAGGCTCAATTATTTCAACGTACTAATTACCCTCAACAATATTTTCAATGGCCCGTAGGCACTAAAGTCGGTATTGTAGCGAATTTTGGCGAATTAAGGCCGAATCATTATCATATGGGTTTGGACTGCAGAACAGATGGAAGGGTTAATGTACCTGTTTATGCTGCAGCAGAAGGTTATATTGCCAAAGTTCACATCGATCCTACAGGATTCGGGAGAGCCATTTATATCAATCACCCAAATGGATTGACCACCCTGTATGCCCATCTGAATGGATTCTATCCCGCTCTGGAAGAATATATCACTGATCAACAGTATAAAAAAAAATCTTGGGAAATAGATATTACATTACCCGTAAATTTTTTAAAGGTAAATAAAGGTGACTTTATCGCTTACAGCGGCAATACTGGAGGGTCTCAAGGCCCCCATCTGCATTTTGAAATCAGAGATACCAAAACAGACAAAGTGCTAAATCCTTTGTTATTTGGCTTACCAATTGAAGACAATATTGCTCCAGACATCCTACGACTATCGGTCTATGATAGACGCTATAGCACTTATGAACAAACTCCTACAATATTTTCCTTAAAAAAAATAAATGGGATATATCAGCCAACTACTCGGTTATTGAAAGTAAATGCTGATAAAATCAGCTTTGCCATTTCAGCTTTTGACAGGTATTCCGGCTCTACTAATCAGAACGGAATATTCAGTGCTGAACTATATGACAATGATGAAAGCATTGCAGGTTTTGAAATGGATAGTATCAGTTACGATGAAACAAGATATCTGAATGCCCATATTGACTTCAAAACAAGAAACAATGGAGGACCTTTTTTGCAACATTTAAGCAGATTGCCGGGCTATAATGATGGAATTTACAAGTGTTCCAAACAACATGATGGAGTGATAGATTTAAGAGACAATGAAATTCACCATATTAAGGTTGTTATAAAAGATGCAAACCAAAATTCTTCAGTTTTGTCATTTGAGGTAATCAAATTTACTGAAGGAAATAAAAATACAGGATTCAATAAAAGAATAGGGCAATTGTTTAAACCTGGCAATGTCAATATCTATGAAAGCGAATCAGTTATGCTTTATCTTCCTGAAAAATGTATCTATGATTCGTTTCACTTTATGATGAATCAAAGCCATAGCGGAATTAATGAGAATATCTATTCGGTCAACAATGAAAATATTCCGATTCAACAATATTTTCCAATCAGAATAAAAGGAAATTTCAATTTGAAAGATTCCAATAAAATTTTGATGAAAATGATGGCTCACGGAAAAGAAAAATATAACAAAGCCATATGTAAAAATGGATGGTTTGAATCAAGTTGGAGAGACTTTGGAAAATACCAGTTGTTAATTGACACTATTCCACCAAGTGTACACCCAATAGGAAGTTTCAAAGAAGGGGCACGATTGTCAAGTGCTGGTTCAATCATGTTTTCTGCATCCGATAATGGTAAAAATATCGCTGAATTTAATGGATTAATTGATGGTCAATGGATTTTATTCAGCAATGATAAAAAGGGAGCATTTATTTACAAAATCGATAAATATTGTACAGAAGGTGAACATAATCTAAAAATTATTGTTAAAGACTTGGTTGGAAATACAACTGTAAAAAACTTTTCTTTTACAAGACAATAAATTATTGCTGACATGACAACTTTATCAGAAGGGAAGAAAGCGCCTTTATTCAAAGGGAAAAATCAAAATGGTGAATCAATCTCTTTATCAGACTTCAAAGGTAAAAACATCATCTTGTATTTTTATCCGCAAGATGACACCCCTACCTGTACTGTTCAGGCATGCAACTTGAGAGATCACTTTGATATTCTTACTAAAAAAGGATTTGTTGTAATTGGAGTCAGTCCTGACCAAGTTGATAAACATAAAAAATTTGAAACAAAACATACACTCCCGTTTATATTACTTGCAGATCCTGAATTATCAATCATTGAAAAATATGGGGTTTGGGGTGAAAAAAGTATGTACGGAAAAAAATATATGGGTCTTATAAGAACAACATTTTTGATTGATGATAAAGGAATTATAAAAAAAATATTTTCAAAACCCAAGAGCAAAGAACATGCTCAGGAAATCCTTGAAACATGGAATCAAAAATGATTTCGGGAGTTTTTATATAATCAGTTTATTTGTTAAATAATCCATTCGGCTTCACCAAATTGAAATGTCCGCTCAATGGTGTCTTTGGTTTGTAATTCACCTTGTTCATTTACGCCCACCACAACAGTTTCTATGATTGCATCATCCTTTTTGAAAGAAACCAATTCTCCCATTTTATAAAGAAATAGATGATACTCATTCCAAACTTCTTTCAAATTTAAATTGCTGATTTTTTCAAAAGAATTGAGTATCTCAATGTGTAAGTCTCTTGCCAATTTCTCCGGTTGATAAGTTAGACCGGTTATTTGTTTGAGAGATACTGGACACTTTGCCTCATTTGAAAAATTGGTTTGATTAACGTTTATGCCAATACCAACAATTGACCAGTTCCAGTTGTTCCCCCTGTACTTATTTTCAATTAAAATGCCTCCTGCCTTTCTGTCACAAACCATAAGGTCATTTGGCCATTTTATCAATACTTTTTCATGTATCGTTTCAGCAAGAAATCTTCTGCAAACCAGTGATATCCATGCATTAAATAAAAAAGGGGATTGTAGAAAATAGGCAGGAGGAGTTGAAACCACGCTCAATGCTATATTTTCTCCGGTTTTACCCTCCCAATGTTTACCCCGCTGACCTTTACCATTAGTCTGATTAGAACTATACCAAGCCATTCCATGGACAGCCGATCCTTCAGCTATTTTTCCCATGGCATAGTTATTGGTACTATCTACCTGTTCCAGGGTATGAAAAAGTAAGTTTGACTTCATATTCATCCAAATGATAAAGAAATAGTAACTTTGACAGATATTGCAATCTAAAGGAATTTTTTCTCATTATTGAGTTAATTTCCATTTCAAATAAAAATAAAATTGAACACTTTTGAGCAACCTGAATGTTTTAAACGGTCGAAAAAAAAGTCTGACCAGATTAACCCGAAACAGCAAAATATTTAAAGCAATTATACAAGCAATCCTGGATAAAAAAGGGGAGCATGTTGTTAGTCTTGATCTTCGTAAAATACCAGAAGCTGTTGCTGATTTTTTTATAGTATGTGAGGCCTCCAATAATAATCAATTGAGAGCCATTGCAGATAATGTAGAAGAAGAAGTAAAAAAACAATGTCAGGAAATTCCCTTTAAACATGAAGGAAGACAAGCAGAACAATGGATATTGATTGACTATGTAAATATCGTTGTTCATGTCATGCTTCCGGAACCCAGAAAATTTTATCAACTGGAGGAACTATGGAGTGATGCTGTTTCTCAAGAGCACAAAGATTAACCTTACCCAATTCTGAAATTATTAATCGTTTTAAAAAAAATATGAATCAGCCCAATAACAAAAAAAACATACCAGGCAATCCATCTCCATTAGGAGAAGATCCTCAAAAGAAAAAAAACAAATTCAATATCTATTGGATTTATGGAATAGTTTTCATTGCCATGATTTCTTACAATCTTTTCAGAAATGTAAATAGCGCCGGACTTGAAACAGATCAGCAAAAATTTTATGAAATGCTGAAACAAGGAGACGTTGAAGAAATTAAAACAATCAGAAATAAAAAAATCGTACGTGTCTTTATAAATAAAGACAGTTTGAACAACAAATCTTCGCTTTATACAAAGTTATTGTTTGATAAATTGGATCAAAAAAAATATGAGGCTGTTAAAAAAATAAATGCGCCACAATTATTTTTCAGTATCATTGACGATAAAACTTTTTCTGAGCAAATAGGAAAATTCTACGAACAGAATCCCAGCATCAAGCAAGTACCTGACAAACCTGAAGATGAAGGTGAGTTGTTCAGTCAAATCATCAGTTCATTGCTGCCAATTTTATTAATCGGTTTTCTGTTTTTCATGATGATGCGCAAAGTTGGACCAGGTGGCGGTGGCGGAGGAGGAGGTATTTTTAATATAGGAAAATCAAAGGCTACTTTATTTGAAAAAGGCACAAAAGTAAACATCAACTTTGGCGATGTTGCGGGCTTGGACGAAGCAAAAGTAGAAGTAATGGAAATTGTTGACTTTTTAAAAAATCCCAAAAAATACACTGCGTTAGGCGGAAAAATTCCAAAAGGAGCATTATTGGTAGGCCCTCCCGGAACAGGTAAAACGTTATTAGCGAAAGCCGTCGCAGGAGAAGCTCAAGTTCCATTTTTTAGTTTAAGTGGAAGTGACTTTGTAGAAATGTTTGTAGGTGTAGGTGCCAGCCGTGTAAGAGATTTATTCAAACAAGCCAGAGAAAAAGCACCTTGTATAATATTCATAGATGAAATCGATGCTATTGGAAGAGCAAGAGGAAAAAATGTAATGATGAGCAACGATGAAAGAGAAAATACATTAAATCAGTTGCTGGTGGAAATGGATGGATTTGGAACTGATTTGGGAATTATTATACTTGCGGCTACAAACAGACCAGACGTATTAGACAGTGCTTTATTAAGACCAGGAAGATTTGACAGACAAATCACCATTGATCGTCCTGACCTCGTTGGAAGAGAAGCGATATTCAAAGTTCACTTAAACCCAATAAAAACATCCGACAATCTTGATATACACAAACTTGCTGAACAAACACCCGGATTTGCGGGAGCAGACATTGCCAATGTTTGCAATGAAGCAGCACTTATAGCCGCGAGAAAAAACAAAGAAGCGGTTGACATGAGCGACTTTCAAGATGCCATTGACAGAGTAATAGGTGGATTGGAAAAAAAGAATAAAATCATTTCTCCCGAAGAAAAAGAAATTATTGCCTATCATGAAGCCGGACATGCAATTTGTGGTTGGTATCTTGAACATGCCTATCCCCTACTAAAAGTAACAATTGTTCCAAGAGGAACTGCTGCTTTGGGATACGCTCAATATACTCCAAAAGAACAGTATTTGTATAACACTGATCAGTTGATAGATCAGATTTGTATGACCCTTGGAGGAAGAGCCAGTGAAGAAATATTTTTTGGAAAAATAAGTACCGGTGCGAGCAATGACCTACAACAAATTACAAAAATCGCCTACAGTATGGTAACCATGTACGGTATGAATGAAAAAGTAGGAAATATAAGTTATTACGATCCTGCTCAGGAAAATTATTTTACCAAACCCTACAGTGAAGAAACCGGTAAAATGATAGATCAGGAAGTCAGAAAGTTGATTGATGAGGCCTATGTTAAAACAAAAAAACTCTTGACTGATAAAAAAGAAGATGTTGAAAAACTAGCTAAGGAACTTTTGGTAAAAGAAGTATTGTTCAAAAGTGATGTGGAGGGACTTATTGGCAAACGACCATTTGAAGAAAAGAAATTGCTCGATGTGGAGAAAATGTCCAATATTGCAGAAACGACAAGTACTTCCAATGACGAGACTGCATCCAACCACCAATCCACCCATGATGAATAATAAACGCCTTTATGGTAGATAATGCGAGACACAACATATTAAGCAGAATTAGGCAGGCACTGAGTAATCCGGTGCCTTTACCTTTTCCTGATGCCCAAAATCATTCAGTGAAAAGTGTATTTAGAAGCAGTGAAAACAATACAGATGAAATAAATTTATTTGCTGAAAATTTCAAAAAATTGCAAGGGAGATTTATTTACTGCGAAAATGACTCTTCCTTTGAAAAAAACCTGCTACAAGTTATTTCAGAGCGTTCCTGGACTTCTGTTTTTTGCAGAGACTCATCTATTCGAACTTTCCTAAATAAAATAAAAATAGAACCCTGCAATGATCTTGCAGTTTGCGATGTTGCTATAACTGACTGTGAATATCTGATTGCAAGAACAGGAAGTATCATGATGAGCAGTCATCAGGAAAGCGGAAGAACAGTCAGTGTGTATGCTCCCATTCATATCTGTATTGCCCGACGTAAGCACCTGGTGTATGATATAGAAAACGCATTCGAACAATTCTCTTTAAAACATGAAGGCAATATCCCTTCCTTTATCACAATGGCCAGCGGACCGAGCAGAACTGCCGATATAGAAAAAACACTTGTAACGGGAGTTCATGGACCAAAAGAAGTTTTTTGTTTTTTAATTGACAGCTAATCTGAATTAATGACTTCCCCCCAAAAAATATATTTTTTATCTGACTTTCATTTAGGCGCACCTGATGAACAACAAAGTCTCATTCGTGAAAAAAAAATAATTTCATTTCTGGATGAAATCAAAAATGATGCAAAGGAAATTTTCATTTTAGGAGATCTGTTTGATTTTTGGTTCGAATACAAATATGTTGTTCCTAAAGGCTATGTAAGGATTCTTGGCAAACTTGCAGAATTAACTGACAATAACATTCCTGTACATTTTTTTGTTGGAAATCATGATATGTGGATGAAGGATTATTTTCAAAAAGAACTGAACATTAAAGTTTATTTTGAACCCACTAATTTTGAATACAATGGAAAAAGATTTCAAATTGGTCATGGAGACGGATTAGGGCCGGGAGATCAGGGATATAAGTTTTTGAAAAAAATATTTCGCAATAAAATTGCTCAGTTTTTATTTGGGGTTATTCCTCCCTTCATTGGAATTGGGCTGGCAAATTACTTCAGCAGAAAAAGCAGAATGCATACGGGCAACAGCAATGAAATATTCAATGGCGAAGAAAATGAATGGCTGGTAGCATATTGTAAGGAGGAACTCAAAAAAAATGATTTTGACTACTTTGTATTCGGACATCGTCATTTACCATTGGATATACAACTGTCAGAAAAAAGTCGATATATAAATTTAGGTGACTGGATAAAATATAGCAGTTATGCGGTATTTGACGGATCAACACTTCAATTAAAATATCATTAATGTTTTGAAAAAACTCTTTACATATTTGTTAGCCACATCACTTCTTTTTGCAGTGGGCAAACCCTGTTTTTCACAAGAGTCAGATACTTTGAATTCAGCATCATTTGTTTTCAAAAAAAAAATAACCGGAAATTTTTCTTATTTCAACGTAGATATATTGAACAACATTTTCTTGATTTCACAGGATAATCAGTTGAGAAAAATTAATGAGTCAGGAGATGTGGTGGCAATATTCAATGAATTGATGAAATTTGGAAAACCTTCGCTCATAGATGTTACCAACCCATTCAAAATACTGGTATATTATAAAAACTATTCAAACTTACTAACCCTAGATAAATTATTATCAGTTCGCAATTCTGTGAATCTTAAAACAAAAAATCTTTTCAGTGTCCATACTGTTGCGGCTTCATACGACAATAACATATGGGTATATGATGAACAAAATTTCAAACTCAAAAAATTTGACGATCAGTTCAATCTATTGCTGGAAAGTCAGGATATGAGCATGCTTTCAGGAAACTCACCTCTTGTTGTTCAAAATGTACAACCGGCAAATATTCAGCTGATTGACTACGACAAAAAGGTTTTCCTGTATAACAGAGAACAAGGCTTTTATATTTTTGATTCATATGGGAGTTACAAAAACAATCTGCCATTTAAAAACTGGAATAACATTGCCATTTATAACAAAACAATCGTTGGCTTCTCCAATGATTCACTTTTCTCTTATAATATGGAAACGATGTTGATGCAGGAGTACAAACTTCCTGCAGGTATCAGTAAATTCAAATCAATAAAAGCAATCAACGGAAATTTGTATTTATTGAAAAAAGATGGTCTTGAAATTTATCAAATAAAGTAAATGCAGTTATTAAATTTTCATTCTAATGGGTACGATAATATTCAACAATAGTGTCACAAGTTTACTGACTACATTTTTAATCATTGCAATTATTTCGATTTTCAGAAGATTGCTTTCGAAATATGTGGCAACGTTGTTGTTCAACATCATTCATAACAAATGGAAAACCGTTGAGAAAAACGGATTCATAAGCCTGATAGTGAATCCCCTTGGCTGGTTTCTTGCTGTATTAATTTCTATTATCACAATTGACAATCTTGTATTTCCAGATGCCTTGAAATTCAATGTTTACGGAATACCATTCAAAGAAATTATTCACAGGTTTGGTGTTTGCCTGATCATCATTTTTCTGATCTGGATTGTACAGGGATTCATCAACTTTATTGCATTTGTTCTGGATTTAAACTCGAAAGCAACAAAAGACAAAAGAGATGATCAAATCATTGTTTTTTTCAGGGATTTTTTCAAAGCCATTCTTCATATAGCCGGATTTTTACTGTTACTGAAAATTGGACTGGGAATCAATATAGGCTCATTTTTGACAGGATTGAGCATTATAGGAGCGGCACTGGCATTGGCTGCAAAAGAAAGTATAGAAAATTTGATCGCTTCCTTTATCATATTTTTTGACAAACCTTTTTATACAGGCGATACTGTAAAAGTCAACAACATCAATGGGACCATTGAACATATAGGGTTAAGAAGTACTAGAATCAGAACGGTTGACCAAACTCTTGTCACAGTTCCGAACAAACAAATGGTTGACAGTGTTGTAGACAACTGGAGTATGCGTATTGGAAGAAGAACAGAGATTACAATTGAATTGGAAAATAATACAGAAACATTGCTGGTAAATCAATTCATGGAAGAGGTGAAATTATTTCTGCAAAACAGATATCCCGTTAGTAAATCTTCCGTGTTTATTACCGATTATACAAAATTAAGCATTATCATAACTGTTGAATACCAAACTGAAGCGATTTCAATGGATTCATTCATGGAATTCAAAGAAGCATTTAATCTGCAGATAAAAAAATTGATGGAATTAAAAAAAATAAAATTCGCCAGAGGATACAGCGATCATAATGTCTAAACCATTGATTCTGTTAATAATCAAATCATTTAAGTAATTCCATCAAATCCATATACCATTTTCCCGTTTTTCCATATTCTACCACCCTTCCTTTCTCTTTGCCATCTTTCATTACTATGATAGTAGGAACATTGGTTATGTTGAATGCTTCTGAAATTCCACCCAAAGATTTCTTTTTTCTGTCAACTCCGAAGAAGGTAACTGATGAATCAGGGAACCCGCTCAATTCCTGCAATTTGAAAAATTCCGGCAATATCGACTGGCTGTCATCACACCAAGTACCTCCGAATAAAATAAAAGAAATGTTGTTTTTAGAATTCTCCATTAATGATAGAATTGAAGTGTCGGGAAAATAATTTTTTTTATTGTTGTTGTACCATTTAAAAGAAGTTTCATTCTCCAAAAGATATTTTGTAATCATCCCTTTGAATATAATTCCACCTTTGGTTTCAGAATCTGGAGATGTCAGATAAGCTGTTTGAGCACCTGCCAATTTGGAAATGGCGATATAAAAAACAACTAAATATATCTTAAAGATTTTTTTATTCATGATCATACAATATAAACTTAACAATGGAGAGATAGGCTGTTTAATTGATCATTTACAATTTTACAAGCCTGTTTTTAATTCGTGTAAAAAAGATTTCAGATTTTTGAGCGCCTCTATGGTTTGAAACTTTTTCTCAGCATGTTTGTTTTTCTTTAAAAACTCCTTTGCACCTTCAATCGTAAACTTTCGTTCTCTTAACAAACTGTAAATCAATTTAAGATTTTTGATGTCTTCGGGGCGAAAAAAACGGTCTCCTTTCCCATTCTTTTTGGGCTTTAGAATATTGAATTCATTTTCCCAAAAACGAATCAATGAATGATTAACCTTGAACATTTCAGTAACGGCCCCTATACTATAATATTGCTTTGAATACAAAATATCATCTGCTGGAATTTCTATCAAATCTATGCCAGCAGCCATATCGATCAATTTCATTCTTCCCCTTGTATTTTTTTTAATTTCTTTTTCAGGGGTAACCGAAACCTTTGGTCTTACATCGACATCTAAAGGTTCACGCTCAATCAAATCAATTGGAGGAGGAACAAGTTTTTTTTCTTCTGGTTTTTTTTCATCAGAGGAAAAGTCAAAATCAAATGATGTTTGTCTTGCTTTCATTTATTATAATTATCGTTACTTTTTTAGCGTCTTGTTTTTAACGTAACAACATCTAAATTATCCCGCTTTGATAACACTTTTTGAAACAACTATTTGTTTAAGAATAAAGTTAATCAAAACTTTTGGCACTTCCTTTTGCAGCAAGTTTCAATAAACGATCATACTGCTCGGCATTTAAATCGTTGTAAAAAAAGTAAACAGGATCTACTTCCTGGCCATTTACATGCACTTCATAATGACAATGAGGGCCAGTACTTTTTCCTGTACTTCCCACCCATCCAATGATTTCGCCTCTTTTGACTCTTTGGCCGGGTCTGACTTTGATTCTTACCATATGACCATATAGTGTCTCATATCCGTAACCATGATTGATAACCACATGATTTCCAAATCCACCTACAGAGCCATCAGCTGTATTAACTATTCCATTTCCGGCAGCATAAATGGGTGTTCCCTGAGGTGCTGTAAAATCAAGTCCTTTATGCATTTTAGGCGTTCCGTAAACCGGATCAATCCTCATGCCAAACCCACTGGCAATATGATCTAACTGCTTATTGCTGACTGGTTGAATAGCAGGTATACTTGCCAATTTCACACTCTGATTTTTAATTAACTGGGCAATATTGTCATAACTCTTCAACTGAAACAGAATTCTTGCGCTGATATTACTTAACTGTTTAGAAATGTCTGTTCCAAAATCTGCCAGATTCATTTCCTTCATTATTTGAACTTCCTTCTTTTTTTCCATCAGTTTCACTCTGGCGCTGTCAGGTATCGGGTTGGCTTCAAATATTGATCTGTATACTTCATTATCTCTTTTTTCCAAAGCAGCCATTTGCTGTTCAAGCGCTTTTAATTTTTCATCAATCAGATTATAATTTTCTTTGAGTGCTTCGTATTTTTTTTTTGCCTCCAGTTCAGTAGGTTTTGGAAAAAAATGAATATATAGATATATCACACATGAAGAAGCAACCAATAAGCCGGAAAGGAATCCAAAGAAACGCAAAATCTTCGTGCGAATCGGAGTAACAAGCTTTTCAAACTTCAGCGTATGTGTATTGTAATAATATTTAATTTTTTTCATTGAACTCAATTCAGTTGACAGATGAATAAAAACTCAACTGTAATCATTAAATTGCATCCCAACAACATATAATTGGGATATTGCATAAATAGACCCTACAAATATAACCCGATAATTCGCAATAAGCAAAGCATTCAAAACTAGAAAATATGATGACTGCATCAGAGATTAGACAACATTTTCTTGATTTCTTTCAATCAAAAGGACATACAATCGTTTCTTCCGCTCCAATCGTGGTTAAAAATGACCCTACTTTGTTGTTTACCAATGCAGGAATGAATCAGTTCAAAGACTATTTTCTTGGAAATAAGAAAGCCCCGTACAACAGAGTTGCCGATACACAAAAATGCCTCAGGGTAAGTGGTAAACATAATGATTTAGAAGAAGTTGGTGTGGATACTTATCATCATACCATGTTTGAAATGCTTGGAAACTGGAGTTTTGGTGATCCTGAGAATGCAGTTGCCGGATACTTTAAATCAGAGGCCATTGCATGGAGTTGGGAACTTCTGACTGAAATCTATAAAATAGACAAAGAAAGGCTCTATGTGACTGTTTTTGAGGGTGATGTTAAAGAAAATATCCCGGCATCCAGTATCGCGTTGGCAGAATGGAAAAAAATAGTTGCGGAAGATCATATTGTCTATGGAAATAAAAAAGATAATTTCTGGGAAATGGGTGATACAGGACCTTGCGGCCCTTGTACAGAAATACACGTTGATTGCAGATCAGCTGAAGAAAGAAATAAAATACCGGGTCGCGAGTTGGTAAACAAAGACCATCCGCAGGTTATTGAAATATGGAACAATGTGTTCATTCAATACAACAGAAAAAAAGATGGCACATTGGAACCGCTTCCTGCAAAACATGTAGATACTGGCATGGGTTTTGAAAGGCTGGTGAGGGTTCTTCAAAACAAACAGAGTAATTATGATACCGATGTATTTTCGGGTACAATTGAAGCAATAGAAAAAATATCCGGTCAAAAATACCAAGCACTGGATGACAAGGAAAGCATCGCATTCAGGGTATTGGCTGACCATATTCGTGCCATTTCATTTACCATTGCCGACGGGCAACTACCTTCCAATACAGGTGCTGGTTATGTAATCAGAAGGATTTTGAGAAGGGCCGTAAGATATTATTACTCTTATCTACACTATAAGCAACCATTATTGTTTCAGTTGGTACCTGTCATTGCAAAACAATTTGAAAAAGTATTTCCTGAATTAAATCAGCAGACAGATTTTGTAGGAAAAGTAATAAAAGAAGAAGAAGACGCTTTTTTAAGAACACTTGATAAAGGATTGAAAAAAATTGATGGAATCATTGACCAGGCAAAAGAAGCGAAAAAACAAATAATATCAGGTACTGATGCTTTTGAATTGCTTGACACTTTTGGATTTCCTATTGACCTCACGAGATTGATAGCTCAGGAAAATAATTTATCTGTTGACGAAGAAGGATTTGAAAATGAAATGAAAATTCAAAAAGAAAGAAGTCGTGCAGCAACAGCATTGGATACCGAAGACTGGCAAACGATCAATGAAGGCAACAGCAATGGATTTACAGGATACAATGAATTGGAAATTGAATCGAAAATTTTAAAACTCAGGAAAGTTAAAGGAAAAGGGAAAGAACTTTACCAAATCGTTTTGGAAAAAACCCCTTTCTATGCAGAAAGTGGCGGACAGATTGGCGATACAGGTACTTTAACTATCAACAATCAGGTAATCAACATTATCGATACTAAAAAGGAAAACGACCTTATCATTCATTTCACAGAAAATATTCCAAGTCAACTACATGGTGATGTGAAAGTTTCTGTGAATAAGGACAGAAGAAAAAGTATCAGCATTCACCATAGTGTTACACATTTAATGCACGCCGCTTTAAGAAATGTATTAGGGAATCACGTTTCTCAAAAAGGAAGTTTGGTGAATGAAGAACAACTTCGTTTTGATTTTTCTCATTTTGCAAAAGTTTCAGATGATGAATTATCAAGAGTTGAAAAAATGGTCAACCAAAAAATTCGCGAAAATATTCCCGTTGTCATACAATCAATGAATAAAGAAGATGCCATTGCAATGGGGGCCATGGCTCTTTTTGGAGAAAAATACAGTGATACCGTCAGAGTTGTGGTCATGGATCCCAACTATTCTATCGAATTATGCGGAGGTTCTCATGTTGGAAATACAGGAGAAATTGGATTCTTTAAAATTAAACATGAAAGTGCCGTAGCTGCAGGTGTTAGAAGAATTGAAGCCGTATCCGGAAAAGCAGCGGAAATGCTTATCATGGAACAATCGGAAGAATTAAAATCTATAAATGACTTACTTAAAAATCCCAAAAACTTATCAAAAGCCATTGAAAATTTACAAGCGGAAAATAACTCATTGGCCAAACGAATTGAGGCATTGGAAGCTCATCAACTAGTTGGAGTCAGGAATGAATTACTGCAAAAAGACCTTGTCATCAATCAGGTTAATTTCATTGGAGAGATTGTCGAAGTTCCAAGTGCAGATGCCCTGAAAAAGTTATGCTTTGATATTAAACATCATCTGACAAATCATCTGATTGTATTATGCAGCAATATCGGAGGTAAGGCCTACGTTGCAGTAGGGGTAAGTGAATCTGCAATTACATCAAAAAATTTGGATGCCTCAAAAATCATAAAAGAAATAGTTGGACCAGCAATCATTGGAGGAGGGGGAGGACAAAAAACGTTGGCAACAGCAGGCGGTCAGGAAACAGGTAACTTTCAAAAGATCATTGCCAACATAAAATCTTTGTTATAAATAATAATTATGTCAAAAACCAAATGACTGGATGGGGAATTTATTGTATGAAAAAATTATTCTTTTACTAGCCTACATACAATTGCTCAATCAATAAACCTGTATTCGTTGTAAGAATACAATTTTTGATTTTTTACATAACGAATAATTTTCTCTTAAAAATTTATTGAATCTTTAACATTTTTATTTAAATTTAGATATTATGAATAACACAAGGTTATTCATAACCAGAATTAAAAGTTATCATTTTATTAAAGAACTACTTGGTCAAAATCCTTCATTATCAAATGAATGAAGAATTTTAAGTGTTATTTTTTAATCAATCTGAAACTTATTACCCATTTCTGTTTCAATTAATAAATAAAGAAACTAACTCACTTACAAAACACAACATGAGAAAGCCAGTCAATATTTTTTTGTCTTCCATTCTGCTCTTCCTTATTTCTTGTAATAATAAACCTCGGAACTATGATTTTACAATCCATGGAAGCATTAAAAATATATCCAATCAAAAAATTTATTTGGAAGAATTATTTTTCAGTGAAAAGAATCCGGAGGTATTAGACACTGCTGATATTGTGAATGGTAAATTCAGCCTTTCAGCAAAGGACAACGAGGAGGGTCTTTATCGTATACGGTTTGAAAAAGACAAATCTGGCTATATTGTTATCAATGATGAAAATAACATTTCACTTTTGGCAGATATCAATGATTCTGAAATAAAAAATTTGCAAATCAATTCACCTGCTAATAAACTATTAAAAACCTTTATGCTGGAGATAATCTCAAGAAATAAAAACATTGAGACTCAAAACAAAGCATTGGATTCAGTAAAAAATCAATCAAATGACAGTTTATCAAACAATATTGAAGATGAAGTAAAACAAAGTGAAGAAGCATACAAAAACTATTTGACAAATTTTATCAATAACTGTTCTGATCCCATTGTATCAATGTTTTCAATAGGCTATACACAAAATCTGAATGTTGATACAGTAAAAAATATATTGGACAAATTGGCTGTTAAATTTCCAGGACATAATGGTATGAACGAATTGATACAAACCTATAAAAAATATATAGATCAAAAGAGTAAAGCAAATTCAAATAAACAAATACCATCTGTAGGAATGACAGTTCCTGACATTACCATGAATGATACTGAAGAGAAGCCATTTTCACTTTCTCAATTGAGAGGACATTTTGTATTGGTAGATTTTTGGGCAAGCTGGTGCGGTCCTTGTCGAGGTGAAAACCCGAATGTGGTCAGTGCTTTCAATAAATATAAAAATAAAAACTTCACCGTGTTAAGTGTTTCTTTGGATGAAGATAAAAAAGCCTGGGTAAAAGCTATTCAAGATGACAAACTAACCTGGAAACATGTCAGTGATTTAAAAGGATGGAACAGCGAGGCTGTATCCCTTTTTGGTTTTGACGGAATACCCTATAATGTATTGATAGATCCCAATGGAAAAATATTGGCTAAAGAATTAAGAGAAGAAGAATTGGATGAATTTCTATCAAAAACGCTCAAATAAAAAATCATCTTGCTAATGTAACAACATAGGGTACTGTATCCCATGTTCCTCCGCCAATTCTAACTTGCATTATCAAAGAGAGAACGTTGTCGCAGGTAGAAAAACTACCCAAATTGCCGGATGGAAAAGGTCTTACATCATAAACTGTTCCTGCGCCATCTGTAATGCCATTTTGAGCGACAACAGTAGCCGTGGGGTGTTGAGAATTTGTCCAATCTACATTAAATGTGATAGGAGACCATCCATAATCGTAAATATTTTCCACAACAATGGTTCCGGTAGTAGTTGTTGTGTTCTGAACAGTATTAATGTAAGTAGAATATGGTCCATAAGCGCCATTCCATGAAGACACTTCATTTGTGTTAAGATATGTTCCAACAAGATCATTCAGATTAATAGCCGGACATAGTTTTTTAAGTATTAAAATATAGTTTGTGTGAGTCGAATTGGCTTTTATCTTATCATTTGAAACAATGGTAATTTTTAAAGTGTCTATCTGAGAAGATGACGCAAAACCAGCATAAATCCCTTTAATTGTCAACGAATCGGTTAGCTTTCCTGATGGAATGATGATTGTTGAATCAGCGCTGTATTGTTGATCTAAAACAGCTGTATTAGAAGAATAATTAAAACTAACCGTTCTGCTTGAGTCCGAAGTTGAAGAAACAGAAACCGGAATTTTTATGGAATCATCAGCAGAACTGATATAAAAAATCGAAATAGTATCGTTGGATGAAAACCTGGCGTAAGAGGTATTATCTGCAGGCGGTAATGGAGTCGGAATAACTTCTGACTTTTTGCAAGAGGCCGAAATCAATAAAAAAATAACTATTGACAAATAAAAAAATCTGTTACAGTTTTTCATAAATAAATGGATTTATAAAAAATATTTGATGCCAAAACTAATATTTTTTCATTGAAAATGTTGGATTTTAGTTTTTAATCGGAGCGGACAGCATTGAAGGTTGATTTAAATCAATTTCAGTTGCAGACACATCAAAATAATCTACATAATTGTAATTTATTATACAAGGTCTGACTTGTGGAGAAGTTGCTCCTGTATCCAAATAGTTAACCGGCAAAAAAACCATCCCCCCAATACGCCCGCCACCAGAAGAAATGGGCGATGTTATACCCCATCTTCTGGCATCATAAAAAGCTGTACCGCGCATAAAAAGAGCAACTCTTTTTTCTCTTCTGAGCTCTTCATTGGCTTGCGTTACATTTAATCCTGTATTGGAAACAGGTGCAATGCCTGCATGCTGAAAATTTCTAATGTTGTCAATGATTATTAATCCTTCTTCAATGTTTCCTGTATTGATCAACGCTTCCGCTTTCATTAATTCATTCTCTTCATAAGACCCTGCAACTGATAAGGTGCCCTGATTGTTATTGGTAGCAAAACTGCCGCCGTTCTCTATGTTTTTTACTTTCCACCTTGTGCCAAATTGCAAACCCCTGCCTCTGATATTGGGTGGATAGGCGCCATTTAATGAAAAATTTTTTTGAAGTCTTACATCATTATCATGATACTCCTGTATCAATCTTTCACTAACAAAAGTAAATTCCTGTAATGTTCCTAATAAAATGAAAGGATGAAAAAAACCTCCGGACACGTCATTAATTCCATCATTAGTCATCCCTTGAATAAATACATGATCAGATTCAGTTATTCCATTTTCAGTAATAGAAAGAATATTATTCCAATCTGATATTGTCATGTCAATAAACTTTTTATTTACCAACATGTTTCTTGCTTTCATCGTATTGATGTTATGAATCCACATGGATGGTTCAATGACTTTGTCAGGAATATTGTAAGAGGGTGTAATTGATTTAAATGTTTGAATGTATGTTTCATCCGGAGAAATTCCATTTAAAGCTTCAATAGCCAAATCAAAATTCTTATTGGCTTCTAAAATAATTTTATCATGAGACACATAATTATTTGTTGTATTGCCTGCATCATCAACTATAAGTCCGGCTAAATAGATGGAACCGATTCTGCTGTAAGCGTAGCCTTTCCACCAATACGCCCAGGCACTTAATACTGCTTTTTTTGTTGCTATTTCAGCAGATGAGCCTTCCAAATCAAGCGCAGGATTATTAAGCGCCTTAAGCAACTGGTTAGATTGTGCGATGTAGTTGTAAGCAAAATTCCATTCGTACAAAAAAACATTTTGTTGACCTGATTCTCTGTTGTTAAACCCCTGTAATGTTGACAATTGACTTACGCCTAAAGGATTTAAGACAGGTGTAGACATACCAGGTGGTTGTATTGAATATACCTGATTTGCCCATCTGAATCCAAAATTTCCATAGGGTGAAAACAATTCATCCCCCATGATGCTATGCTGCGTCAGCGCAATTACAAAGAGGTTTACTTTTCCTGCATTCTCAACATTGCCAAACTGTTTGTTGATGATTCCAAGTGCAAAACTCTTTATCCCGTTTTCTGTAGTGAGTGAATAAGAGGTTGGAACATTTGGATTGATAATGTTCAAACTGCTTTTTTTACAACTGCATAACAACGTCAATAAAACAATAATGGTCAAAAACTTTTTCATATTTATTTATTGAACTTATAAAACCAACATCAAAGCCCCAAAGTCAGGGTAACGATGTAAGATTTCAGATTGGGCACACCAAAATAATCTACTCCATTTATCGCACCCACTCCAAATGATTCTTGTCCTTGCGCATCTCTTATACCGGTTGATTCAGGATCAAGTCCTTTGTACTTTGTTATTGTTAAAAGATTTCTGGCAGCCAATGTTATATCTGCCGACTTTACTATTTTACGAAAATATTTTTGATTGATTTTACTGGACAGAGCAATTTCTCTTAATCTCAACATAGATCCGCTTTCAATAAAACAATCCACAGGACTTACACCATTATACATGCTATTGTAATAATTCACATACGCTCCTGTATTTCCTGCTATTGTTACAGCCTTGTCATAATCGGCACTTAGTCTGTCCCTGTATAGCCATTGGCGGGTAAGATTATAAATCTTGTTTCCATATCTCCAATCTAATTGGCATGTTATTTTTATACTGTTATTCAATTTAATATTGTTGATAAAACTAGCATTGAATTTTGGAAATGCAGCACCTGAAATGGACCGATCACTGGATGAAGTAAGCATTATTTTTTTGGTTGCTTTATTTACCACCATACCATTCACCAATTCATAATTGCTCGCATCAGACAATGGAATATATCTGGTGCCATCGGGCTGCAACTGGTTAATATCAGTTAGCGCTGTTTGCGAATAAAAAGTTCCCAGTTGTTGTCCTTGTTTTAATGCAAAATTTCCTACAACCATATCTGCTCCATTAGCGATTTTATCGGCTATTATTGTAAATTTTCCAAACCTGATTCCCGAAGCCCAACTTATGCTTCTACTGTTGTAAATATCAGCATCAACTGAAAAATCAATACCGTTACCAGACAAATCAGTGAGGTTGTTGATTGCCTGAGAAAAGCCGGTTGAAGGACTATTGTCTGCAAATTGATAAGCGTCAAATACTTTTCTGCTCCAATAAGTGAGGCTAAGGTTTATTTTACCAGCTTGTATTTTCTTGCATGTTTTGAAAGTAACATCCGTACCAATTTCAAATTCATTACTTGTAGATAATTTCAACAAAGGGTTTCTGCTCTGTACAGGAGAAGATATGCCAATTCCTCCTACTCCGATAGTTGAAACATCGTACACAAGCTGTCTTGCATAGGGCATGAATCTGTAGGGCTGAATTCCGGCCTGACCAAAGGCCGCTCTTAATTTCCAGTCTTTTACAAAATTGCTGTGAAGAAATTCACCGGGTCTTACATAAATATTTGTATGATAAAATTGCTGAGCATTTTTAGCTTCCCCGAATTCCGAAGAAAGATCACTTCTGTAACCTAGCCCAATACCTGCTATATTTAAAAAATCAAAAGACTGATTGACCATGTAACCAAAAGTGATGAACTGATCATTGTAATCACCGCTTGACTTTTGTTGGGTAGTATTGATGTTGTTTGGCGGAAAATCCTGAAAAATGGCACCTCGCGCAAAATAATTTCTGTTGGAAAGATTACGCCAATCATAACAGAATTGAGTATTGGATTCAACAGGTAATGTTAGATGCAGGTCTTTTAAAAAGTCAAATTTTACATTTGCGGATAATAATGAGTGTTGAAAAACAGTTGCGGTGTATGATTTAGTAATCGACCCTTTCACATTTGTTCCCCAATAAGCATAATTGCTTTGTGGTGCTGATGATTGATTTTTATAAAGATCATTCAAATCGGTTCCGGAAAATTCCAATCCATATTTATAATCGAATTCCAAATGGTTATTGGGTTGATAATTAATATTGAAATTCTGCAGAATCCTTACCTGTTTTGAGTCTTTGGACCTCCAGTCTTTTTCCGAAATCGGGTTTAATGTATTCTCATTTGATTTTGGTTTTACAACAGTATAACCTTTTGAATCTTTTGCCAGGAAATCAATATACCTCCATGAATTAGTAATACTAAACCTATCTCCTCCTGCCAGCAAATCTTCATCGGTAAAAATTAGTTGAGTATTTGATCTGATTTTTATGTACCCGGTTGGTTTGAAGCCGATATTAATTCCAATATTTGATCGTTTAAATCCATTAAATAATACATTTTGCTGATTTAAAAAGCCCAAGGTGAAACTGTAATCAGTATTACTCAATCCTCCAAGAATATTCAAGTTGGTGTTAGTGCTAAATGTCCTTCTGTATGTCTGGTCAACATGATCAAATGTTCTTTCCTTATACATCTTGTCATTTAATACATCATTCCCTTCCATAAAAACCGGATCGGGCCAGGCATTGTTATTATCCGGCTGAATTCTTGTTCCAAATGAATTAACAATATATCCATCCTGGTCTGTTTCATAGGAATGCCTTTTGGCGATGATATTTTTACCTTTTAGAATGTTGTCAATGGAAATTTTAGATTGTAAAGTAATCATCGGATGTTGAATCTTCAATCCTTTTTTGGTGAATACCTGAATCACGCCGTTTGCTCCTTGAGCACCATATAATGTACCTCCGGCAGCACCTTTCACCACTTCTACTTTTTCAATGGCGTTCATATCCAAACCATTCAATCCTCCATGAATTTCCACACCATCAATCATAATCAATGGACCTGTACCGGTTAAATCATTTAAACCTCTTAAAAATATTTGAGATGAAGTTCCGGGCAACCCGCTGGTAAACTGAATATTTACACCCGGCAATTTTCCCTGCAGCGCCTGTTCGATTCCTGTAAATGCTGATGCCGATGTTCCTGTCAAATTTAATGACGCAACATCAATTGCCAGTTTTTTTCGGGAAGTTGCTTTTCCAACACCTGTAACTACAACTTCTGTCATATAGGTGGTGTCGGGAAGCAATTGAACAACAACAAATGATTCTCCATGAAAAGTAATCTGTTTGGGTAAATGAAAAATATCAGAAACCTCCAACATTGCTTCTTTTTGAATTGGAATTTTGAATTTTCCGTCTTCTGCTGAAAACGTTTTTACCTTAAAACCTTTAACAGAAATAGTTGCACCGGAAACAGGGTTTCCGGATTTTGCATCGTAAACGATACCGTTTAATACAGATTGGCCAAATATAGTAGCAGCAATAAAAAAAAGGAATCCGGTAATCGTTATTCTTTTGTTCATATTATAATAAAAAAACTTCTATATGAAGTCAGAATTAAGATAACGTTTTTTATTGATTTTTATTGTGTTATGATCAACTAGTCTTCGTGCTGGGTTTATTAAAAATCAGCAATAAGACTGGTAAAAAAATCAGATTGGTAACAGTCGCGGTAAACAAAGTGACGGACGTCAACCAACCTAATGCAAATGTTCCTCCAAATGTGCTGGCACAAAAAATGACAAACCCTGCTGTTAAAACAAGAGAAGTGTAAATGATACTCAAGCCTGTTTGCTGAACAGTACTTTTAACCGTTTTTTCAATATCGTTGTCATTCAATGGAAGCAATTGTTTGTAATTCACCAGAAATCGAATCGTAATATCTATTGCAATACCCAAAGCAACACTGAAAACAAGCACAGTAGAAGGTTTTAGAGGTATGCCCACCCATCCCATCACTCCGGCAGTCACCATTAAAGGAATTATATTGGGCAACAAGGAACAAATCAATATTCTGAAAGATTTAAACAGGTAAAGCATGCAGACAGCAATCAGTAAAAAGGCCCATAAAATACTTTCTTTAAGTCCGTTAATAATAAATCTGCTACCCTCCAGAAAAGTGATACTGGTACCCGTCAGTGATACTCTAAAATTTGCCGTATCAAACAATCGATTGGATTCTTTTTGAATATCATTAAGCAAAGCAGGTAATTTTTCTGTACCAATGTCTGCCATACTTGCACTTATACGAGTATATCTCCTTCCCGTATCCATGAATGAATTGAGCATTTTTGAAAAATTGTTGCCATTTTTTTCATTTTTAGATGGCTTTAAATATTCACCCACAAATGCACCGTCAAAAGAATTCGGCATCAGGTATTGTGAGCTGTCATTATCATAAAATGCCTGCTTGGCAAACTTTAATCCTTCCGCTATTGAAAGCGGACGATTCATTTCTGATTTTGCTGAAATGTATGATGACAAAGAATCAACTTTTTCAAAAACTGACAATGATTTCATTCCAGATAAACCATAACGCTTTTTACTGTCAATAACTATTTCCAAAGGCATAATTCCCTTGAAGTTTTTTTCAAAATATTTTAAATCGGTGTAGATTTTATCAGATTTAGGAAGATCATCAACAATATAAGCCACTGATTTTAATTTTAGCATCCCTATTATTGATAATACAACTACAATAGAGGTGATCCCTATAATTGTTTTACGATGACCAAATACCCATATTTCAACCTTACTCAATAAAAGTCCAATCCATTTATTATCAAGATATTTTAATTGGGTTTTATTAGGAGAAGGTAAGTAACTTAAAACAGAAGGAAGCAGGATAAATGAAATCAGAAAAATCAACATGATGCTGATACCTGATATCACGCCAAATTCCTTCAGAATAGAACTTTTTGTTAGTGCAAATACAGCAAAGCCTATAGCTGCGGTTATGTTGCAAAATAAAGTCACTACTCCCATCTTGCTAACCATATCCAACAATGCATTTGTTTTTCTATGAAGTTCGATTGACTCATCATTTTGAGAACTATAACTTGTATGGTACTTATTAATAAAATAAATGCAATTGGGGATTCCGATTACAACCACTAACGATGGAATTAAAGCTGTTAGAAGAGTAATTTTATACCCAAACAGATAAATGAATGCTACCGTCCATATCACACCTATTATTACCACACTCATTGAAATCAGTGTGGTACTGAAAGATCGAAAAAACAAGAATAAAATTAAAACGCTCAACGCGAGTGATGCAAAAAGAAACAGTCTCATTTCTTTCTGAATCCTTTCTGCCACAATGGTTCTTATAAGTGGAAGGCCGCTCAAATGTACTTGATGGCCTGTAGATTTTTCATATACTTTTGTTGCTTCAACAATTCCATTTACAATGTCAACTCTTACCGGAGCGCTCAAGGAATCCTTATTAATTCTAACTGCCATTAAATAACTATTGGAGTCTGAATTATACAACATTGATTTATAAAACGGCAGACTTTTAAAAACATCAGCAGCACTGTCGAGACTGGATTGATTGTCATAGTGGTCTGAAAATACTTTATTCGCTTTCAATTTTTCAGAGACACTGTCCTTATTGAGAATCAATGAACCTGATACATTCAAAACGTCTTCCACACACTTTACTTTCCTGATTTGATTGACCATATTTTGATAGGCACTAAAATCTTTTAATGTATAAAAGTCTTTTGTTTGCACTCCTATCACAAGCATATTGCCATCATCTCCGAATAGTTTTTTGAATTGTATATATTCTTCGAATTTCGGATTGTCGGTTGGAATAGCTCTGGAAAATTCATAACTCAGTTTCACTTTAGAGGCAAAAAATCCCATAACAATGGTGGATGCCAATAGGAGCATCAAAAGCGACAGCCTGTATTTAAGAACAAATTTTGCCAAACGTTTCCACATAAATTTCAAATAAATGGTGAGAATGATAAATAATAATTGTGCAAAGAAAGATTATTTATAAAATACAGCAATAACTAAATTGCAGTTTCGATAAAATTAAATGATACATAAAACAGCCGGAATAGTCATAAAAACTGTCAAATATGGAGAAACCAGTTTGATTGCAACCATATTTACCGAGCTGTTTGGCATGCAAACCTATCTTATAAATGGTGTAAGAAAGCAACAATCAAAAAATACAAAGCATATAATGCTTCAGCCAGGCGCTATACTAGATTTGGAGGTATATCACAATGAAATGAAAAATCTTCAGAGAATAAAGGAATGCAACTGGAGAGTAATTTACCATGAACTGCTGAGCGACATTGTAAAAAACAGTGTTGCAATATATATGGTTGAACTACTGCATAAAATATTACATCAACCGGAAACAAATGCTGACCTTTTTAATTTTTGCGAAGATGCATTCGAACATTTAGATAAATGCAACTTGAAAACGGCCGCTAATTTCGCTTTGTTTTTTTCATTGCAAATTCCATCTTTTTTGGGATTTAAAATTGAAAACTCCCATCAGATGTCAGAAGCAGACGGTATACTTTATTTTGATTTAAAAGAAGGATTATTTACAAAGGAAAAACCTACTCATAACAATTTCATAGAAGGAGAACTTGCGCTTTACACACTTGAATTATTAAAAGTAATGCATCCTGATGAGTTGGATCAAATCAAACTCAATAAAGAAATCAGAAGAAATTTACTCAATGCATATCAACAATATTATTCACTCCATTTGAATGAATTTGTTCAACTGAAAAGTCTTAAAATACTGCAGGAAGTGCTTGGTTAATGTAAGAAAAAGGTGATAGTGTTAAATCAATCGGTTAATTTTTTCTTCATTTATCAAAATAATTCCTGGCTTTTTCTCCTTTTCCAAACTACCATAAAGGTGATCAATTTTTAATCCCCTAGCTCCGTTAATCGTAGCCCATTGCAACATTTCTTTCAATTCAACAGCAGGAAAATATTGCCGCAATGTTTGAATCTCTCCCAAAATACTTAACTCATCATTAGAAGCAAGACTATCCGTTCCAAATACAATATTGCAATCATTGTTCATCAGCATCTCAACATCAGGAAGTTGGTTGGTTATGTATTTATTGGCATTGGGACAAATACAAAAAAACAGGTTGGCTGGATTTTCTCCAAAATGACTTTTCGCATAGTGAACATCTTCTTCTGATGTTACAACATTATGAACCAGCAAGAATGATTGAAGTGAATTGAAAAAAGAAAGAAAATATTTCAAACTGCTTACCTGTATTGGATTAAAAAAATCAATATTGATTTTTAATCTTTCATATAATTCTAAAAAATCTCCTTTTTTAGACCTGATAAAATCATTTTCGTGAGATGTTTCCTGATTGTGTATGGTAATAATTTGGTTCTCTTTGAAGTTTGCAATCAATTGAAACAGTTCTTTTGAAACAGAATAGGGAGCGTGGGGAACGATAGAATTTGTGTTTGAATGAAGAGCAAATTCTTTGAATAAGGTTTCTGCCTGTTGAAAACGATTTATGGCAAATTCTTCAACGAACCCACTCGTTTCTATAAAATTATGGTAGTGCAGATTTCTTTTTGATTTCTGATGAATGGTATAATTGGTATTGCAGATATCCCCAACGGCAACGATTCCGTTGTCAATCATTTGTTTTTCCGCAGATTCAATGGAAGAATAAATTAATTCATCATCTGCCAACCTTTTTTGCAAAATCTGTATCACAAATTCAACCAAGCCGGTTTCTCTGGGAATTACCGTTTTCATATGAGAAAGCTCAAGATGACAATGACAATTGACAAAGCCGGGTGAAAGTAAGCCATTAAACTGCTGAATATCCTCCCCTGCCAAACTTTTTGGAACAATATCTTCAATTTTCCCATATTCATCTGTAATAATCACAGAATCAGGAGGTAATATATCATACCCGTTAAAAATCTTTTCTGAAGTAAATTTTCTATACAATTTGATTGGTTGATATGATGTAAATTTGCACGCTCTTGAAAAGGTCTTTTCCAGAAACAGATAACTAAGTTAATAATAAGTGCTGTTCTTTACAGAACAAGCATTGTAACAATAAAATTACAGCATGTTAGACAAACTAGATGCGATTAAGGCAAAATTTGATAATCTCGGCGTTGCGCTTACCAATCCTGAAATTGTAAGCGACAATAAAAAATTCAGTGCGCTCAGTAAAGAATATAGAAGTTTAGGAAAAATTGTAGATGTCAGAAATACTTATGTAAATCTTTTAGATGATATAGAGTTCAATAAAGAAGTTTTATATGCTGATGATGAAGAAATGAGAGAATTAGCTAAAACAGCATTGCCGGAATTGGAAGAAAAAAAGGATCAACTTGAAAAAGAAATCAGAAATCTGTTAATTCCCAAAGACCCATATGATGAAAAAAATGCCATTTTGGAAATCAGAGCGGGGACTGGCGGAGATGAAGCATCTCTATTTGCTGGTAATTTATTGAGAATGTATTTGAAATATTGTGAAAAAAAGGGGTGGAAAACTGCCATACTGAGTGAAAGTGAGGGGACGGTTGGAGGATACAAAGAAGTTCAGGTAGAAGTTACCGGTGATGACGTATATGGAACTTTAAAATTTGAAAGCGGCGTTCATCGCGTACAGCGTGTACCCGACACCGAAAGCAGTGGGCGTGTTCATACAAGTGCTGCAACAGTGGCGGTTATGCCCGAAGCTGATGAGGTAGATTTTGAATTGAAAGAAAGTGATGTGAAAATGGAAACAGCCCGTAGCGGAGGCGCTGGCGGTCAAAATGTAAATAAGGTTGAAACCAAAGTTTTTCTTACTCATAAACCAACCGGTATTGTTGTAGTCTGTCAAACAGAAAGAAGCCAGTTGGCCAATCGTGAAAAAGCGATGGATATGCTGCGTACAAAGCTCTACGATGAAGAAGTCAGAAAAGCAGAAGAAGCCATATCTAAGCAACGTAAAAGCCTTGTAAGTACAGGTGACAGAAGTGCAAAAATCAGAACTTACAACTATCCTCAAGGACGAGTGACAGATCATCGTATAGGCTTAACAGTTTATAATCTGGATACAGTGATCAATGGAGAAATACAGGAGTTTATAGATGCGTTACAATTTGCTGAAAATGCTGAAAAACTGACAACCCAACAATAAAATAAAACACATTGGCTTCCAATAAGAAATCTATATTCAACAGAAACAACAACAATGAAAAAGCCGAGATGAGTTTTATTGATCATCTTGAAGCGCTAAGATGGCATATTGTAAGGTCAGGGTTGGTTTGGGTAGGTGCAGCCATCATTCTTTTCATTAAAATTGACTGGATTTTTGATCATGTCATTTTTGCTCCTGCTCAATCAGATTTCGTGACATATAGTGGATTATGTAATCTCGGGCATTACTTGCATTTAGGTGATGCTTTGTGTATGCCGCCTATCAATATTCAATTACAGGGCAATACGATTAGCGGACCATTCATGGCAGCAATATCCATAGCGATGGTTGGAGGAATGATTGTTGCCTTCCCTTATATTTTTTGGGAATTGTGGAGATTTATTAAACCCGCACTTTCTGCCAAGGAATTGAAGTATTCCAGAGGAAGTATTTTCTGGGTTTCTCTTTGTTTCTTTTTAGGGGCTTTGTTCGGATATTTTTTACTGGCACCATTTACTTTTAATTTTCTGGCTAATTTCAGTTTGGGAACTGGAAATTCTTACAAGTATATGCCAACGCTTGATGACTACATTGATACATTAAACGATATCATTCTTGGTTGCGGATTGTCTTTTGAACTTCCCATCATTGCTTTTGTACTTGCTAAAATTGGACTGATTTCAGCTGATTTTCTAAGAAAATACAGAAAGTATGCCTTTGTGGTAATTCTGATTGTTGCAGCAATTATTACTCCCTCACCAGATTGGACCAGTCAAATTATTGTTGCCATACCGCTTTTATTATTATATGAAATCAGTGTATTTATTGCAGCGAAAGTAGATAAAGCAAACGAAGAAAAAGAGCGTGAATGGAGTTGATAATAATACAACTTAATCAAACGTGATATTGTATGCAAAGTAGAAACCTTACATGATATCAAATTTTTTTTCACATTTTAATTTTGATTTTAAACTTCACCATTATGTTTTCAAATTATGCATTCAACATAAATAAACCTATTGCCATTGGAGCAGACCATGCAGGTTTTGAATACAAGGAATTGCTGAAAAGATATCTTTCCGATCTTCAATTCAATGTTAAGGATTTTGGGACTTATAGTACTGAATCCGTAGACTATCCCGATTTTGCGCATCCTGTTGCTTCATCGGTTGAAATTAATGAGTGTGGATTGGGCATTCTGATTTGTGGCAGTGCCAATGGGGTTGCTATCACTGCAAACAAACATGCTCAAATACGTGCAGCCATTTGCTGGAATAATGAAATTGCATCATTAGCCCGAAAACACAATGATGCCAATATCATTTGTATTCCGGCCAGATTTGTTGATATATCTGAAGCCCAAAAAATGATTCAAACTTTCATCAGCACTGATTTTGAAGGAGGAAGACACCTGAACAGGGTAAATAAAATACCTTTTAACAAATAAATTTTTTACAAGTACATTTTTGATCTTTAAGCCAATAAAAAAATGATTAGAATGAAAAAAAGTCTGCTTTTATTAACAACACTGTTGTGCAAAGGAGTATTGTTTGCTCAAATAGAAACTGCTGAAAAATATGCCTCTATAATAAATGTTTCAGCATTAAAAAAACATCTGAATATCATAGCAAGCGATGACATGGAGGGAAGAGAAACAGGAACAGCAGGACAAAGAAAAGCCGCCAATTACATCCAATCCCAGTTTCAAAAAATTGGCTTGATATATCCCGAATCATTGAATGGTTATCAGCAATTTTTCCCTATTGAACAAGATTCTGTAACAGAAACAAATTTGACAATTGGAGAGGCAAAATTGATTTTTGGAAGCGATTTTATTGCCCCTGTAACTATGAATGAAAACAGTTCATTCATGGGAACTCAGGTTGTATTTGTCGGGTATGGAATTGATGATGAAAAATACAGCGATTATATAAATGCAGATGTAAAGGGTAAAGTGGTCATTTTTTTGAATGGGGAGCCAAAAGAAAATAACTTATATGTTATATCAGGAAAAGAGAAAGCGTCCAACTGGTCTCGTTATGGCCTCACTAAAAAATTGGAAACAGCTTATATGAAGGGAGCAGCAGGTGCATTATATATCAATACTTCTCAGGGTATTTTCACTCCACAAATGATTGTTAACAGTCAAAAATCGAGTGCTTTCAAAAGAAATTCTACCGATGCAAAAAAGAAAATAAATGTAGCAACCATCAATCACTCAGTTGCAAAAAAAATAATAGGTGCTGATTTTGACAGCATTCTTGTAAAAGCAAAGTCTGAATTGAGGTTAAACAATTATCAATTTGAAAAATCCATTGATGTCAATTTTAATCTAAAAAAAATCTCTACGTCCAATAACTCATCAAACGTAATAGGTGTTATTGAGGGCTCAGATAAAAAAGATGAGTTTGTTTTTTTAACTGCACACTATGACCATTTGGGAAATCAGGCAGGAATTATTTATAATGGTGCAGATGACGATGGAAGCGGAACTGTAACTGTTTTACAGATGGCTGAAGCTTTTGCAAAGGCTAAAAAAGAAGGACACGGGCCCAGAAGAACAATAGTTTTCATGACAGTCAGCGGAGAAGAAAAAGGATTATGGGGTTCGGAATATTATACCGACAATCCGATTTATCCTTTAGAAAAAACTTCCGTTGATTTGAATACCGATATGATTGGCAGAATTGACACCGAAAGAAAAAAATCCGATACGAGCAATTATATTTATGTAGTTGGTCGTAATAAAATAAGTTCTGATTTGCCTGTCATACTTGAAGATGTCAATAAAAAAAGTCTTCAACTTGTTTTGGATAAAAAATTCGACAACCCTGATGATCCCAATAGAATTTATTACAGAAGTGACCATTATAATTTTGCCAGAAAGGGAGTTCCGATTTTGTTTTTCTATGATGGCATGTTGAAGGCAGATTATCATAAACCTACAGATGATTTTGATAAGATTGAATGGCCATTGTTCGAAAAAAGAGCACAATTGATTTTTTACACAGCTTGGGAAATGGCCAACAAAGATGAAATGCTGAAAAGAGACATACCATTAGACAATAATTAATTGCCTGGTTTATTTATTACCTTCGCAAACAGTTATAATTTTTTAAAAGCAGTTTTTCAATCAATGATTCATAATTTCAATGCAGGTCCTTCCATTCTTCCAAAAGAAGTTTTTGAACAAGCGGCTGAAGCCATTCTTAACTTTAATAATACCGGATTGTCTATTTTGGAGTTTGGGCACCGAACACCTGCATTTACGGCTGTAATGGATGAGGCCAGGTCTTTGGCAAAAGAATTAATGCAACTGGATGAAAATCATCAGGTACTTTTTTTACATGGAGGTGCTTCTACACAATTTATGCAAGTACCCATGAACTTAATGGACCTGAAAGACAATGCTGCTTATGCAGATACAGGTGTATGGAGTAGCAAAGCCATTAAAGAAGCGAGACTTTTTGGCAAGGTTGACGTGGTATGCTCTTCAAAAGAAAAAAATTACAGTTTTATTCCTAAAAATTTTGCAGTCCCAAATGATGCAAAGTATTTTCATATCACTACCAATAACACCATTTACGGAAGTCAATGGCAACAAATCCCCGCTACAAGCAATATCCTTGTTGCCGATATGAGTAGCGATATTTTAAGCAGACAATTGGATTTCAATTCTTTTGGACTGATTTATGCAGGTGCCCAAAAAAATATGGGTCCTGCTGGCGTTTGCATGGTAGTGGTCAATGAAACTATTTTAGGCAAAACCAAACGCGCGATTCCTACCATCATGGACTACCGCAATCATATAGCGGAAGGCAGTATGCTGAATACACCTCCTGTTTTTGCCGTATATGTTTGCTTGCTTACGCTCAGGTGGCTCAAATCAATTGGAGGCATTCCTGTTGTCGAAAAAAGAAATAATGAAAAAGCGGCATTACTTTACAAAGAAATAGATGAAAACGAATTATTCAACGCTCAAATAGAAAAAGAAGACAGGAGTAAGATGAATGTTTGTTTCAGGATGAATGACGATACCCTTGAACAAACATTCCTTGAATATGCTTCAAAACAAGGAATTGTAGGAATAAAAGGTCATCGTTTATCAGGCGGGTTCAGGGCTTCAATATACAATGCTTTACCTTTTGAAAGTGTTCAAACCCTTGTAGATATTATGAGACAATTTACTTTGACTTTTGGATAATGTACGGAAGTAATGTAAATCAATAATAGAAATAGTAATTTTAACAACATTTAATATACTTCAAATAATGATAACCATTTCTCCTTTTAAAGCATTACGACCTGATGCTCAGCATGCAAAACAAGTAGCTTCAAGACCTTACGATGTTTTAAATAGTAAAGAAGCGAAAATTGAGGCACAAGGCAATCCTGCTTCATTTCTGCATATCACAAAAAGTGAAATTGATTTACCTGAATCAATTGATATCCATGCTCAGGAGGTATATGAAAAAGCAAAAGAAAATCTTCATGCATTCATTAGCAGAAATATATTGTTTCAGGAAAACAAATCTTGTTATTACATATACAGACTTATTATGAATGGCAAAAGTCAAATCGGATTGGTTTGCGTAAGTTCTGTAGATGATTATGAAAATGACCTGATTAAAAAACATGAATTTACCAGGCCTGAAAAAGAACTTGACAGAATCAATCATATAAAAACAACCGGTGCGCAAACCGGCAATGTTTTTTTAGCGTATAAAAATGTGGATGAGATTGATCAGATCATTCATGCCTGGGTCAATGAAAAAAATCCCCAGTATGATTTTTTAGCTGATGATCAAATACAGCATAGCGTTTGGATAGTAAGTGATGACCATACAATTGAAAAAATAACTGGCCTTTTCAAAACAAAAGTTCCCTGTAGTTATATCGCAGACGGACATCATCGGGCGGCTTCAGCAGCCAAAATTCGTTCTGCCCTTGGTAATAATGCAACAAAAGAAGCAGATTATTTTCTTACTACACTTTTTCCTTCCAATCAACTGCATATAATGGATTACAACAGAGTAGTAAAAGATTTTGGGGAAATAAGCGAAAAAGATTTTTTGGAAAAACTCAACATTTCTTTCTCTGTTGAAAAAGTGGATGTTGCATACAGACCTGAAAAATTACATTGTTTTGGTATGTATCTCAACCATCAATGGTACAGATTGATTGCAAAAGAAGGTACTTATAACAATGACCCAATAGGTGTTTTGGATGTTACCATATTGCAAAACAATATACTTGATCCATTATTAGATATCAAGGATCAACGAACAGATAAAAGAATAGATTTTGTTGGAGGTATCAGAGGGCTTGAAGAACTTGAGAGAAGAGTAGACGGCGGAGAAATGGCAATGGCTTTCAGCCTTTTTCCGGTGAGCATTCAGCAATTATTCGATATTTCTGACAGTGGCAATGTAATGCCTCCTAAAAGTACCTGGTTTGAACCAAAATTAAGAGATGGGCTGTTGACACATCTTATTTTTTAACCATTATTTTAATTGTTGTCAATTGTTATTAGGATGATGAGAAAGTATCTGATATTTTTTTTCCTGCTTTCATACTTGATGCCACAGGTAAAGGGGCAGGACAATAAATCTTATGATAGCCTATCCAGAAAATATATTTCTTTAGGAGATTATGAAAATGGAATCATTATTGCCCAAAGGGGTTTGGCAACTGAACCGGACAACAGGGATTTAAACAAAGACCTTGTATTGTGTTATTATTTTCAAAACAATTTTGATAAAGCGCTGGATTTGCTTGCAAAGCTTATCAATAACAATCTTGCAGATGACCAGTGTTTTCAAATAGCCGGAGAGATTTACAAAACATTGCATCAACCTAAAGAAGCTGAAAATATTTATAGAAAAGGAATCTTACAATACCCGGATAACGGACCAATGTATAATGAACTGGGGGTTTTATTGTGGGATCAGAAAAACGAAGAGGCTATCTCCTATTGGGAAAAAGGTATTGAATCAGATCCCAATTTTTCTAAAAACTACTTTAATGCAGCCGGTTATTATTCATTGAAAAAAAATTGGTTCTGGTGTATATTGTATGCTGAAATATTTGTAAACCTTGAATCTTTCAGCGCTAAAACATCTGAAGTAAAAGGTCTTTTGTTAAATGCATATAAAAATCTTTTGAACAACAATAAGTCTGATGCCCTTGATAGTTACAAAGGAAAATTTGCACACCATTTTTTAAAGAATCTGTTTAAAGAAGATTTTTTCATTCAGGGAGAAATTAACACTGATTTTTTAATCAAAGTCAGAACCCGGTTCATACTGAACTGGTTTATTGACAATGCGAAATCATTTCCTTTTAAACTATTCGAATATCACCTGGAATTGCTTCAAAATGGT
>CANFOP010000003.1 GCA_947448685.1 Chitinophagaceae bacterium | reverse complement strand
AGGGAGCTTCAACTTGATTTTGCAGATAAACAAGAGGAAAGTAGGCTTTATAGTCTTTACCGTTGACTGTTATTTTACCGTTTCCTTTAGAAAGGAAAACACGCGTAACAGCTTCTTTTCTACGGCCGACTGCATTTTTTTGTTTTTCCATTATATTATTTTTTTGAATCGGAAAAATTGTTTCCGTTTGAATTATTTAATTTTAGTGAAAGTGAGTTCTGTAGGTTTTTGAGCGGTATGAGGATGATTAGAACCTGCATATACAAAAAGTTTTTTGTACATCTTACGCCCTAAACGATTTTTTGGCAACATACCTTTAACGGCTCTTTCAATTACAACTTCAGGCCTGCGTTTCAGCAAATCCTTTGCTGCTTCACCTTTCTGACCACCTGGGTAGCCACTAAAAGTTAAATACTCTTTGTCTTCCATTTTGTTTCCGGTAAATACTACCTTATCACAATTGATGACAACAACAAAATCTCCGCAATCTACGTGAGGAGTGTAATAGGCTTTGTTCTTACCACGGAGAACAGACGCAATTTTTGCGCACATACGACCAACGGTTTGATTAGTACCATCCACAACGTACCAATTACGCTGAACAGTAGCCTCGTTCGCATGTTTAGTGGTGAAATGCAATTTACTCATTGTACTTTTTTTTAAGTGATGCCAAAGCTATCCCCTTGGCGATTTTTATTTGGAGTGCAAAAGTAGATAAAACGTTTTGTTTTTTACAACAAAAACGCAAGTATTTTTTATAGAAGGTGTATAACTTACTGATTATCAATAAAAAAAAGTTCATAAAATTAATAAAGCATACCAAAGCGAACTCAATCGGGATTAAATATTTAAAATTATCATCACATTTAAATCCATCCGTTCAATGATGGATTAATAAATGAACCAAGTAGGAGATCCATGGACCCATGGTAATAATGCATTAACGTGCATTAATTAAAAAATATAAATAAGATAAATTTGTAAATTAATTTTGTTTTTATGCCAAGAAAACCAAATGTTGTTTCAAAAAAGGAAATAAATGATATCATTTCTACTATAAAAAAAAGAGGGTCAATTGTTATAGAACATTCTGTTGATTGTAAAAACCTGGCAAATCACATATTCGTTGTAACCGGTAAATATATCTCAGAGTCTACCATTAAAAGGTTTTTTGGATTCAATCAATCCAAATTCTCACCTTCTTATGATACCATTAGAATCCTAAACGAGTACAAAAAAAATATTATTTTAAATCAATCTATTGGAACATCAGACACGTCGGCTGTTGAAAAATTGATTATTGATTTTTACAATCCCTTGCATTTTGAGGATATTGATAAATCAGATAGCAGTTTTCATGCGGCATGCAGAAAAATGGCGATTTTTTTGAGAAATAACCCCGTTGTTTTTCAAAATATCATGGCGCCTCTGGCAAAAAGTAAAATAGGTAGGGCATTTTATTATGAATTGTTTCCTGACTATGAAATATTATCTGATTTTCAGTACAAAGGATATGAAATCTATCTCCGGCATGAAACTACGTATGAAGGAAAAATGTTCGCAAATTGTTTGTTGTTTCTAAAAGCGTTTTTTGACAAGGATAACGTTAAAATGAAAAAATCAGAGCAAAATATTTTAAAGTTATATGATTCAACAAAAACGCTCCATCCATTTGTTTTAGGAAGATATTATCAGACTCGTTTAATTGCTTCTTTTTTGTATAAAAAAAGTGAATTGAAAGGATTGATGAAGGAAGTTTTCAGCACAGAAAAAAATCAACCAAGAGATGGAAGAAAACTATTTAGGGAGTTTCCTTGCTTTCATTATTTTGCTTGTGATGGCCTGTGGCACGTTAGAGAATACGAAGCATTATATAATCTAAGCAATATCGCACTGAAAGAGTATAAACAATACAAGGAGTTTTCCTGGAAAGGATATTATGACCATTTGTATATATACAATGCTTTAGCCCTTCAAAAAATGGGTAAGCAAGCTGAGGCAACTAAATTTTTTAAAAAAATAAATTCTAAAAATTTTTATTTTATTTCAAAAAAATACTTTCTTGACTTGTATAATGAATTGAAGAGTGGGATAAGTTAGATTTGGTGTATATTTATCCTTGTCATTTATTCATTATGCCAAAGAAAGAATCTTCGTTATTAATTTTAACTGGCTTAACATTTCTTGTATCAGCTTTTATTTTTTCAGGAATTTTTATTTTCAATATAGAAACTGATTTGCAGGGGCATATCTATGGATTAACCGTTACTCATAAAAATCATTCTTTTCCGATTCCACCACTATATTATCTGTTAATTGATCTTTTATCAGGCTTTACTTTAAACATCAACGCTCTTTTTGTTGCTTCAACTGTTTTGTTGTCAATTGCGGTATCCTTGAAATATTATTACAGCACGAGGTACATACAAATCACTAATGAAAACATCGGCAATCCTTTAATTTTAAATATTGCCATCTGGTTGTTACTTTTTGCAACGCCTGTTTTGTATCAGTTTAAACAAATAGTAGTTGGAAGATTTCCGCCCAATGTTTGGCATAACTCAACAACAATTTTTTTAATGCCTTTTGCTTTTCTTTTATATCAGAAAACATATTTGATTGTAAAAACAAAAAAAGTTGACAAAAATGATGTGTGGGCAATTTTATTACTAGGCATCATTAATTTACTGATAAAGCCTAGTTTTCTGTTCCCATTAATTCCCGCTGTTTTATCCATGGCATTATTTACCACAGGAATTAAAAGTGAATTGTTTAAACGCATTTTTTTTATATCAATTATTTTAAGTGTACTTATTTGTTTAGAGTATTATTCTATTTATAAGTTAGGTGTCATTGATGCTGTAAGATTTAAAAATGATGTGAAAGGCATTGAAATAAATCCATTTTATTCCCTGCTGTTTTTGTGTAACAATAATTGGGGAACCCTTGGTATAAATGCATTGGTGAGTTTAGCATTTCCAATTACCTTTTTTATTTTATATCCTAAGGAAATCAGAAAGGAATCTGAGTTGAAATATGTTGTATTGATTTTTTTGTTTTCGTTATTGATAGGAATCTTTCTTAATGAAAAAGGAGCAATGGGAGGGTTTGGCAATTTTCTTTGGCAACTCTATATAGCAAATTATCTTTTGTTTTTTGTCATTATTAAAATACTTTACGAAAGAATAATGAAATTTGGATTATCGACGAAAACTATTTTCTTATTGGCTCTTTTTGGATTGCATGTTTTTTCAGGGTTTTTCTATTTACTAAAAATGTTTTACTTGAAATCTTATTTATAATAAAAACATGTTACCAAATTCTTCTTTTGTAAAATTATTTACAGCGCTTGCTTTTCTTTTGTCATTAATTATTTTTTCAGGAATTTTTTATTTGAATATACCAACCGACCTGCAAGATCACATTTTCGGGTTGCAGTTAATAATAAAGCACCACTCATTTCCTGTCCCCCCGCTCTATTATTTTCTGGTTTATCTTTTTAGTGGATGTAGTTTAAACACTTATCAACTTTACAACGCGGCTATCCTGCTTTTATCAGTATCAGTAGCGTTAAAATATTATTACTCAACAAAACTCATCAGTAATGTAAACCCGCTTCAAAGACAAGATAAAAGGTTAATGTTTATTCTTTGGCTGCTTATTTTTGCAGCACCGATGGCATATGATTACAGGCAGATGTTTATAGGAAGAATCTCAACAAATGTATGGCACAACTCCACCACCATTTTTTTAATGCCTTTTGCAATATTAATGTTTGATAAGACGATCTGTTTTTTTAAATTAAAGCAGGCTACAATCAAAGATGCGATACCAATCATATTGTTCGCTTTTATAAATGTTTTAATTAAGCCCAGTTTTTTGTTTCCATTTATACCATCATTTGTGGGTATAGTTTATTTAAACTCAGGATTTAAAAGCAGTGTTTTTAAAATGGCAGTTTTAATTAGCATGCTATTGTGTATATTTATTTTTATTGAATATTATGCAGTTTATAAAATGGCCATTATAGATGCCGTTAGATTTGCCAATGATACAAAAGGGATCGAAATAAAACCTTTTTATACACTTCTGATACTGAATAATGGAAGTTGGGTTTCTTTATTTTTAAATCTTTTTGCGAGTTTATTGTTTCCATTAATTTGTTTTATCATTATAAGAAAACAAATTCAGCATAATATTATTGTAAGGTTCACTATTTTGCTGTTTGTCTTTTCACTACTAATAGGAATCTTGATTTCAGAGAAAGGAATTATGGCGAGTAATGGGAATTTCATTTGGCAACTTTACATTTCAAACTATTTATTGTTTTTGGTGCTGATTAAATATGCCTACGATTATGTTATCGCGGTAGGATGGCGTAATAAAAAATCACTGCTGATCATTATTTCTTTCGGAATACATGTTGTAAGTGGGCTTCTGTATCTTGCTAAAATATTTTATCTAAAAAAATATACCTGATTCACCCTGAATATTCATGAGTTCAAATTCATTAGGCACCTTGTTTTCTTATGTATTTAGTAAGTATCACAATTAACTGCCCTTCAATTTTTCCTTCAATTTGCTCGGTGTTGTCGTTTACAAGTTTAATATTTTTAACTACTGTTCCCATTTTTGCATTCAATGTAGATCCTTTAACATCTAATGATTTTGTTAGAACAACAGTGTCCCCATCCAGTAAAATTTGCCCATTGCAATCTTTGTGCAAATCTACATCGCTGTCATTTTCATGATCACCTGTTCTTTTTGCCCATTCTAATTTTTCGTCATCCAGATACAACATATCTAACTGGTCGGAAGCCCAGCTTTCGTTTCTCAACCGATTGAGCATTCTCCAGGAAACTACCTGAATGCCGGAAACTTCGCTCCACATGGAAGTAGTTAAACAGTTCCAATGAGTACTATCCAATGCTGCCTTTTTATCTAATTGAGACAAACAAGTTTGACAAATCATCATGCAGCCATCTTCATCTTTATGAGGGGCATAAGGAACTTCATAGATTGTAAGCGACGCGCCGGCATTACACAATTCACATTTGTTTTCACTTCTTGCCAATAATTTTTCTTCCAACTTCATGTTATAGTGTTTTAAATATTGTTGCGAAGGTAAAGAAAACAGTTATTTGATTTAAAGAGATAAAAGGTATCGTATTAATATACCTGTTCGCCATTGATGTATGTTGCTATAACCTTTGTATTCAAAATCTTTTTTTCACTGCAAATCATCAGGTCATTGTCTATCATTATAAAATCTGCTGCTTTCCCTTTTTCCAGACTTCCTTTTTCTTTTTCTTCAAAAGCGGCTTTTGCTGCCCAAATGGTCATTCCTTTGATAGCCTGTTCTCTTGTCAATGCATTTTTATATTGAAATCCATTCTTCGGATATCCGTTAACGTCAGTTCTTGTAACTGCGGCATAAAATGTCTTTAACGGACTAATGTCTTCCACCGGAAAATCAGTACCAAGCGGAATCCAGTTGTTTTGTTTCAAAAGTTGCTGATATGCATAGGCATTTTTTATTCGCTTTGGTCCCAATCTTTTCTCTGCCCAGTACATATCGCTCGTTGCATGTGTCGGTTGCACAGAAGGGATGATGTTGTTATCTCCGAAATAATGAAAGTCATTTTCATCAACTACTTGGGCATGTTCAATTCTCCACCTTTTGTCATTTTTCCCTTTCAACACTTTTTCATAGATACCAAGGATTGTTCTGTTTCCGCTGTCCCCAATGGCATGTGTACACATTTGAAATGCTGAACCACTCAACTTCTCAGCAACTGTTTTAAAATGTTGGATATCATTGAGTAAAAAACCATTCCAGTTTTTTTTGTCGGAATACTCTTTTAATAAACAGGCTCCTCTTGAACCAAGTGCACCATCTGCATACAGTTTAAATCCGCCAACATGGAGTCGGCTGGTTAAATAAGGGCCCTTGGTAATCCATCTGTCATAATAAGATAAACTATCAGAGAGCAAGGCAAAAATCTTCATTTTCAATAAGCCGCTTTTCTGAGCTTCATCAATCATTTGAAAGGTATGTTCATTGATACCACAATCATGAACACCTGTGAGACCAAGACTGAAACATTTTCGCTGCAGTTGTATAAAGTATTCTTTTGCCAAACTGTCTGATATTTCAGGTATGCATTTTTCAACCAATGACATCGCATTGTCTATTAGAATTCCGGTTGGCTTTCCATTAATGGTTTCAATGCTGCCACCATTGATGAGAGTATCAATTGAAAAACCTGCAATGTCCAGGGCTTTTTGATTTACAAGTGCCGCATGTCCGTCAATTCGTTTTAGAAAAACAGGCCTCGCGGGAAACAGGCTATCCAATATATTTTTATTGGGAAATTCTTTGTTATTCCAGTCATTCTGATCCCAACCACGTCCGTATAACCAGTACATCGGGGCCGTATTTGCATAATCCTTCATTTTTTCAACCACTTCATTGAAAGAATGGGTCCCTGTCAAATTTGCTTTCCAGCTGTCTGTAGCATATCCTGTAAAATGACAGTGGGCATCAATAAAACCCGGTAATATTATTTTTCCGGAAGCATTGATTGTTTTCCTGGAAGCATATTTGCTTAAAATTTGATAATTGCTTCCGATTGCAATTATTTTCCCATTGTCAATGGCCATAGCTTCTGCTATGCTAAATCTGTTGTCAATAGTATAAATTTTAGCATGATGTATAATCAATGACACATTTTCTTTTATACCAAAGGAGCTGCACAGAAAAAATAACGAGATGATAGAAATGCTAACTCTATTTAACCTTACAATCATAAAAACTTTTTTCTAAAATACTACATTTAACGCAGTTGTATTTTTTAACTTTGATGTCAACTGAAAAAACATGTATACAAAAGAAAAGGCAAAAGGTCTGCAATCAGCAACAAAAGAATGGTTGGAACATAAGGAGGGCCTTATTGTTCATACAAATAACCTTGAAAATCTTAGAGATATTTTACGCTTTCACGAACATCGGTATTACGTTGAGAATGACCCGTTGATAAGTGATTTTGAATATGATACATTATACAAGAAACTTGAAACATTTGAAAAAGAACACCCTGAATTAATTACGAAAGATTCTCCAACACAAAGGGTGGGAGTTACTTTAATTAAGGATTTTCCAAAAACTCGTCATCTGGTTCCCATGTTGTCTTTGGAGAATTCCTATAATGAAGAAGACTTGAAAGATTGGGACAGAAAAGCCAAAGAAATTTCCGGATTGGATGAAATTGAATATACTGTTGAGCCTAAGTTTGATGGAGCAAGCATTTCTTTGATTTATGAAAACAATCTGCTTGTTAGAGGAGTAACCCGCGGAGACGGAGAAATCGGAGATGATATTACACCCAATATTTTTCAAATCAAATCAATTCCCCTTTCTGCTCCTTTTGATAGCAAAAACATTCAGCAAATTGAAATCAGAGGAGAAATTCTGATTAATAAAGACAATTTCAAGAAGTACAACAACAGCCTGATGGAAGAAGGTATACCGCCATTGGCCAATCCAAGAAATGCGGCAGCCGGTTCTCTTCGCATAAAAGACACTTCTATAGTGAGAAAAAGAAATTTAGAAGGTTTTTTATATCACGTCAGTTACATTTTGAATGTTCATGAACCCAAAAATGAAACCATTCTTACTCATTCCGACATGCTAAAAATGTTGCAGGAATTTGGTTTTAGAACTCCTCAGCATGAACTGAAAGTAGTAAAAGGTATCAATGCAGTTATTCGGGAAATTGAGGAGTTCGAAAAGCAGAGAGATCAGCTTCCTTATGAAATAGATGGCATGGTCATCAAAGTAAACAACCTTGAATTGCAGGAAAAATTAGGAATGACCTCTCATCATCCAAGATGGGCGATTGCCTTTAAATTCAAAGCAAGACAAGCTACCAGCAAATTGCTTTCTGTGGAATTTCAGGTAGGAAGAACAGGAGCGGTCACTCCCGTTGCAAAAATACAGCCTGTAGCGGTTGGAGGTGTTACCGTGAGTAGCATTTCTGTTCACAATGAAGAATATATAAAGGAAAAAGATTTGATGCTTGGAGATGCCATTCTGATTGAAAGAAGTGGTGATGTTATCCCGCAGATCGTTAAGTCTATGCCAGATAGCAGAGATGGACATGAAAAGAAAATTGTGTTTCCTACAGAATGTCCTGCTTGCCATCACACACTATATAAAGCGCAGGAAGAAGCGGTATGGCGTTGTGTCAATATCAATTGCAAGGCTCAGGTACTTGAACGTATTATTCACTTTGTGAGTAAAGATGCAATGGATATTAAAAGTTTGGGAGAGGCCAATGTCAGAAAGTTTTTCGAAATGAATCTGATAAAAGATATTCCCGGTATTTATGAACTGGATTTTGATACAATAAAATCAATGGATGGATTTGGCGAGAAGTCTATTTCAAATTTGCGGGAAGCTATTGATAAAAGTAAACATCAGCCTCTTCATCGGTTAATTTATTCACTTGGTATCAGATATGTTGGTGAAACTACTGCAAAGACAATCGCACAACATATACATCACATACTTGACCTGCAAAAAATGACTTCGGAAGAGCTGATGAAGATGGAGGATGTAGGTGTAAAGGTTGCTGCCAGTATTCATGCGTTTTTTCAAAATGATGATAATATTCAAATGCTAAAAAAACTGGAGCATTTGGGGATTGAGCCAGAGGCGAAGCAGTTAGAAAAAATCGAAGGTGATTTAAGCGGCCAAACATTTTTATTTACAGGTACGCTGACTTCATTAAAAAGAAACGAGGCTGAATCAATGGTAGAAAAACATGGGGGGAAAATATTAAGTGGAGTAAGCAGCAAATTGAATTATTTGATAACCGGAGAAGATGCAGGGAGCAAATTGGAAAAGGCCAGAAAAATCCCCGGCATTAAAATTATTTCTGAAGAAGATTTTAAAAAATTATTGTCTATTTAGTAATTTATTTTCTTATATTTATACTAGGTCTCTTTTGACGAAGCGGATCTCTAAATCCAAAACTAACAATTTAAAACCTAGTACAATGATTAAGAAAATTCCCGGAGAAATTTGGAAACAATTGCAATTTCCCGGCTCCAAAAGCTTAAGGAAGAAATATGCGATTTCGAATCATGGACGTTCAGCCAGTTATATTGTATCAGTAATGGAGGACGGCGTCCTTTTAAATGGTTCCCTTACCTCCGGTTACAGGACATTGAACCTACATGTAGAAAAAGGGGGAGGTACTATTTACATTCACAGAGAGGTAGCCAAATTATTTTGCAATAAAAAATCACCTAAGGAAAAATTTGTAATTCATAAGAATCATAAAAAATCTGATAATAATGCTACAAATTTAAAATGGGCAACGGCTGAAGATGTTGCAGCACATCAACAAAAAAGTCCGCTTAAAATTGCATATAAAAAACAACAGGCAAGCAGGGGTGTTGGATTGAAACTTACGTTAAGTCAGGTAAAAACAATCAAAGGAATGATCAATAATCCTAAAAGAAAATTGACCTACAAACAAATGGCTGAAAAATACAAGGTTAGTGAAATGACCTTATACAGAATCAAAAGCGGAGAAAATTGGGGAAGCGTTAAATAGCAAGCCATCAGGAGAATAAGAATAAAAGCATTGCTTTGAAAATATTAAGGAATCGTCAGATTCCTTTTTTTATGAACTAATTCATAAAAATAAATTTATTCATACAATACATACACAAACCACGTTGGATTTTGGCTGTTGTCATTCATAGAATAACCATTAGTTTTGTACAAAAATTGAAATTGTGGCTAAAATTGTTTCCAGTAAAAATATTTCTAAAAAAGACGTGATTGTAAAAAAAGCGGCTGTTTTGTTTAGAAAAAAAGGTTTTGCAGCAACCTCTATGAGAGAGTTGGCGGAAACAATTGGAGTAGAAGCGTCCAGTTTATATAATCATATTGGATCAAAAGGAGAGTTGTTGCAATTGATTTGTTTTAAAATAGCGAATGATTTCAGCATTCATTTAAGTGAAATAGAAAAGAAGCCCAATAGTATTGTACAGAAGTTGGAAAACATTATCCGTTTTCATATCAATATGATGCAAGATCATTATGATGAAGTATATGTTGCCAATCATGAATGGAGACAGCTTGAAGATCCTTTCATAAGCAATTTTTTACAACAACGTAAATTTTATGAAACCAGACTTACAGAGTTGGTAAACCAAGGAATTAAAAAAAAGGAACTAAGGCCCATAGACTCTTCAGTGGTAGTGCTTACCATCCTTTCTGCGGTAAGAGGGGTGGAATTTTGGTACAGACACAAAAAAACGAGCGACAGAAAACAACTTGAAAATAATATGGTCAGTCATTTATTGTATGGCCTGATAAAAATATAAACAATGGCATATCAGTTTTATCAATTAAAAATTAAAGAAGTCATCAAAGAGACGCCGGATTGTGTTTCAATTTGTTTCGATGTTCCCGCAGAATTGGAATCTGTTTTCAATTATAAAGAGGGACAAAACATTACGATTAAAAAAACAATTCAGGGAAATGAAGTAAGAAGGTCTTATTCAATATGTAAAGCACCTTACGAAAATCAGTTAAAAGTTGCCATCAAGAAAGTAGAGGGCGGTTTGTTTTCAACATATGCCAATGAGCATCTTGCAAAAGGAGACATGCTTGAGGTGATGCCTCCTGCAGGAAAATTTAATGCCCACTTGCTTCCTGATAAAAATGGAAACTATCTTGCCATGGCTGCAGGAAGTGGAATAACACCGATTATTTCCATTATCAAACATACCCTATATGTACAGCCCAACAGCAAGATTACATTAATATACGGAAGCAAAAGCAGAAGTTCCATCATTTTTTTTGAAGAATTGGAAAGCTTGAAAAATAAATACATGGAGCGATTTTCCTTTATAAATATATTAAGCAGGGAAAAAACAGACATGGATTTATTTCATGGAAGGATTAATGAAGAAAAATTAAAAGCCTTACAAAAAATTATAGATTTCAGTGCATTTGATGCAGCATATTTATGCGGACCCGAAACTATGATTTCGTCATCTTCTGATTTTTTGACTCAGAATGGACTTGATAAAAGCAAGTTGCATTTTGAATTGTTTAATGCCCCCGTCCAATCTGTGAAAGTGATGGAATCTTCTAATGATGAAGTTTCATCGGGCGTAAAAAGCAGTATCACTGTAAATCTTGATGGAAGGTCTTTCATGTTTGATTTGTCATATAAGGGTAATAGTATTTTAGATGAGGCTTTGAAACAAGGCGCAGATTTGCCTTATGCCTGCAAGGGTGGTGTTTGTTGTACTTGCAGAGCAAAACTTTTAGAAGGTAATGTTCGAATGGATGTTAATTATGCTTTGGAAGAAGAGGAGATTGAGCAAGGTTTCATATTAACATGTCAAGCTCATCCTACCACAGATAAAGTGGTGATTGATTTTGATGTGAAATAATTGTTTTATTGATTATACATTCAGCCATCTTCGACAGTTCAATCATTTATTTTTATTTTTCAGAATTTCTTCACAGCTCTGATAGCCCATTTGCGCAGTTTTATTGTTAGGATCCAATGCAAGTACTTTACCGAGCGCATCATGCGCTTCCCTATACTTACCTGTTTTGTAATAAAGACCTGCAATATGATAATATGCCTGAACTGTAACTGAATCATCATACATGGCCATTTTGATTCCCTTTGACAAATAGAAGTAAGAAGAATCAAAATTGTTTTGTTCATTGAATTGGATGCCTTTCAAAATATTCACTCCTGCTTGATGGTTGTTATAATCTTTCAAGTGTGGATTGTTTGGTGCAACTTCTTTTAGTTTATTCCAGTACAATTCAGACATCGAAAGGTTTCCCAGTTTATCATAGCAAATGGCGATATTGATCAGGTCGTTTTCAAAAGCAGGGTATAACGAAATTGCTTTTTTATAATATGGAATGGCTTTATTGATATAATTCACTTCTTCAGCAGGCGTTAATTTTTTTGATTCAACTTTTCTTAAATAATAATTGCCCAATGCATCGTTCATTCTTACACTGTTAGATGCTTTTGGGTAATCAGCAAAGTTCAATGTGTCTGTATCTTTCCAGTCTTTGTTTCTGTTGATTACCTTATATGCAGAAAGAGTTGTTATAGGAATGATGAATAATAAAGTAAGTGTTTTTTTACTGACCGATATTTTATTTTCTATGGATGAAAAAGTCAGATTTCCGATATACGCAATGGCTATACAAAAAAATACAGATGGGATGAATAAGAGCCTTTCTCCAATGGTAACTGCAATGTCAAAAAATAAATTAGTGGCCAATGAGAATGTAATCAAAAAAAGTAAAATGCAAAAAGAAAGTATATGTTTCTTTTTAAAATGCTTGATTGCATAGAAAATCATGAAGCCGTATGTTAAAAAAGACAACCATACGAATAAGTTGTTTTGGTTAACGTAAGGTATCTGATTATATGAATAGTCAAAACAAAGTGGATTGGGAAATACCAGTAATTGCAGATATTTTAGAAGGATGAATATTTTTGTAAAGAAAGCCTCATTTCCTTCTGCAAATAGAAAAGGATAGTTGATAATCAGGAATCCGTCATTCGTGCTATCATCTCCCAAGTTATTATGCTTGAGAATATACAACCGAATAACTAAATATATAAATGCCACCACCCAATACCAGCATGACATTGCAATGATTTTATTTTTCTTCAAGTCAGAAAAAAAATAAAGCATAATTGGAATGCCTGCAACGAATGTAATAGCGTTTTCTTTGGAGAGAAGAGACATAAAAAACAGCAGCAATGAACAAAACAATGTCCTTTTTTTTCTGGCGTTTAAATATCTCCATAATAAATGTAAGGAAGAGAGGATGGTTATCAGACAAAGTAATTCATCCCGACTTTTTATATTAGAGACTACCTCCGTGTGAATAGGGTGAATAGCAAACAACAAAGCGGCAAAAAATGCAATCCAATAATCTTTTAATAAATACTCAGAAAGTAAAGTAAATAAGAGGATGGTTATAAATATATACAACAAGACGTTTATCATGTGGCTGTATGCAGGATGATTGATTCCCATCATGCCAACTTCAATGGAAAAAGAAATCAATGACAACGGCCTCCAGGGACTTAAGGCACTTTGGCTTTCCTTGTGCATAAATCCGTACAGATAGTCTTTTGTAAAATGCTCTTCAATTCCCTCAAATCCTTTCAGCGTGTTCGTGTTTTCTGTGATTACCATCACATCATCCAAACAATAATCATTAAAACAACTATTGGTATAAAAAACCATACAAACAACTGTCAACATGACCATCATCTTCCATTTCAAATGGAATCCCTTCATGACTGACATCAACTCGGTGACTTTAAGTGAAATATATTTCATTCGCTAGTACATTAATACAACTACAAAATAACAAATCAATTTGATTTTTTAATGATTATACAACAACTCAAAATAAAAACACGGAAATAATCTAAAACTACACGGTTTTTCGAAAAAACTACACAGTTATTTATTTGTCTTTTTGGTTCAGTATAAAATGTTAATTTACTGATCAATAAGTTTTTTTTAAACAACTAAACTTAATTCCGACCAACCATGAACACTGTAAATACATCGATTGAAAAAATAGATTTCGGCGTTTTTTTTAAAAATACAAAAAAGGCTGTTGTTTTAATAAATGCGCAAGGTAAAATACTTTCTGTCAGCCCCTTTACCCAAAGTCTTTTCGGTTATGATGAAAAAGATTTTCTGCATCGAAATATATCTATCCTTATCCCTTCAATTGTTGATTCGACAAAGTTTCCGGAAAATGATATTACATGCAATGTTTTCCAATATGATTTTATAGACGAAGAATTTGAAGCTGTTGGAAAAAAGAAAGATGGGATTGAATTTCCTGCTGATATCTGTGTGATAAATTATGAATCAGATGAGCAAAAGCAAATAATCATGTATATTAAAGATGTTTCATTAAAAGCAAAAGAGCATCTTAATATTCAAAAAAAATACAGTGCGCTGGAAATAGATAATGATAGAAAAAACAAAGAACTGATAAAAGCCAATAAAACACTGGAAGAGTTGAATGAAAAACTTGAATTGTCTTTGTTATACCAAAATGCTATTCTTGACAATGCGGCTGTTATGCTCATGGTAACAAATAAGGAAGGTATTATAAAGTTTTTCAATCCAGAAGCAACTCATATTACCGGTTACACAAAAGAAGAGATTGTTGATAAAGAAACCCCTTTTATATTTATCGACAAGTCCGATATTCAACAATACCGAAATCAGTTTTTCCGGGAATTCGGGTTAAATATTGATAATGATTTTGAATTAATCAAAATCAAATCGGAGAGGAATCTTTTTCATGATATAGAATGCAGCATAATAAAAAAGGACGGTTCTTCTGTGATAGCATCTGTTACCATAACACCTATTTTAGATAAAGGAAAAGAAATAACAGGTTATCTGGCATTTGCCATTGATATTACTGACAGAAAATTGATAGAAAAAAATCTTCAGGAATCCCTGAATAAAGAAAGAGAGTTGGGAGAACTTAAGACTCGTTTTGTTTCTATTGCATCACATGAGTTCAGAACCCCCTTAAGTACAATACTTTCATCTGCTTGCCTTATCAGCAAATACACACGTACAGAAGAACAGGCAAAAAGAGACAAACATATCAACAGGATTGTGTCCTCTGTTAGTTTGCTGTCTGATATTTTAAATGATTTTTTAAATGTTGGAAAAATTGAGGAAGGGAAGATTCCGATTAAGTTTTCTGAGTTTGACATCAGTAAATTATCCCAGTCTCTTATTCAAGATTTGAATTCAAATATTAAAGATGGTCAAAAAATCAAGTATTCTCACAATGGAGATAATGTTGTTTATTCAGACAGTTCTTTACTAAGCAACATTTTAATAAATCTGATTTCAAATGCTATAAAATTTTCTCCGGAAAATTCAATTATTGTAATTGACTCTGCAATTGAAAATGATTGTATTAAAATATCCGTAAAAGACAATGGCATTGGAATTTCTGAAGATGACAAGAAGCATCTGATGGAAAGATTTTACAGAGGCGCCAATGCGGTAAACATTCAGGGAACCGGTTTGGGAATGCATATCGTTTCAAAATATGTTGAACGTTTGAATGGCACATTGGAATTTGAAAGTCAACTGAATATCGGAACAGAATTTAAAATCAAATTACCCAATCACAAAGAATCTTTAAATGCAGCTTCTTTACACTATGAAAACTGTTGATTATCCTTCATCTGTTTTTTTCTTCTTTACAAGTTAAAGAAGACCAACTACGATAAACCTTCTAATCCTTAAAAGAAACTCACCATCATTACAACAAAACATCAGTTCTGTTAAACTGAGGTACAGGGGTATAGTGTGATTAAAAAGTAAAAGCATCAAACCAGAAACTAAAACAAATACATACATGAAAACACTTTTATTGATTGAAGACAATGACGAAATCAGAGAAAACACGGCTGAAATTTTAGAACTTGCGATGTATAATGTTTATACCGCATCCAATGGAAAAGATGGTGTAGAAAAGGCAATTGAAGTAAAGCCCGATTTGATTATTTGCGATATTATGATGCCTTTGCTGGATGGATACGGAGTATTGCATGCCATTCAAAAAAACGAATTGATTAAAAACACGCCATTCATTTTTTTGACTGCCAAGACAGACAGAAGTGACTTTAGAAAAGGAATGGACCTTGGGGCGGATGATTATATTTCCAAACCTTTTGACAGTACAGAGTTGTTAAACGCGATAGACAGAAGACTTAAAAAAATTGAAATACTAAAAAAAGATTTTACGCCTGATGCAGATGGTATTAGTCAGATGATCAATGAAATGTCTTTTGGGGACCCAATTAAATCATTGACAGAACACAGGAGTATCAACAAGTATAAAAAGAAACAAGTCATTTATACGGAAGGTAATCATCCAATTCAGCTATACTATGTATTAAAAGGAAAAGTAAAAACATTTAAATCGAACGATGATGGAAAAGAATTGGTAACAGACCTTTACTCGGCCGGTGATTTTTTAGGACACATAGCTTTATTACAGGGCGGACTATACAGAGAAACTGCTGAAGCGATTGATGAATGTGAATTGGCTCTTATACCTAAAAAAGAGTTTGAAGATTTGCTCAAAAACAGTCGCGAAGTAGCGCAAAAATTCATATCATTACTGGCAAAAAACATCTCAGATAAAGAACACCATTTACTGAGTCTCGCTTATAATTCGCTTAGAAAAAAAGTAGCAGACGCCCTAGTAGTTTTAAAAAATAAATATCACACTCAGGAGAACGATAATTTCAGAATAGATATCAGCAGAGAAAATTTGGCAACAATAGCCGGTACCGCAACAGAATCTTTGATTCGAACGTTGAGTGATTTCAAAAGCGAAAAATTAATAGATATAAAAGACGGATATATATCCATCATTAATGACAAAAAGCTCGAGGGAATGATTAATTAGCCTCATTTTTTTTAGTCAGTATTTCATTGATAAAGTTAATGAATTGAAATTTCGATTTGTTGAATGTGTACTCAATTACCTCTATTTCGTTGCTCATTTTTTGATGTTGAGAAAGTTTTAGTTCTGGTTGATCTTCAGCAATCGAAATTTCTTTTTCAATCGAAAGGTTGTAATGATAGATATCGTTTCTAAAGATGGAAAATATATTATCTATGCTGATAAGACTGTTTTGTTGGTATTCTAACAGATCAATGTATTTTTTACCTTGGAGCGTGGTAGAGAATTCTGCCAATCGGGTTTTTAAAATAGCATTTTCTTGTTGAGCATTTAATAATGCTCTTTTCCACATTTCAATATCATAGCGATATTGCTTGAGTTTTGACTGGTTCATAGGGTGATAATAGTGTTAGGGGTTGGTCCTTTTTTAGGTTGTTTCTATAATGTCAAAATTATTGGTTTGTATTTATTAGAAATAGATGAAAACTACTTTAAACGATGACTTTAATCACTTATTATATATATATTATATTCGTTTCCTCTCCGACATCTAATTCTTGACTATATCCTTATTTTGGAGTAGGTTTGCGGAATTTAATTAATGAACGAAGAATCTATCAAACATATTGCCCTTAATTCCATTAAAATTCAGGCTTCTGGTATCAGAGGGCTCTACGATTTTATTGATGATTCATTTGTTAAGGCTGTAAAAGCCATTGCGGCATCCTCCGGAAGATTTGTTATAAGTGGCATCGGTAAAAGTGCCATCATTGCACAAAAAATAGCAGCTACATTGAATAGTACCGGAACGCCTTCTTTGTTTATGCATGCAGCTGATGCCATTCATGGCGATTTGGGAATGATTCAAAGAGATGATATTGTGATGGTAATCAGCAAGAGCGGAGATAGTCCTGAAATAAAAGTATTGGTTCCTTTGTTAAAAGGGTTTGGCAATATGCTGATAGGAATGGGTGGAAATATACAATCTTTTTTGGCAAACAATAGTGATGTGTTTATCAATACTACCATTCAGCAGGAAGCTTGCCCTAACAACCTTGCCCCTACGAGCAGTACTACTGCACAAATGGTGATGGGTGACGCTTTGGCCATTTGTTTGATGGAAATCAAAGGATTTAAATCAGAAGATTTTGCCAGATTTCATCCAGGAGGAACGTTGGGGAAAAAATTGTATTTGAGGGTGTCTGATTTGTTATCAAAAAATAATTTACCTGCAGTATTTCCAGAAGCCACAGTAAAAGAATTGATAATTGAAATCACTAAAAACAGATTAGGGGCTGCCGCTGTTATCAATTCATCCAAAGACATCATTGGAATTATAACAGATGGTGATTTGAGAAGAATGCTTGAAAAAAATGATAACACATCATCATTATTGGCAAAAGATATCATGAGCACATCTCCTAAAAATATTTCTTCAGAAGCGCTCGCTGCAGAGGCTTTTGAATTGATGAGAAAAAACAATATCAATCAATTGCTGGTAACAGAGAATAATAAATATGCCGGCATAATTCATATTCAGGATATTATCAGAGAAGGAATTATCTAACGAATTGTATCGCATTATGAACAAGAATAATTATGTTGCCATCATGGCAGGAGGAATTGGGAGCAGGTTTTGGCCTATGAGCAGAACCGATTTTCCAAAACAATTCCTGGATATTTTAAATACCGGCAACACGCTTATTCAATCTACTTTCAACAGATTTTCCACATTTATTCCAAAAGAAAATATTTATGTAGTCACTTCTCATCATTATAAATCTATAGTGATGGATCAGTTGAAGGATATCAATCCTGATAACATTTTATGTGAGCCATCCAGAAAAAATACTGCCCCCTGCATTGCATATATATCATTTAAACTGGCACAGTTAAATCCTGCTGCAAATTTAATTTGCGCACCCGCAGACCATATCATCACTGATGAGCGGGCATTTGAAAAAGTATGTAAGGATGCATTGAATTTCACTTCCAATATTAAGGCATTGGTTACATTAGGTATTAAACCTACCAACCCCAATACCGGTTATGGTTATATACAATATGAGCAGATCAGTGTTAGTGAAAACGTATACAAGGTTAAAACATTTACAGAAAAACCCGATAAAGATCTCGCCAGAACTTTTGTATCCAGCGGTGATTTTTTATGGAATGCCGGTATTTTTGTTTGGCAAGTTCAAAATATAATCAAAGCTTTCGAAAAATTCTTGCCTGAAATCCACGAAGTTTTTGATGCACAAAAAGCATCGTTCAACACCAATGCTGAGCCAGCCGCTATCGATAAGATTTACCCTCAATGCGTCAATATCTCCATAGATTACGGCATTCTTGAAAAGGCAGACAATGTGTATGTTATCCCTTCTTCTTTTGGATGGAGTGATTTGGGTACCTGGGCCAGCGCTTATGAAACACTTGAAAAAGATTACCTGGAAAATGCTGTTGCAGGTAATAATGTGATGATAATAGACGCTACCAAAAACATAGTACATGCAGACAATAAAAAGCTGGTTTTGTTACAAGGACTTGAGGACTTTATTGTTGTAGATACAAATGACGTGTTGTTGATTTGCAAGAAAGATAAAGAACAGGAAATAAAAGATTACGTTGCTGAAGTGAAAAGGAATAAAGGTGAAAAATTCATTTGATCATTAACATATTGTTCCATTGCATCCTGATATAAAAAGTAAGCTTCCTCATGTCGGAACTACAGTATTTACAACAATGAGCGCATTGTCTGTAAAATACAATTCCATTAATCTTGGTCAGGGTTTTCCTGATTTCGGTATGAATGAAGAATTGATGGAGTTGACCAACCATGCAATGAGAGCAGGGAATAATCAATATGTTCACATGTGTGGGCTTCCGGCATTACGGGAACGGATATCCGAAAAAGTAAATAATCAATACGCTTCTTCTGTAAATCCAGACTCGGATATTACGATTACACCGGGAGGGACTTATGCAATTTACACGGCACTAACCACCATTCTTCAGCCAGGTGATGAAGTTATTTTATTTGAACCCGCTTATGACTCATACATTCCTAACATTGAAGTGAATGGCGCAGTTGCTGTTCCCATTCAATTAGAATTTCCTGCATACAATATCAATTGGGATAAAGTCAGAGAAAAAATCAACACCAAAACAAAAGCAATTATCATCAATACCCCTCACAACCCAACAGGCACATTAATGGGAGAAGAAGACATGGAGGAATTAAGCCGAATTGTTGACGGCACTGAGATTTTTATTGTCAGCGATGAAGTATATGAACATTTGATATTTGACAATAAAAAACATTTTTCCATACTTCATTATCCAAATTTATTCAACAGGAGTTTTGTTTGCTTTTCTTTTGGAAAGGTGTATCACTGTACAGGCTGGAAATTGGGTTATTGCATCGCACCCGAACCTTTGATGAGAGAGTTTAGAAAAATCCACCAGTTCAATTGTTTTTCTTGCAATGCACCTGTACAGTTTGCTTTGTCTGAATTTTTGAAAGATGAACGCCCATATCTGTCATTGGGTGGCTTTTTACAGAAAAAGAGAGACTATTTCAATGAACTGATGAAGGAGACTCCATTCGTTCCTCTGCCATCTCATGGAACTTATTTTCAATTGTTCAGTTATGAAAATATTTCTCCAAAAAAAGAGTATGAATTTGCTGTGGAACTTACAGAAAAAGCAGGAGTTACCACTATACCCGTTGCAGCCTTTTATAAAGAATCAGTCAACAATAAAGTACTGAGGTTTTGTTTTGCAAAAAAGGAATCCACCTTAGAACAAGCCGCTGAGAGGATTATCAACTATACAAAAGCGCTACAATAAATTTCTTTGTGGTTATCAATCAATGCCCATTTTGACTGGCGCGGGAAGTTTTTACAAATTATTTAAGTATCGTTCGGCTCTTTCCAAATCTTCGGGTACATCTATTTTAACCGCTTCATGTTCTGTAAGAATCATTTTTAATTTAATTCCATTTTCCAGATATCTGAGACATTCTATTTTTTCCGCCAGTTCCAGTGGGGTAGGCTCCCATTGGGTGAATTGAAGCAAAGCGTTTTTCCTGAAAGCATAAACGCCGATATGTTCATAATAGTTTACAGTGATGGATTTTTCTCTTTGGTAAGGAATTACACTTCTGCTGAATAATAATGAGTCCAGGTTTTTATCAACTGTCACTTTTACATAATTAGGGTTGTTAATCAGGGAAGCATCTTTCATTACCTTCATCACAGAAGCTACTTGAACAGATGAGTCTTCAAATGCATCCAATAGTCTTGAAAGACTTTCTTTGTCAATGAAAGGTTCATCTCCCTGGACATTCAGAATGATGTCTGCATCCATATGTTCAACCGCCTCGGCAATTCTGTCACTTCCGCTTTCATGTTGTCGAATACTCATCATTGCATTTCCATTGTGGTTAACGATTTCATTGTAAATAATCTCGCTGTCAGTTACAACAAATACTTGATCAAACAAACCGGTTGCTTGAGTGTTGTCATAAGTGTGTCTTATGACTGTTTTATTACCAAGTGGTTGCATCAGTTTAAATGGAAACCTCGTTGCTGCGTAACGGGCAGGAATCATGGCAATCTTCTTCATGTATTAAATTAAAACGTTAGAAATGTAAAATTATACCATTGATCAGACAATGCAAGAAATGATTACATTGTTATTAATAATGTTATTTTAACAAAATTGAATGCAATTCGATGTGAATATTCTTTGGAAATAGATGTAAATTGCCCCACTTTATTGAAGAGGTAGTACTTATTGTATTGCAATTAAACCCCCATTGCCTTTAAGGCTAAAAATAAGATGAATCAACAAATTTTAAAACATTTTGCAATCAATGTGTTTTGTTCTTTGTTGGCTTTCAATATTTCTGCTCAGTGCCCTGTTATGGAAGGTGCTATGATAAACAGTTGTGGAGTTAATGAGGGTCCTAATGAATTCATCATTTTTACTACAGCAAGGCCTAATCCTGTTAGTGCATATAATTTTTATTACAGTATCAGCAATCAGCCAAGTAGTAATCCAACCAAAACATTGGCAGGTGCTTCCGCTTCTGTAAAATCCGGTACGGGAATCATCAATTCTCTTTGTTGTAAAATAAAAAACATTACATCTCCAGCTGCTTTTATACCCGCAAACAGTAAAGTGATTTTTATCCCAAGCGATTTTGACTGGCAATATAACATCAGTTCATTATGCAGCGGAGACACTATCTATGTTGCATTTATCAACACATCTACAACCCCAACCAATTGGAGTGTGGCAGGAAATTTGGGTAACTATCCCAATACCAGATATCTTCAAGTGGTTGATGTAATCAATAATTGCGAGTCTACGCCCAGAAGTTATGATCAATCCATTTGGCCCGCTAATCTAGATGGAAACGCAGTATTATGGAACAATGCAGGAGATCCTACAGGATTTAATAATGGTTGTGATTTCGGTCCATCCGGTCCAACCATTGGTTTTACTAATCCCACAGTTTGTTTAGGAACAACTTCTGTTACGATTCCTTTTACGATAAACGGTTGCCCTGATAAATATTCAATAACATGGAATGCTTCTTCTTTAAGTGCAGGGTTCAGTAATGTTATCAACACACCCATACCATCTTCGTCATCATTTAATTTCAATATTCCTTCCATAGCGGCAGCAGGCACTTATTCAGCGGACGTTACCATTCAAAACAGTCTTTCAAATGTAAGTGGTACATTCCCCATGACCATAACCATAACCCCTAGGCCCAATATTATAATGCCTGTCAACAAAATAGTATGTAATGGAGTATTGATATCGTCAACAAATTTTATGAGTTCCAGTTCTGGGGTAATTTATTCATGGACAAATGACAATACTTCAATTGGATTATCTGCTTCCGGCAATGGAAGTGTCCCTGCATTTACAGCAATCAATAACGGAACATTACCTCAAATAGCTACCATAAATGTCACTGCAGAAGTTAATGGCTGTTCGGGTACTCCTAACAGTTATACAATAATAGTCAACCCCAATACAAATGCCGTATTTACCCAATTGCCTTCGGTATGTGCAGGCAAAAATTTTACCTTGCCTTCAACATCTGATAACGGAGTAACCGGAAAATGGACACCGGCGATCAATAATTTAGTAACTACAACATATACATTCACTCCCGATACAACGATGGGAAATTGCATTTCTCCGACAACCATGACGGTGGAAATACATGAAATAAGTGCTGACGCAGGGAAAGATGATATTGTAACAGCGTATGTGCCATATCAATTACAGGGTAGCGGAGGTGCTGCTAATCTTCAATATTCATGGGTTCCTTCTTCAGCATTGAATAATCCATACATTCCGAATCCAATAGCAGTAATGCAATCAGATACTAAATTTTATCTTACCGTTTCTGATGGAAGCGGATGTGTAGGGTATGATTCTGTAATGATAAGGGTTTACAGGGATAGTGGATTTTATGTTCCTAATGCGTTTACACCCAATGGAGATGGGTTGAATGATGTGATAAAAGTAATTCCTGTGAGCATTTCCAAAATTGACTATTTCAGAATTTTCAACAGGTATGGAAACATGGTTTTTGAAACCACAGACATTTCCAAGGGTTGGGATGGTTATTATAAAAATAAAAAACAGGATACAGGAACCTATATATTTATTGTAAAAGGAACAAGTATTACCGGAACTCCTGTAATTTCAAAAGGAAGTGTATTGCTTATCAACTAACAGCTGCAGAAAGTTTTCTTTTCGGTAAAGACTAAGTATAAATAACTAGTGCCGGTATGTATTGTTAACTAAGTGATTTTAATATTAAAACCACCTCATTATTTTTACAGTAACTTATACTACTTTTATCCATACTGTTATAAATTGTAAAATGGAAAAATATATACATCGCTAAAAACCATTTTATAATAAACAAAAGCCTGTTAAAAACACAAGATATCATGAAAAATAGCATCATAAAATATAAAGAGGGTGTATGGACAGGTCTTGATTTATCTGAAGATGCAAAATCCGCTTTTCAAATCATCCTGGTTTTTGCTGATCGTTTAATTTTGGAAGAAGGTAAAGTATATCAACAACTAAAAAATAATTTTAAAACTGCGGATATCATTACTTGTTCAACAGCGGGAGAAATTTATAGCAGGATTGTAGAAGAAGATGCCGCAGTAAGTATTGCTATTGAATTTCAAAGAACCCCTGCTTTTTTATCCAAGGGTAATATTAATGATTTTAAAAACAGTTATGAATTAGGTGTTTTTACGGCAAAAAATTTACCAACAGAAAATCTGACATTTGTTTTTGTCATCTCTGATGGAAATTTGATAAACGGAGAAGCTTTGGTAAATGGCATTCAGCAGTCTATCAATAAAGAAGTGATAGTATCCGGTGGATTAGCAGGAGATGCTGGTCGGTTTCAAAAAACACTGGTTGGCTTGAATGAAGATATGAGAGAAGGCAACGTTGTTCTAATGGGACTTTATGGCAATCATATCAAAGTAGGCGTTGGAGTGGAGGCAGGCTGGGATGTATTTGGACCAGAGAAAGTCATAACAAAATCCAATGGAAACATATTGAGTGAAATCGACCATTCAAATGCATTGGATTTATATAAGTTATATTTGGGAAAATATGCTGAGCAGTTGCCATCTTCAGCACTTTTATTTCCCATATCAATAAAATCGAAAGATTCGGAAAATTTTTTAATTCGAACAATCCTATCGATAGATGAAAAGAAAAAAGAAATGAAATTTGCAGGAGATGTTCCGGAGGGATCGGTCATCAGATTTATGAAATCAAATTTCGACAGATTGATAAATGCGGCCTCAAATGCAGAAACTTCGCTGCTCAATCAGTTGAACGGAATAAAACCTGAATTGGTGATTGTTACCAGTTGCGTGGGCAGAAAAATAGTTTTATCAGACAGGATAGAGGAAGAAGTAGAAGCGGCTACTGACAGGTTACCTTCTAATGCTGTAATAGCAGGCTTTTTTTCTTACGGAGAAATTGCGCCCAACGGACAACTAACAAAGAGTCATCTGCATAATCAAACCATCACCATAACAGCTTTTGCCGAACTTTAGTAAAAATGTATCATCAACAATTAGAAAGGCAAATTAAAAAATATCTTGATCAATCTCTTCAAATGGATGAAGGGATAAAAAAGCTATTGTCTGCTGTAAGTCAGTCCTACAATAATTATGAGAGAGATAAAGAATTGAGTGAACACGCTTTTTCTATCAGTGAGAAAGAATACCAAAATGTAAACAACCGATTAAAAAAACTAACCGAAGATTTGGAGGGAATGGTAAATGAAAGAACAAAAGAGCTTTCAGATATTGCACAATTTCCTCTGGAAAACCCCAATCCAATATTTCGTGTATCTATTGAGGGGTCTATCATTTTTGTTAATCCGGTAGCGGCTAAAATAAAAACACTGAAATATTCAGGGAAAGTATATTCGGTCATTGACTTTTTTTTCTACATCACTCAACACATTAATGATTCCGGATCAATTGAAGTGAATGCCAATAATCTTGAATTTCTTTTTTATTATAGAAAAGTTCAAGGAAAAAATTACATTAACTTTTATGGAGCAGATGTAACCGAAGCCCATTCTTTAAAATTAATTGCACAGGAAAACTATCAGCGGTTAAGAAGTTTTTTGGAAAAAACAGAGGATGTTCATTATATCATTTATGACACTCACAAAGAAAAAAATCTGGTAACATCAAAATGGCCTAATTTTTTCGGATTTGATTACAAGGAAGGGATTAATATTTTCAAAGAAAGAAGTAAACTTATAAAAAGTGAAACTGCCAGAAAACACATTGCTCATATTGAAGATTTGGATATCGGAGAACAAAAAGAAATTACATATCAGGTTGAAAATAAAGCAACGGGAGAGTTTTTTTGGTTGTCTGAATCAATCAGCAAGTATTATGATGAGAACTTAAAAGATATTGCTGTAAGTGGAAGAATCAAGAATATAACCACCAAGCAATTGTATTCGATGCAAATCAGGGAAGGAGAAGAAAGATTTAGAAACCTGATGGAATCTGTTCCCGTGATGGTTTGGGTGTCCAATGAAAAGAATATAGTAACATACAGCAATAATGCATTAAAGAAATTTTTAGGCATTTCATTGGAGGGTATGACTGATTTCCGGGATTATATTTCATTCGTTCATCCGGCAGACAGAAAGATAGCCATTACAGAATGGAAAAATAATATAGACAGAAAAAAAACCGTGCAAAGCGAATACAGACTTCGTAATGCTAATGGCAAGTATCATAATATTCTTGAAAAAGCAGTTCCGAGATTTTATTCCGATGGAAAATTTGCAGGCTACATAGGAGCCTATTTCGACCTTACCAAAGAAAAAGAATATCAAAAAACACTTACGCTGGAAAAGGAAAAGCTTGAATTGATGACTCGGAATTCTCCCGATATCATTATTTTGACCAATCAAAGCGGTGTGATAGAATATGTGTCGCCTACTACACAAAGAATTTTAGGGTATGCTGAAAAGGATTTGCTTAAAAAAAATCTCAAGAAATTCATCTGTAAAGAATGTGTCAAGCAACTTGAGAAAATGCTATGGCTCAAAAATAAAAAAACAGATAAAAGCAAGTTTGAATACAGAATGCTTAAAAAGAATGGAGAAAAGATTTGGGTGGAATCTGTCATTTCTATCATTCAAGAAAAAAATACCGATGATAGGAAGTATTTGATGCACAACAGGGATATCAATGCAATAAAAGAAGCAGAACAAGTATTGATTGAAAGTGAGCAAAAATATAGAGGCTTGTTTGAAAATATGCATTTAGGTGTAATGGAAGTAGATTTGAACGACAACATTGTTTGGGCAAACAAATCATTCGAAGAGTTGTCGGGATATACCAAAAGTCAGTTGAAAGGAAAAAACGCAATCAAGACATTTTTGGTGGGGTCGAATGCAGTGGAAATGATGAAAGATGTTGCAACAACAAGGTATCAGAAAAAAGACTCTATTTATGAAATAAAAATAAAGAAAAAGAACGGCTCTTTGTTGGACGTCGTAATCAGCGGTTCCCCAATTATAGACATTAATGGAAATGTAAAAGGTTCTGTCGGTATTCATTGGGATGTTACAGAAATCCGCAAAATGGAAAAGTTGATAGAAGAAGAGAAAACAATTCGTCAGAATGAGGTGATGAAAGCAACATTGAATGCGGAAGAAGAACAAAAGGAAATCCTAGGGAACGAATTACATGATGGAGTAGGACATATTTTAACCTATACAAGTCTTTTCTTGCAAATGGCCGCCAATTCTGAAAAATTTGGCCCTGAGCTTTTTTTGAAAGCGCATAAAAATGTAGAAAAAGCCATCAATGAAGTGAGAAGAATTTCAAGGACTTTGGTGCCTGCAGCACTTATAGATCTTGGATTAAAAGAGGCAATCATTGAACTGTTCAATCAATTTTCTGATGTTAAAAATATACAATTCAAATTAGAAGCCAATTCTAAATACTTTAATGGGCTTACATTTGAAGCACAGCGAACCATTTACAGAATAGTTCAGGAGATGGTAAATAATGCGGTTAAATATTCTAAATGCAATAGAATCAATCTTTCATTTAACAGAGACCAGTCATACCTTTCGATAAAATTCAATGATAACGGAGTTGGATTCAATCTGAATAAGTTAAAAAAAGGGCTAGGCTTAAAAAGTATCAATAATAGAGTGTATTTTTATGGTGGTACATCTCAGGTTAAATCTGTACAAGGAAAAGGAACCAGTTTTGTAATAAATTTTCCAATAAAAAGTATCAAAGAAGTCAGCAAAAAGAATCGAATAGATCCGTAAACTAAAATAAAAAACAATGGAAAAGAAAATCTCAATAATTATTTTCGACGATCATAATCTGGTGGCAGAAATGTGGTCCGAACTCATCAATGCCGATGAAAGATTCATGGTAACAGCCATATGTAACGATACTTCTGACAAATCAATAGAAATTGTCCGTACAAAGCGTCCCGACATTGTCATTATGGATATCAATATCATGCCGATTTCAGGAATAGATGCTACCAAGCAAGTGAAAAAAGTTTCTCCGGGAACAAAAGTCATCGGCGTTTCGATGCACAATCAGCCTTCTTTTGCTAAAAGAATGCTCAAAAACGGTGCATTGGGGTATGTTACCAAAAACAGCAACAGAAAGGAAATGTTTGAGGCGATACTCTCCGCCCATGAAGGCAAAGTATTTATTTGCAAAGAAATTCAGGAAAATCTTGCAAAACAGATTTTTGAAGATGACGAAATACCCGATATCAGTAAACTTTCTGAAAGAGAAGTCGAAGTATTAAAACATATAAAAGATGGTCTTTCATCAAAAGAAATCGGCGAGAAGCTTTTTTTATCTACTAGAACAGTAGAAGTGCACCGTTCTAATATTTTAAAGAAATTAAACCTGAAAAACACCGCATCATTACTTAAGTTTATTCATAACTCTTCTTTGGACATCTGATTGTAGAAATAATCATAGATCAACGTCAATAAAACCAAACTGGTAATTGATTACATGCATAAATGCTTGGTTTAAACAATTGAATACAGTGTTAAAGTAATTAATCAGAGAGAAAGTTATTGCACCCAATCATATGATACCTGACGTTACATTCAATACGATATCTTTTCATTTCAATAGCTATTTTCAAACATATTCCTGTGATTACATCAGATTACATGCCGGCCCTTTGGCCGGTTTTTTATTTAATAGACCACTGTAAATAATCTAACTTTGAAAAAAAATATTTTTTAGCATGTGCGGTATAGCAGGCTCGGTCAATTATAAACTGTCTTATGAGGCAATAAAAAAGGCGATGTTGCATCGCGGACCGGATGAACAAAACGGATTCCAGCATTTGAATATTGATTTGTATCATTTGAGGCTATCCATTCTCGACATTTCGGGTGGAAAGCAACCAATGACAATAAAAGGAAGATATACAATCATTTTCAATGGAGAAATATACAACCATCAGGCACTCAGAAAACAATTTAACTTTTCCACTTCTACTAATTCAGATACCGAAATTCTTCTCTTATTGTTTGAAAAAATGGGTGAGGCTTGTCTTCAATACCTCGACGGCATGTTTGCTTTTGCCATATTTGATTCTGTTGAAAGAAAAATATTCTTAGCGAGAGACCGTGCAGGAAAAAAACCTTTGTATTATTACAAGGACAACGATAAAATAGTTTTTGCCAGTGAATTGAATTGCCTGAAACATTTGCTGCCTTTGGAAATCAATACCAATCATTTTTTTCATTATTTAAGGTTTGGCACTTTTTACAAAAAAAATACTCCTTATATAAATGTGAACGAATTGAGTGCAGGAAGTTGTATGTATATTGATTGTGATACGCTTCACATTCAACAAAAAAAATGGTGGGACATACATAACTTTTTCATACAAAAAAGTGAAGATACCTTTGATACAGCGCTTTCTACAACAGATGAATTACTTCATGAGGCAGTTAAAAGAAGAATAGAATCAAGCGATCTTGAAGTAGGTGCTTTTTTGAGCGGAGGGATAGACAGCGGTTTAATAACAGCGATTGCAAGCAATTATGTAGAAAAATTGAAAACGGTGACCGTTTCATTCGAAGGTTCATACAATGAAGCTCCTTTAGCAAAGTTGGTTGCTGAAAAGTATAACACTAATCATTCAGAGATTGACATTTCTTATAATTCCCTCAGAAATGATATTGAAAGAATAATAAGTAATTATGGAGAACCTTTTTTTGACAGTTCTGCAATTCCATCTTTTTATGTAAGCAAAGAAGCAAAAAAAAATGTAACAGTTGTGCTTACCGGAGATGGCGCAGACGAATTGTTTGGCGGCTATCGCAGATATATTCCATTTGTAAAACATGATTTCTTTCAAAACAATAAAACGTTGAAATGTGCAGCCCAAATTGTTCATTCAATGCTGCCGTTGTCGAACGACAAAAAAACATCCTACAACAAATTGTACAGGCTTTTGTCGTTGGCAAAAAAATCAGGAATCCAAACTTATCTGAGTGCGGGACTGGATATATTTGAAGATTACGAAAAGAACATTCTTGCTGATGATATACAATACTTGGGGGATGTTGTAGAAGATTTCAACAGAATAAATGAAAATGATGTATCGGGATTAAAAAAAATAATGAATCTTGATTTTGACATTTTTTTATTTAATGATGTATTGACTAAAATGGATATAGCCACCATGAATAATTCACTGGAAGCCCGTAGTCCTTTTTTATCAAAAGAAATTTTAGAATATGCTCCTACAATCAAAGATGAGTATAAGGTTCATGGCGGCACCACTAAATTAATTTTACGTAAACTTGCAGAAAAATATTTGCCTTCAGCAATCATTCATCAGCCTAAAAGAGGATTTGAAGTTCCATTGAAAAATTGGGTACACCATGAGTTGAAAGATTTGGTGTTTGATTATGTTGGGGCTTCGGATGCGTTTAGTAAAAGGATCATCCGCCCTGCTTTTATGCAAGGCTTATTGGAAAACAAAATAAAAGTGCCGGCAGAAAAAAGAGCAAAGATGCTGTGGACAATTTTTTGTTTGGAGGTTTGGTATAAAAAAGTTTATCTTAATTGATAAGGAATTAAATATTGGTAAAAATACAAGACAGCAATTTAGATTCTTAATTTCTCATGGTAAAAAACATCGTTATTTTAGAGAATAATATTATTTCCACTCTTACAGTAAGAAGTAAATTAACGCATGTATTGATTGAAAAGGGATTTAAAGTAACTATATTGACTACAGGTACCGAACAACAATTACAAAAAGCCAAGGAAGAGGGTTTTAATGTGATAGATGTGAAGAGCGGTAATCAAAATCCGCTGGATATTTTACGTTACATGCTCAATATCAGAAAGGCGATTAAGCAATCTAAGGCAGATGTTTGTCTGACTTTCACCATAAGACCTGCCATTTGGGGTAATTTCATAACGAGACAATTGGGTATTCCTACAATAACCAATATTACAGGCGTTGGTCCTTTATTTGAAAGTAAAGAACCCGCGTACAAATTTGCAAGATTATTGTATAAAATATCACTGAAAAAAACAGCAAAGATATTTTTCCAAAACAATGACGACAAGGAATTGTTTATCAGAAACAAGTTTGTAAAAGAATCATTGTCTTCATTGATTCCAGGCTCAGGAGTGGATCATGAACATTTTTGTCCAGTAGATGTAAAGAGCACCAATGACAAGTTTATTTTTTTATTCATTGGAAGACTTTTGAAGGATAAAGGTATCGTTGAATTTATTGAAGCGGCAAGATTGTTAAAGATGGAATATGGCTCTATTGAATGCAGGGTAATTGGTCCTTTGTGGCAACAGAATTTAAAAGACAATACCATTACCGAGTATCAGTTACGCTCATGGATAGACGAAGGATTGATTGTTTATTATGGAGAAGTGTTGGATGTAAGAGAGCATATAGCCAAAGCAAACTGCGTTGTATTGCCGTCCTACAGGGAAGGAACCAGCAATGTTCTGCTGGAAGCCTCTTCAATGGAAAGGCCATGTATTGCATCCAATACAACAGGATGTAGGGAAATAGTAGAAGAAGATGTGACAGGCTTTTTATGTAAAGTCGCAGATGTTCAGGATCTGTTTTTAAAAATGAAAAGAATGTTTTTGCTTTCAGAAGAAAACAGAATACAAATGGGAAAAAATGCGAGAGAGAAAGTGAAAAGAGAGTTTGATAAGAAAATTGTTATTGACGCATATTTGGACGCAATCAGCAAATGCTAGTTTTTAATGTTACTTCCGGGTCGATTTCCTTTCGGTAAGCGTTGATTTTATGACTGTATTTTCAGGTATTCCGTTGTATCCGCTTTTTTCAATCAGCGTAAATAAAATAGAGGCGGCTTCTCTGCCTATTTCGTATGCTGGTTGAGTGATGGTAGACAGGGAAGGAGACAGTAAAGAGGCAGTACGAAGGTTGGAGAATCCTATGATTTTAATGTCGTCCGGGATTTTAATATTCAATTCGTTGCATACTTCATAAGTGGTAAGTGCGAGTGATTCCACAGATGCGAAAATCCCATCTGGTTTGATTTTCTTTTCCAGAAGTTTTTTTAATATCTTTTTGTTTTCTTCAATATTTTGGCTGCAACGAATAATTAATTTATCATCATAATTGATTTTGTTTCTTTTCAGCGTGTCTACATAACCGGCAAGTCTTTTGTTACTGATTGAAAGATTTTCTGATACTGACAGAAAAGCGATTTTTTCACAACCATTTTCTATCAGATGTTCTGTTGCTTTTATGCCACTGTTGTAATCATCGGTCGTGATTTTTGGGGCTGTAATTTTTTCTGTTACCCTGTCAAAAAATACCAAGGGAATTCCATTTTCTTTCAAACCTTGTAAATGTGAGATGTCAGTTGTTTGGCTGGAAACAGAAATCATAACTCCATCTACTCTGCCATTTTGCAGAATCTTTGTTACAGAAACCTCTTTTTGAACATCCTCATGGGTAAGATAAATCAATACATGATATCCCTTTTCCTGAGCAATCATTTCTACACCTTTGATGGCCAAAGCAAAAAAGTTATTGTCAATTTCAGGAATGACTACAGCAATTGTTTTACTTTTCTGTTTTCTTAAACTACTCGCAAATGGATTTACCTGATAATTTAATTCCCTGGCCTTATCAAGTACCATCTGCTTTGTTTTTTCACTTATTTCATGGCTGTCTCTCAGTGCTTTTGAAACAGCAGAAATGGAAAGATTCAGCTCTTTGGCAAACTGTTTTAGGTTCATGGTACCTTGAGATAATTGATAAGGTTAGATAATGGATTTGTAAGGCTTTGTAAATATGTACTAAGTTATAAAAAGATTTACGAAAATTTACGAAAACGTTTTCGCAAATAATTATCTTTTTTCTCTTCTTTTTAATCCTCAGATAAGTGATTTTTACAAGCGATTTAATATTGACAAAATTTGCGAAATTCGAAAATAGGGTCAACTTATTAATTTGATATTTGTTAAATTGTAACGATTATCTTTTTTAAAAAACAAACTACTACAACTGATATGAAAAATTTCTACAATTACATCAACTCTTTTTTGATTTCAACTGCAATTATGCTTGGCAGTTTGCTAGTTGCCAACCAGGCATCAGCCCAACAGGCTATTGGCGCTCATCCTAATATTGATGCAGGTTTTGAAAGCCAATCTGCGGGAAGCAGTGTTCCAACAGGAAATCCTAATAGAAGTGCAACGATTTGGTCCTATGTTTCAAGTGGAAATGGCCAAATCAGATTAGTAACCGCCACCGGAGGATATGGTGGACCAAAATATTTCAGTGTAGGAAAAAATAATCCTACTCAAAACACTTCAACTACGGCCAACAGTAATATTGTGCTTAATCCTTTTCAGGCTAATACAAAATATATAGTTCAATTTCATTATAAACAAAATCTTGGAACACCTGATACTGCCTCTTATGTTTTTATCAGTCTGGATGGCAGTTCGGCTAACAGAGACAAAACAAATATTGCTTTAGGAACCCCTGCCAATTGGACAAAATTCACAACTGTAATTACTACTAATAACACTGTAACACCTACCGACAGTGGGGTTTGTGGAATGAATATAAAATTGGTTGGAACGGCGAACGGTTCAACTTCTGCGGTAGTAGATTTTGATAATTTTGTCGTTTACCCCGCAGATGATCAGGCAACCCCATTACCGGATGTTACAGCACCTAATGCTCCAACGGGTCTTTCTGCAACAGCGGGTCCAGCCGTGGTTAATCTTTCCTGGACAGCACCCGCAGGCGGTGTAGATGCAGGAGGTTATTTGGTCGTAAGATACATATCGAATCCTGCTTCTCAAACCGCACCATTACAAAATGCTGTATATAAAGCAAATGCAACGAATTTAGTGGGTACTGACGGAGTAGTGGTATATGTAGGAGACTCAACTCATTTCAGCGATGGTTCAGGTGTTGCAGGTACAAATTACTGGTATAAGGTATACGCTGTAGATAAGGCGTTTAATTATTCTGCTACGGCTCCAACAGCAGGTCCGGTAAGCCCTTTGCCAAAAATCAACTACTACTATGATGGAACAGGATCAACTGACTTAGTTACCAATTGGTGGACCAATAAAAACTTTACGGGAAGTAATCCTGCAAACTTTACTGATCCGGGTATGGTAATGCATATCATTACAAATGCAGACCTGGTTTCCACTCTAGCCATAACTGGTACAGGATCTACCTTAATTATTGGAGATGCAAGTCCTGTGCCTGCTGTAACGGTCACTTTCAACAGTATCAACCTGCCTGGCATCGATACCATTTATCAATCATCTAACGGAAACCAAACTATTCTGAACTTTAATACTTCTGCGGTACCTTCCATTAATCAGTTGGTTGATATTTTCACTGAAGCACATTACAGAGCAACGGGAACCTCAGTTGGTACATCAAAAATCTATGATAAAATTTTCGTAGAAAACAATGCAGATGTAGTATTTACAGGGTCTCCCACAGTTACCACTTCATTCAGAGTGGAAGCGGGAGCAACAGCAACGGTAGGAACACTTTCTACCAAATGGCTTGTTGTTAGCGATGGTGGTACTGCAACCATTAATGGAAAACTAATTACGCCCAAACTTACAGGATTGGTTTCAAGTAATGTAGCAACGCCTGCAAGTACATTTGGGGCTATTCAATTTGTTGGTGTTGGTGACGTAGTATTGGGACCTAATTCTACAGTAGAGTATTCTGGTATCAGTACACAAACAACCCAAACAATAACACCACGTACCGATTATGTAAATATGATTATCAGTGGTGTTGGTATTTCCAAAACACTTTCAGGAAATACCAGCATTTCTGCTAACCTTACGATGAATACATCCGGATCAACCGGCTTGATACTTCTGTCTCCCTTGACCGTAAATGGCGCTCTTACACTAACAAGAGGAAAAATTAATACCGATGCAACCAATATTCTTACACTGGCTTCTGCTGCTACAGTATCGGGTGGAAATAGCGCCAGCTATGTATCTGGTCCGATGAAAGTAAACACCGCTTCAACTTCTCAGTACAAAGCCCCTATAGGAAAAAATGGGATGTACCGTCCTGCCGGCATTAAGCCCTCTGCAGCTACTTCAACTGTATATCAAGCAGAGTTCTTTAATGCAGCTTATTCTGATTTGACTTTCTTGTCACCACTTACCAATGTGGATACAACATACTGGACAATAACAAGGGCAAGTGGTACGGCTAATGCTCAAATTTCATTGGCTTTAGACAGCTTCACATTGGTTCCAAATTCTAATGATCCATCAAGTGAGATGGTGGTAGCTAAGTATGATGGAGCAGATTGGGCATCAATCAGTCAAACAGCCATTACTCCACTACCTACTTTAACTGGTACGGCAACATCAACGGTTGTGTCGTCTTTTGGAAATTTCACATTTGGTTTGAAGCCTGTAACAATTGTTCCTTTAAAATTAATTTCTTTCAAAGGAACTTTGCAAAAAAGCAAAGCATATTTAACTTGGATAACTGCTGAAGAGAGAAATCTGTTGCATTTTGTTATAGAGGAAAGCAAAGATGCAAAATCATTCAGACAAATTGGTGCTGTGAATGCAAACAACCTTACCAGCAATAATACTTACTCTTTTATAAGTACAGAAGACGTTAATGGAATTTCATATTTCAGAATTAAAATGGTAGATATTGATGGCAAGTATCAATACAGCTCAATTATAACTTTGAAAAATGAACAAACTAAAAAGCTGACAGTTGCTCATTCGGTAGACAATAACGAATCCATCGTTATGATTAACAATATTCCAAATGGAATCTATCACTTGAATATTTATAGTTCTAACGGTCAATTGATTCAGCAACAATCAATACAATATAATGGATCTCCAATTTCAAGAACGCTTACTTTAAATGAATCCACCGCTAAAGGGTTTTATTTAATCAGTTTAATTGGAACCAATGTTGCAGAACATCAAAAAATTATTATTCAATAACATTCAATTCAAATTCTTTAAAGCGATTGGTAAAAAACCAATCGCTTTTTGATACTAATTATTATGAAAAACCTACTGAAATCAATAGCTGCAACTATTATGTTGCTTTTGATAAACCATGCGAATGCCCAACAGTCCATTGGCTCTTTTCCCCAAATGGATGGTGGCTTTGAAGGTCAAAATGTAGGAACTTTGATCAGTACTGGATCTAGTAGTACACCCGATGCAACCTTTTGGGCAAGAGGTGGAACATCTGGTGCAGGAAATGCAACAATAGTTTCATCAGGAGCAAGATCCGGTTCTAATTTTATAACAGTAGTAAATACAAAAAATACAGTCAATACAAGCCCAAGAACTTATGTTTCTCCGGCATCACCGGTTCTTTCCAGTAATTCTTATGTGATTCAATTTTATTGTAAAGCAACCGATGGGGTTAACTTTCCCAATACTACTTTACAGGCAGGCCTTTCTTCAGCAACGGGTACCGCTGCGGCATATAAAACATTTATTCCAACTGGAGCAGCTAATGTTTTTTCCAAGTATTATGTTATTGACTCATCCACATCAACTGCACCAAACAATGGGTTCAGTGCAATTAAAATCTCCAGCAATACAGCAAATCTGGGATATGCCTTAGATGTAGATGATTGGGTGGTTTATCCAGGTACCGCAATTGATACTTTGCCACCTGCTGTTCCTGGTAATGCATCAGTAATGAATCCCACAGGAACTTCATTAAACGTAAGTTGGGGTAATGCATCTGATGTAGATGGTGGAGGATATCTGGTGATAAGATACACATCCAATCCAATATCTGAGCCTAACCCGAATGTAAATGGAATTTATCAGGTAGGAAATACCATCGGAAATGGAGTGGTTGCTTATATCGGCGCAGCTAATTCATTTACAAATCTTTCGCTTTCTAACAATACAACTTATTATTACAGAGTATACACTGTAGATAAAGCGTTTAATTATTCTTCATTTGTTACTACCAATGGAACAACCAACGCTTCCGCAAATGTAATTAGGTACTATATTGATTCAATTGCCGGAAACGACAATAATGACGGTTCATTATTGAATCCATGGAAAAATGTTTCAAAACTCAATACCATGACATTGGTAGCAGGTACGGAAGTATTTCTCAAATGTGGCAGTACCTGGTCAGGTCAAAAATTAAAATTCAAAGGATCAGGAACACCGGGAAATCCTATTAAAGTGACAAGTTATGGAACAGGAGCAGATCCTTTATTGGCAGGTAATGGTATAGTGGGAGAAGCAGTCGTTTATTTATATAACCAACAGTACATAGAAATCAGTAATCTTGAGATTACCAATGCTCCCAACGGTCCTGTTAATACAGATTTTTTTGTTGGCTTATACAGTACCACAGGAACCAATCCTAATCCATTGGGTGCAGACAGAAGAGGTGTTATGGTTGCATTGGATAATTTTGGCACAGCCAACCATATTTATTTAAAGAACCTGAATATACATCACATTAAAGGCCAATTGGGAAATGGCACTACTACGGTGAATGGCGCGATTCCCAAAAGAACAGGAGGTATATTTTTTACGGTGCTGGGCAATACGGAAACTTCCAATTCAAAATCCAGATTCAATGACGTACTGATTGACAGTAGCAATATTGGGTACTGTGAAAATATTGGAATTGCTTTTGACAACGAATGGAATGTATATTATCCAGGAGGAACAGAGTATACAGATTGGTATAACAGAAGATACAGTAACATTAAAGTTAGCCACAATACCGTTCATCATATCGGTAAAAATGCTATGATTATTCGATGCACTGATGAAACTGGTTTAATTGAACACAATGTTTGTTATGAAACGGCGTTAGGAACTACCGGTAACACCATGTTTACTGCAAGAGCCAAAGGAACTGTTTTTCAATATAACGAAGGATATTACAATAGAGCTACTACTCAAAATGTGGATCCCGGAAATATTGATGGAAGCATGTATGATCCTGATTTCGGAAGTATTGGAATTATTTTTCAATACAGTTATAGTCATGATAACTCTGAAGGTATTTACTGGGGTTGCAATGCAAGAAGTTCAAATAACAATACAACAGGAGTTCCGGATGCACAGGATACCGGATGTACATTAAGATATTGTATCAGTCAAAATGATAAGGGCCGATTAATAAACTTCAACTATTCATCAGCAGGCAATGAAATATACAATAACGTTTTTTACACAAAGTCGAGCTTAAGTCCCACAATCATCGTTGAAAATGACGGCAACAATCACAAATACAATTTTTATAACAATATCATATACAACTTAAGTAGTTCCACCTCCTATTCTTGGGGAAGCGGAGCGGGAGTACAAACAAGAACATTTTCCAATAACGTTTTTTATGGCAATCATCCTTCTAATGAACCAACAGATCCCTTCAAGATTACAGCCGATCCAAAATTTGTAAATCCCGGCTCAGGAGTTTCAACAATTTTATTTTTGGATGGGTATAAATTACAAAGTACATCTCCTGCTTTAAACAATGGTAAAATAATCAGTAACAATGGCGGCTTTGATTTTTATGGAACGCCATTACCATCTACTGCACCTAACAGAGGCGTCTATCAAACTGTTCAGGCAACATCTTCAGTATTTACTGTATCGGCATGTTCATCTTATACATGGCATGGCACTACATATACAGCATCTACCAACACCCCAACTTGGGTAACAACTAATGCCGCTGGTTTTGATTCTACCATAACACTTCATTTGACAATTCTTCAACCTACATCATCTGTGGTTACTGCATCGGCATGTTCATCTTATACATGGCATGGCACTACATATACAGCATCTACCAATACTGCAACATGGACAACAATCAATGCAAATGGTTGTGATTCAGTTATAACATTGCATTTAACTATCAGTAACCAACCTGCATCATCTGTGGTTACTGCATCAGCATGTTCATCATACACATGGCATGGTACTACATATACAGTATCTACGAATACAGCAACATGGACAACAACCAATGCAAATGGTTGTGATTCAGTTGTAACATTGCATTTAACTATCAGCAACCAACCTACATCATCTGTGGTTACTGTATCGGCATGTTCATCATACACATGGCATGGTACTACATATACAGTATCTACGAATACTGCAACATGGACAACAACCAATGCAAATGGTTGTGATTCAGTTGTAACATTGCATTTAACTATCAGTAACCAACCTACATCATCTGTGGTTACTGCATCGGCATGTTCATCATACACATGGCATGGTACTACATATACAATATCTACGAATACAGCAACATGGACAACAACCAATGCAAATGGTTGTGATTCAGTTGTAACGTTGCATTTAACAATAAATGATCCCACATCATCTATGACTACTATATCGGCGTGTTCATCTTTTACGTGGCATGGTAACACATATACAGCGTCTACCAATACTGCAACATGGACAACGACAAATGCTGCGGGTTGCGATTCTGTAGAGACACTTTATTTAACAATAAATCAACCAAGTTCTTCCATTGAAGCAATCTCTGCTGATTCATTTTTAATATGGCACGACTCTGTTTATACAACATCCACCAATTCTGCCACTTGGCTTACAACCAATGCAGCAGGTTGTGATTCCATTGTAACACTTCATTTGACGATTCTTTCGTCGCCTCTAAAAAATAACTCACCCATAATTTTATATCCAAATCCTGCAGAGGATTTCATTAAAATTAAACTTCAGGGAAACATGATGATGGCCATGTACGGAGTAATCTGTAGTTCCAATGGTCAAAAAATCACCGATAATATCGTTATCAATTCAGAGATAACAACCGTTCAAATTAAATCACTGGCATCGGGTGTTTATTATCTTAGACTATATGATATGTTAACAGGCACCTTCATTAAAACTATTTCATTTATTAAGCACAAATAATAATATACATATGAACAAACGATTATTGCTTTCTATTCCAATTTTCTTATTTGCGGCATTAAGTTCGTATGCGCAAACAAAAAAAATATCAGGTAAAGTGTATGGAGAAGAAGGAAAGCCTTTGGCCGGAGTTACTGTTCAGGTGAAGAATACAAAGAACTCTTCCACTTCAAATGCAGATGGTGAATATACCATTTCATCCTCTGACGCAGAAAAAGTAACACTTAAATTGACTTATGTTGGGTATGAATCACAGGATTTGGTGGTTAAGGGTAATACGGCTCCCAATGTATTTATGAAACAGAAACAAAGCACGATGGATGCTGTAGTAGTTGTAGGGTATGGAACTTCAAAAAGAAAAGATCTGACAGGATCGGTAGAAAAACTAAATATCAAAGATCTGGCTAAAGCTCCCGTAAGAAGTTTTGAAGAAGCTTTAGGGGGAAGAGCTGCAGGAGTTCAGGTAGTTTCAAGTGATGGCCAGCCTGGTTCACCGGTTTCGATTGTTATCAGAGGCAGTAACTCTATCACACAGGACAACTCTCCATTGTATGTGATAGATGGATTTCCGGTAGAAGGCGCCAATAATAATGCAATTAACGTTTCGGAAATTGAATCGATTGAAATTTTGAAAGATGCTTCTGCTACAGCAATTTATGGAGCAAGAGGAGCCAATGGCGTTATCATGATTACTACAAAAAAAGGAAAAGTCGGTAAAACAGAAATCAGTTATAATACGTATTATGGTGTGAATCAGATTATCAAGAAGATGGATGTTCTCTCTCCTTATGAGTTTGTAAGATTTCAGTATGAAAATGATCCGGTAAATACAAAATCAACCTACTTAACCAATGGAAGAACAGTAGAAAGTTACCAAGGGGTAAATGGGATTAACTGGCAAGATATTTTATTCAGAAACTCTCAAATGAGCAGCCATGAACTTTCTTTGAGAGGAGGCTATGGCAAATCAACGTATTCTATTTCCGGATCTGCCTTAAATCAGGAAGGTATAGTTAAGTTTTCAGGATATGACAGATACCAGGGAAGAATTAAATTAGATCAGGAAGTAAACGATAAAGTAAAAGTTGGGCTTAATGTAAATTATAGTTCTTTGAAATCCTATGGAACCATACCTTCATCATTATCAGGAAGTTCTGCTACGAGTAATCTGATGTTCAGCGTTTGGGGTTACAGACCTGTTTCAGGTGACTCAACCGTTGATTTGTTAAATGGTCAGGACCCTCAATTGGAAGCAGATTTATTAAGCGGTAATGATGCAAGGTTTAATCCTTACGAAACCGTTCAGTTTGAAGTGAGAAACAGATACACCAACGCACTGGCGGGAAACTTCAATTTAGATTATCAAATTAAAAAGAACCTTGTTTTTAAATCTACATTCGGATACAGAAACGATGTGGATAGAAATGAAGAATTTAATGGAACAAAAACAAGAGGCGGAAGCCCATTAACATCATCAGGAAGAGTTAATGGCGTGAATGGCTCAATTGTCTTTAATACCAAAAACAATTATGTGAATGAGAATACTCTTTCTTTCAATAAAAAGTTCAATAAGAAAAATACAATTGATATTGTAGGTGGAGCAACTGTTCAAGGTGCCAGACAATATAATTATGGAACGGCTGCTACTCAACTCCCTAATGAATCATTAGGCTTGTCAGGTTTGGATGAAGGAGTTCCTTCTAAAATTGTAGCGTACAAATCCAGCAATAATCTTGTTTCATTTCTTTCCAGAGCAAACTATAATTACAGTTCAAAATATTTAGTTACATTTTCAATGCGCGCGGATGGGTCTTCTAAATTTTCTACTGCCAACAAATGGAGTTATTTTCCTTCTGGAAGTATTGCATGGCGCATGAACAAAGAAAAATTCATGAAATCCATCAAAGCAGTTAAAGATGCAAAGATTAGATTCAGTTATGGCGTAACAGGAAATAACAGGGTTTCTGATTTTGCCTATTTAAGCACCATGGCAACAGATATAACATTGTCTTATCCATTCAATGGAACCGCTGCCAATGCGGTTGTTCCAAGTGCATTGGGAAATCCAAATTTGAAATGGGAAACTACTTCACAGTCTAATCTCGGTTTAGATTTAAATTTGTGGGATGATAAAATTAATGTAACGGTTGATGCCTATAATAAAATCACCTCCAACTTATTGATTTATGCTCAATTGCCACCATCTTCCGGATTTACAAAAGCATATAAAAATGTAGGAAAAGTTCAAAACAAGGGATTGGAATTTTCAATAACATCTAAGAATATTGACAAGGAAAGTTTTGACTGGACAACATCATTCAATATTTCATTTAACAGAAACAAAGTTCTTGCATTAAATGATGGACAAGAATCGTTATTATCATTGATTAATTGGGATAATAACTGGAGAGGAATGGCGCCTTATATTGCGAAAGTAGGCCAACCGCTTGGATTGTATTATGGTGCTATCTGGGATGGTAATTATCAGTACAGTGATTTTGAATTAAGCGGAGCCGGCGTTTATACTTTAAAACCAACAGTAACATCCAATACCTCTGTGTATGATCCTAAAATTCAACCGGGTTATATTAAATACAAAGATTTAAATGGAGATAGGGTAATCAATGATGACGACAAAACTATTATAGGGGATGCCAATCCAGATTTCATAGGAGGATTTTCCAATAATATTAAATACAAGCATTTTGATTTAAATGCATTTTTCCAGTTTTCTTATGGAAATGATTTATTAAATGCTAACCGTTTAATTTTTGAAGGAAACTCTGGCAGAATGTTACAAAATCAATTTACTTCAGTTTTAGACAGGTGGACTCCAACCAATCAAAACAATATTATGTATGTTGCAGGAGGGGATGGACCAAGAACCTACTCTTCTCGCGTTATTGAAGACGGATCTTATTTAAGATTAAAGACCCTTCAACTGGGATATGAAATTCCAACTACAACTTTAAAAAAGGCAAAAATTAAATCATTGAGAGTGTATGTTTCTGCGCAGAATTTAATAACATGGACAAAATACACAGGGGTTGACCCTGAAGTGTCTGTTTATAATTCAGCATTGACGCCCGGATTTGATTATTCAGTATATCCTAGGGCAAAAACAATCAGTTTTGGTTTAAATCTTAATTTATAATTCGACTTAATTTTCAACTATGAATAAGCATATAAAAATATCATTCGCACTATTATTGTCTTTTTTTGTTTGTATAACTTCTTGTAAAAAGGTGTTGGATACTAAGCCAAACGACGTATTAACTACTGCAAATTATTTTAATACAGAATCAGAATTAAATGCAGCACTGAGTGGAATATACAGTTCGCTGGCTCAGGATGGAACTTACGGAAGAAATATTCCGATTGAATTGGAAATGGGCAACGATGAAGGCCATTACAATAATCGAAATAATTATAACACTGTTCCCAGTATTTATGATTGCCAGTCTTCAACAAAAATTTATGCAGATTGTTGGACAGCATTATATCAAGGAATTGGCGCTGCTAATTTATTGATATCAAAAATCGATCAATCACCTGTAGCTTATAATATTAAAAAGTCCATAAAAGGTGAAGCGTTGTTCTTGAGGGCTTTCAATTACTTTCAGTTGGTAACTAGATATGGAGATGTGCCATTAATAGTTGAACCAACAACTCAGGTAAATAATCCTAATTACCCTCGTACACCCTCAATAGATGTGTACAACAGAATTGTTCAGGACATGAAGGAGGCAGACACTTTGGTAAAAGATGTTACGATGGTAAACTGTGGTACAAGAGTAACTAAAACAGTTGTAGAGGGAATGTTGGCAAGGGTATATCTGAAAATGGCAGGCCATCCTTTGATGCTGGGAGTCCCTGCTTATGATTCTGCTAAAACCTATACTTTAAAAGTGATCAATTCCGGATTACACAAATTAAATACCAGTTATCAGCAGGTGTTTATTAATCATTCACAAAATTCGTATGACAATGTAAGCAGAGAAAGCATGTGGGAAATTGAGTTCATTGGAAATAATACCCCACAAGGTTCGGTAGCACCGGGAAGTCGTTTTGCCTCTCAGCTGGCAATGAGATATACTGGTACTGACCCCAATTACGTTTACGGATATGGTTCGTATGTGCCAAGCGGCGTTTTGTATAGCATCTACACTTCCTATTCATCTGCAACGGATACATTAAGAAGAAACTGGAATATGCCTGAGTACACTTTCAATTTTGGCGGCAGCTCCAATTCCAATCCCCGATCATCAACAGTGTATGCTCCTGGTACTTATACCTTCGAAAGAGATTGCGGAAAATGGAAAAGAGATTATGAACCTGCATTTCCTCCCAAACAAAGAGACTGGGGGCCAACCAATTTTCCTGTTTTAAGATATGCAGACATTTTATTGATGGCTGCAGAAGCCGAGAATGAAGTGAACGGCCCAACTGATTTGGCAATTGGTTTTATAAATGAAGTTCGTACAAGAGCCAAAACATTGCAACTGTTTTCTGCAAGGGTTTCCACACAAGCATTGATGAGAAAATTTATTCAAGAAGAAAGAGCAAGGGAACTTTGCTTTGAAGGCTTGAGAAAATTCGATTTGATCAGATGGGGAGTTTTTATTGACAGAATGGATTTCACAAAAAGTGCCATTGCCAACAGTACAGCAACATCCACCAATAAAAACAGATTTCTGGATGCTTATTTTAACGTGAAGCAAAGAGATACTCTTCTTCCGATTCCAAGTATCGAGTTGTCTGTAAATTCATTAATGACTCAAAATGCAGGATGGTAAAACTAATTGATTAAATACAACAATATGTATATGATAAACAAATTTATTTTAGGAGCTTTCGTATTTTTTTCTATACTAACTTCTTGTAAAAAGGAAACACCAGGTTATGTAGAAAATAATTTAAACTTTAATGCAAGTTTATCAATGGATAGCGTGGCATTAGGTGACACCAGTAGTTTTCTGCTTTCAGACAATCCGGATTTCATCAGTTTTTATTCAGGAGAACTAGGTCATCAATACATTTTCAAAGACAGAACAATTTTAGATGGCGGATCACTAAAAGTGAAATACGAAACACGCATTCAAAACAAGCCTGCAGACAGCAGTTTGGATGTATTGATTTCAACAGACTTTAATGGAATGTATGATTCAGCTAATGTGGCCTCGGCAAACTGGAAATTGATTTCCAATAAATTTGTTTTCCCCGACCCCTCTGCTTCGCTGAGTGTATTTTATCCTTCAGGCGTAACATCAGCAGATTTTGCAGATTTGACTGACAGTGTAATTCCTGGTCAACCCTTTTATTATGCATACAGATATACCAATAGAACACCATCGGGCATCATTTGGAGTATTGGGAAATTAGGAATGTATAATGTGTTCCCCGCTGAAATGGCTGTTCCTAATGCAACAGTAATTGATTCCAATCAAATCAACTCTGGTTCTTTTGCAGGTGTAAAAATGGGAGATAGTTTGTCAAGGTGGTCAACCTCTTCCACATATTTGAAATGTACCAATTCCTCAAGCGCTCCAATAGACGCACAGTACTGGTATATTTCCAGACCATTGAATCCAAGCGCTGTTGCACCTGACGCACCCATTGTTATTAAAAATATTACCCAAAATCCACTTGCTGTTTTCAAATACAAATACAATCAACCTGGTGTTTACAAAGCAACTTTTGTAGCATCCTACAGCAGATTGAATTTTGAAAAAACAGTTATAAAGGAAGTAAATGTGATTGTTTACTAATTTAATCTTCAACATTATTATCCATTAAAATTGATTACAAATGTCAAGCATCCGATTTTTAAAAATAAGGGCAGTATTGGCAATTGTTGTAATCTCTTCTATTTGTAAGGCGCAGGAAAAAAATAAACTCCAGCAACCCATCACAGTTCAAGCAAAAGTTTGGAGTAAAGATGAAAATAAACAAGTACACTATTCCGACTGGAATTCATATGATGCAACAACCATCGACCAACTGAATGATTTTAAAAAGAATCAATCGGTTGAGTTGGACAAGTTTGGAGGAATGGGTTTAGTAGTAGACAAAACCGGATATTTTCACACAAAAAAAATCAATGACAGATGGAATGTTATTAATCCCGAAGGTAGAGTGACATATGTTACAGCGGTCAACTCCATTAAAGTCGCGAAATCCTCTCCATTACCATCCAAGTTCAAAAATGAAGATGACTGGGCATCCAATACATTTCCTCAAATACTTGATTTAAACTTTAACACAGCGGGATGCTGGAGCGATGTTGATGCAATTTTATCATACAACAAATCAAATCCAAATCGCCCCATTGCTTATACATTACAACTAAACTTGCTGAGCAAGTATACTTCACAAACCAAAAAAGATAATCCGGACAGAAAAGGCAACTCAACATTGGGATTTATTTTAGATGAAGAATTTGTTGACTATTGCAATAATGCAAATGCCATGTTGCTTTCTACCAGCAATGATCCTAATTTGTTGGGAATATTTTCTGACAATGAACTACCATTTACCAATGGCGAACTAAAAGAATTATTGAACAAAAAAAATGAGGATGACCCTTGTTATCAGGCGTATAAAACATTCATGAAGGCTCACTCTTCCGATGAACAAGGTATTACTGAATTTCAACAAAAAGAATTCCTGGCTTTCTTAGCCGGGAAATATTACGCAATTGTTTCCGCATCCATAAAAAGAGTTGATCCCAATCATATGTATATTGGCAGCAGAATACATTCTAATGCAAAAAATAACGAGTACCTTTTTAAAGCAGCCAACCCATTCTTAGATATTATTTCCATCAACTACTATGGTGATTGGCAACCCAAAAGAGAGTATATCAACAATTGGGCATCCTGGAGCGATAAGCCTTTTTTTATTACAGAGTTTTATACAAAAGCAGAAGAAACCGGTATGAGCAATATCAGTGGAGCAGGCTGGATTGTAAAGACAAATAAAGACAGAGCCATTCATTATCAGAATTTTTGTATCGAATTGCTGAAATCAAAAAATTGTGTGGGATGGCACTGGTTCAGGTATCAGGATAATGACCCCAATGATACAAAAGCCGATGACTCTAATAAAGACTCTAATAAGGGTATTGTGAACATGAACTATGAATTGTATAAAGACCTTACTGATAAAATGAAGGAGTTGAACGCCAATGTTTATGGATTAATCAGATACTTCGATAAAAAATAAATGAGATTTTTAAGAATCATATTGTCCGTTATTTTTTACGCTGCTTATATTACGAAAGCGGCAGGGCAATCTAATTCAATATATCATCCGGGATGGATAGATTTTAATAAAAATGGTCAAAAAGATATTTTTGAAGATTCGCAACAACCTGTAGAAAAAAGAGTAGCTGATCTGCTTTCAAAAATGAATGTAGATGAAAAAACAGCTCAGTTGGCGACATTATACGGTTACGGAAGAGTATTGAAAGATTCGCTTCCTAATGAAAGCTGGAAAACAAAAATATGGAAAGACGGCATCGCAAATATAGATGAACAGCTCAACAATACTACTTTCAGAAAGCAAACTAGAACAAGCTTATCCTTTCCATACAGTAAACATGCTGACGCTATCAATCAGACACAAAAATGGTTTATTGAACAAACCCGTTTAGGCATTCCGGTTGATTTTACAAATGAAGGGGTTCATGGGTTAGCGCATGACAGGGCAACCGCTTTGCCGGCGCCTGTTGCAATGGGAAGCACCTGGGATAAAGGATTGATTTTGAAAGCAGGTGAGATTGTAGGTAGAGAAGCGAAAGCCTTGGGATATACCAACATATACATACCCATTTTGGATTTGGCCAGAGATCCCAGATGGGGACGAGTGGTGGAATGTTTTTCTGAAGAACCTTTTTTGGTGACTGAGTTAGGAAAGCAGATGGTGTTGGGACTTCAGGGTCAGGGTGTTGGTTCAACACTAAAACACTTTGCAGTATATAGTGTGCCTAATGGTGGAAGAGATGGTAATGCAAGAACTGATCCGCATGTTGCGCCAAGAGAATTATATCAGATGTATTTGTATCCTTTTAGAAGAGTGATACAGGAAACACATCCTTTGGGAGTCATGAGCAGTTATAATGACTGGAACGGTGAGCCGGTTTCAGCATCTTATTTTTTTCTGACAGAATTATTGAGAAAAGCATTCGGATTCAATGGATATGTTGTATCAGACAGCGATGCAGTTGAGTTTATTTTCAATAAACATCACGTTGCCTTTGATAATAAAGATGGAGTAAGGCAAGCTGTTGAAGCCGGTCTGAATGTAAGAACCAATTTTGATGATCCTTCAAATTATATCACTCCCTTAAGAGAATTGATAAAAGAAAAAAAACTTTCTATAAAAACTGTGGATGCAAGAGTATCAGATGTATTAAGGGTTAAATTTAAGTTGGGCCTATTTGATCATCCTTTTGTAAATCCTGCGGCAGCAGATAGTATTGTATTTAATGATGATGCAAAAATATTTTCAAAACAGATTTCAAGAGAAGCATTGGTATTATTGAAAAACAAAAACAATCTATTACCGCTCAACAAGGTTTCAATTAAAAATATCCTGGTTACCGGGCCTTTAGCGGCAGATACTTTACATTCGATGAGCAGATATGGACCCAATAACATTAAAGTGGTTTCTGTATTAAAGGGTATAAAAAATTACGTAGGTTCTGAAATAAATGTAATGTACAGCAAAGGCTGTGAAACAATTGACTCATTGTGGCCGGAATCGGAAATATTTCCTCAAACATTTACAACAAAAGAAAAAGAAAATATTGATGCTGCAGTTGAGCGAGCAAAAGCAGCTGATGTAGTTATTGCAGTGTTGGGTGAGGAAGAGTCTTTGGTGGGAGAAAGCAGAAGCAGAACTTCTTTAGATCTTCCCGGTAAACAATTACAATTGCTTCAGACATTGTATGAAACGGGTAAGCCAATTGTATTGGTGTTGATTAACGGAAGACCACTTACAATCAACTGGCCCAATAAATTTATTCCATCCATAATAGAAGCATGGTTTCCTGGATTGGATGGCGGCAATGCGATTGCTGAAACAATCTTTGGTGATTACAATCCCGGCGGAAAATTATCCATGACTTTTCCAAAATCAGTAGGTCAGATAGAATATAACTTTCCTTTCAAGCCCGGTGCACATGCAGGTCAGCCTGGTGATGGTCCAAATGGTTTCGGAAAAACAAATGTCTATGGTTCATTGTATCCATTTGGATTTGGATTAAGCTATACCAGTTTTGATTACAGCAATTTGATGGTAACTCCTGAAAAACAAAAAAGAGATAAAGAAGTCAATATCTCTGTCGACATTACAAATACAGGCAAATACAAGGGAGATGAAGTAGTACAGTTGTATTTTAAAGATGAAACAAGTAGTGTAACAGTATATGAATCTCAACTGAGAGGATTTGAAAGAGTTTCATTAAATCCGGGTGAGACAAAAACAATCAAGTTTACATTGAAGCCCGATGATTTAAAATTGTTAGATAAAAAAATGAAGTGGATTGTGGAGCCAGGAACTTTTGAAGTATTGATTGGAAGTTCATCTGAAGATATAAGACTAAGAAAAAAATTTATCATTGAATAATAATCAGTTGTATGAGTAAAGAAAAAGATAGTTTCAGTTTAAAAGGAAAAGTAGTGGTAGTAACAGGCGCCACAGGAGTATTGGGCTTATCATTCATCAATGCAATCAGCAATGCAGGTGGTATTGTTGGGGTTATGGGCAGAAACGAAAAAGTGGCCAATGAAAGAGTTGAAAAAATTATAGCGAATGGTGGAGAGGCTATTGCCTTGATAGCAGACGTTATGAACAGAGAACAATTGATTGCATCAAGAGATATGGTATTGGCTAAATATGGCCGAATCGACGGGTTGGTAAATGGTGCTGGAGGAAATGTTCCTGAAGCAATTATTCAGCCTGATGAGGATGTTTTTAATGTAAATATGGATGGCATGAGAAAAGCCATGGAGGTTAATTTATGGGGAACAGTTTCTCCGACTTTGATTTTTGGGAAAGCCATTGCAGAAAATGGAGGTGGAAGTATTGTTAATATTTCATCTGTTAGCGCAGAGAGAACGTTGACAAAAGTATTGGGTTACAGTTTAGGAAAAGCTGCAGTAGATTGTTTTACTAAATGGTTTGCTGTTGAATTAGCAAAACGCCATGGAGATAAGATTAGAATGAACTCCATTATGCCAGGTTTTTTCTTAACAGAACAAAATAGAGGTTTGCTCACAGATGGACAAGGTGGGTATTCACCAAGAGGAACAGCAGTAATCAATCATACACCATTCAATCGTTTTGGAAACCCCGAAGATTTAGAAGGCGCTTTAATATGGATGTTAAGCGATGCTTCAAAATTCATTACCGGTACAAAAGTTTCTGTTGATGGCGGATTCAGCGCATTTTCAGGGGTATAAAATATAAGTTTGAAAAAATATTTTTTACATATCGTCTTTTTTTTCTTACTTGAAATCATCTTTCATTTTGATTCTGACGCGCGCATAATTATGCCTTCATTTTTCTCTGATAATATGGTTTTGCAACAACAATCATCGATATCAATTTGGGGAATCGCTTCTAAAAAAGCATGGATGAAAATCAAAACATCCTGGAATAAAAAAGAATATACTACCCAATCTGATGACAATGGTCAATGGAAGTCAACCATTATCACGGATAAGGCTGGGGGCCCATATCAAATCAGTATTTCAGATGGCGTGGAATATACAATCAGTAATGTAATGCTTGGAGAAGTTTGGTTTTGTTCCGGTCAGTCAAATATGGAAATGCCCATGCGGGGATTTAAAAATCAGCCAGTGTTACATTCAAATGAAATATTGCTGGATGCAGAAAATAACAATCTCCGCTTGTTTCAATCAGAAAGAAATGCAAGTAGTTTTCCTCAAACTGATGTGAAAGGTAATTGGAAAATTTCTGATGCAGAAAATGCAATAGATTTTAGCGCAGTTGCGTTTATGTATGGTTTAATGTTACAAAAAAAATTAAAAGTGCCGGTCGGCATTATAGTAAGTTGTTGGGGTGGTACAAAAATTCAAAGCTGGATGAGCAAAACTGCGCTAAGTAATGCAGCATACGATGTTAACTTTCAATCAATAGATACTGCTTCAGAAAAACACAAGCAGCCCACCACATTATACAATGCAATGATTGCTCCTTTTGTTGGATATGGTATTAAAGGATTTTTATGGTATCAGGGAGAAAGCAATCGTCACGAACCCTCTGTTTATGCAAAATTGTTTCCTCTGATGGTTGCTGATTGGAGAAAGGCCTGGAATGCTGCAGAAACTTTACCTTTCTATTATGTACAAATTGCTCCTTATGGTGGCAAGGATTCAACAAGAAGCAACAGGGGCATCAGGGAAGTTCAGTTGAAATCCATGAAAACAATACCCAATTGCGGTATGGTTGTAACAATGGATATCGGCGACGAAATGTATATTCACTTTCCTGATAAAAAAACGGTGAGTGACAGACTTCTCTATTGGGCATTGGCGAAAACTTATGGATACAAGGGGATTTCATATTCCGGACCTTTGTACAAATCAATGAGAACGGTGAAAGATAAAATAAATATCAGTTTTGATTATGCTGAAAATGGGTTGAGCTCTTTCGGAAAAGAGTTTATCAATTTTCAAATAGCAGGAAATGACAGAGTGTTTTATCCGGCTAAAGCATCAATAGAAGAAGATAAAACCATTAACGTTTGGTCAAATGATGTTAAAAATCCAGTAGCGGTTAGATATGCTTATACGGAATATGTAAAGGGTGATTTGTATAACACAGCCGGTTTGCCGGCATCATCATTCAGAACAGATGATTGGCAGTAAAAAAGTATAGAAATTAAAAGAATGCAAAGCATGAAACAAATGATTCAAACAATGAGGTGGTACGGACCCAATGACCCTGTTAGTTTGTGGGACATCAGGCAGGCCGGTTGTTCGGGAGTGGTAACAGCACTTCATCATATACCTAACGGAGAAGTATGGACGAAAGATGAAATAATAAAGCGAAAAAAAGAAGTTGAATCAGCTGGGATGTCTTGGTCGGTTGTAGAAAGCGTACCTGTTCATGAATCGATAAAAACACAAAGCGAGGGTTTTGAAATATATATAGAAAATTACCAGCAATCATTAAGAAATCTGAGTGAATGTGGGGTAAATACAGTTACTTATAATTTCATGCCAGTGATGGATTGGACCAGAACAAATTTGGCTTATCCTATGCCAGACAGGTCTCTGGCGCTATTGTATGTAAGGGCTGAGGTTGTTGCTTTTGATCTTTTTATCTTAAAAAGAAAAAATGCAGAAAAAGACTATAGTTCCGAAGAAATCGAAAGAGCAACAAAGCGATTCGAAGAAATGAATGAGGAAGAGAAACAACTTCTTCAACAAAATATGATTAAAGGTCTTCCGGGTAGCGAAGAAAGTTTTACCATTGAACAATTTCAACAGGCTTTGGATAAATACAATGGCATTGATGCAGAAAAATTAAGAGCCAATTTGATTTATTTTTTACAACAGATTATTCCTGTTGCTGATAAATGCAATGTGAAGATGGTTATTCATCCAGATGACCCTCCTTATCCATTGTTAGGATTACCAAGAGTGGTGAGCACTGCGAACGACATTCAAAAATTAGCGGATGCAGTGCCGTCATTAAACAATGGCTTATGCTTTTGCACAGGTTCATTTGGCGTAAGGGCAGACAACGATTTACCTGCTATTGTTAAGCAGTTTGGAGACAGAATTAATTTTGTTCATCTGAGAAGTACAAAAAGAAATGAATGGGGTGATTTTTATGAAGACAATCATTTAGAAGGAGATGTGGATATGTATGCTGTGGTTAAAGAAATCGTTCATGTTATGCAAAGAAGAGATGTATCTATTCCCATGCGGCCAGATCATGGACATCAAATGCTGGATGACTTAAATAAGAAAACAAATCCTGGGTATTCGGCAATTGGAAGGTTAAGAGGACTTGCGGAATTGAGGGGTTTAGAGTGGGGAATAATAAGAAGCTTATAAGAAAAAACACAAAAGTATGAACGCAAATTTACTGAGCTCAGATACAAAAACAATGATTAACTCAAACACGATATTGACAGAAGATTTTTTATTGCAAAATGAAACAGCTAAAATACTGTTTCATGAATATGCAAAAGAGCTACCAATAATTGATTATCACAATCACTTGCCTCCAGACCAAATTGCCGCTGATAAAAAGTTTTCCAATCTTACAGAATTATGGTTGAAAGGAGATCATTATAAATGGCGTGCGATGCGAGGCTTGGGCGTAAAGGAAAAATATATTACAGGAGACAGTTCAGATGAAGAAAAATTCATGGCATGGGCAACCTGCTTTCCGGAAACTGTTCGCAATCCTTTGTTTCACTGGTCTCAAATGGAATTACAAAATCCGTTCGGAATAGATGTTTATTTGAATAAAAAAACAGCGACCGACATTTATAATCACTGCAATCATTTATTGCAAACAGACGAATTCAGCACAAAAGGAATATTAAATAATTTTCGTGTTGAAATGGTTGGAACGACTGATGATCCATGCGATGATTTGTCGCATCACCAGAAAATCAAAAATCAAAATATTGCATTAAAAGTTTTGCCTTCATTCAGACCTGATAAAGTTTTTAACATTTCAGACAAATCAGTATTTATATCCTACATAGAAAGGCTTGAAAAAGTATCTGGCATAAAAATAAAAAAGATGTCAGACTTATTGCAGGCGTTAGAAAACAGGGTTAATTATTTTCATGAAAACGGTTGCAGAATTTCTGATCATGGATTATTATACATGCCTGCTCAATTTACTTTTACTGCTGCATTGGAAAAAGAGTTTGAAAACTTTGTTTCAGATAAGAACGCAGAATCCTTTTCTCAACCAGAACGTTTTGCCGGAGCTGTGTTGATGTTTTTATGTAGAACCTATCATAAAAAAGGATGGGTGCAACAATTCCATCTGGGACCTTTAAGAAACAACAACACGAGATTACTTAACTCAATTGGTGCAGATGCAGGCGTTGATTCAATAGGAGATTTTTCTCAAGCCACTTCATTGTCAAACTTTTTGAATGCATTGGATCAACGTGGACAGTTGGCTAAAACGATATTGTATAATATCAACCCGGCGGATAATGAAGTTTTTGCTACTATGTGCGGTAATTTTAATGATGGAGAAACGAAGGGGAAAATTCAATATGGTTCGGGTTGGTGGTTTTTAGACCAGAAAGATGGCATTGAAAAGCAATTGAATGCATTGTCAAATATGGGAACAATCAGCACATTTGTGGGTATGCTTACAGATAGCAGAAGTTTTCTGTCATATTCTCGTCACGAGTATTTCAGAAGAATTTTGTGTAATCTTTTAGGTGATGAAATTGAAAAAGGGTTGTTACCCAACGATACAAAATGGATAGGTGATATTGTTGAAAAAGTGTGCTATCAAAATGCAAGAGAATATTTTAATTTTTAAATCATACAATAATACCTTTAACAATGAGCAAGAAAGTAGTAACGATGGGAGAAATCATGTTGAGATTGTCAACTCCCGATTTTAAGCGTTTTGTACAAGCGGATACATTTGATGTAACGTATGGTGGCGGGGAAGCAAACGTAGCTGCCGCATTATGCAATTATGGATTGAATGGAACGTTTGTAACGAAGGTTCCCAATAATCCCATTGGGCAATCTGCTATCAATCATCTGCGTCGTTATGGTGTAGATACGCAATATATAGCAAGAGGCGGCGACAGATTAGGTATTTATTTTTTGGAAACAGGCGCATCGATGCGTGCTTCGCAAGTTGTATATGACAGAGCGGGTGCATCTATTGCAGATGTAGATGCCAGTGAATTT
>CANFOP010000002.1 GCA_947448685.1 Chitinophagaceae bacterium | reverse complement strand
ATGTATTTTTTTTACATTGCCCTCAATTCGAACCTGACGCTCTAATTCTTTCCAAAATAAAACAAGACAAACATTCGGATTCTCTGCGATTTCAATACCTTTTCGACTGTTGAAGTTGGTAAAAAATGTGAAGCCGTCATTGTTAAACCCTTTCAATAAAACTATTCTCGCCGATGGGCTTCCTGCTGCATTTACAGTCGCCAAGGTCATGGCATTCACTTCTTCGATTTTACTTTCTATCGCCTGATTCCACCATTTTTCAAACTGCCTCATTGGATGCGTGTGTATATCATCTTCTGAAAGTGTCTGCAACATATAATCTTTTCGAATATCCGCTATACTTGACATACTATTAAATTTTACTGTTTTGTTTTTTTACATCTTCTTTTAAAAAACTATTTTCCAATAAAGCAATTTCTAGGCTGCTTTCTAATTCCGTATTTTTAGATTTCAAGATGGCAACTTCATGATGTAAATCAGTCAATTCTTTCAAATTCTCCTGCAGCACTTCCAAAATTACTTTGTTGCTATTGTATGCTTCTTTTATCTGATAATATGATTGTTCGATTTTTATGGACGCTATCATTTCATCCTCCATTGAAACAACTATTCTTTCTGCACCTTCCCTCTTTCGTTGGTTCAATTCTATATGTTGCTGCATTTGTTCAAATTCATATAAATTTCTTTCGAGCCGGCTTTTAAGTTCTGCCATTGATTGAGTTGCTTTTTTAATTTCCTGTAATTCTTCCTCTCTCAACTCTATCAGATAATTGAGGTCTGCCAGCTCTTTATGAAGTTGCTCATTTTCGTGTTTTAACTGATTAAATAAATCATCCGAAAGCATCTGAGTGTAAGGTTTATAACTTAAAATTAATCAAATAAAATATAGAAGTGAGGTAAAATAAAAAACTCCTGAGAATTCAGGAGTATTAAAACTTAAAAGCCATAAATATCAGGTTGTTTTTTGCATTTCTGAAAATGAAGGGACAAAAAGGTTTATTATTAAATTTCTGACAGAATAAATAAAATTTTCTCTCGCCGAACTTTCGCATAGCCTGTTAATTCTTTGCTGAACAACTGAAGTTGAAATATTATAGTTGCCTTTGAATCCATCAACCATTGCCCGAACAACAAACAAAAATTTCGACCATTTTTGATTTTTTTGTTTTGATACAATTGTGATAAGAAATTGGCAAATGAACGCCATATAATGAAATATTGCCAATGCCTTATAGTTGTATTTTGATTTGTTGACCTCGTATTGATTTCTTAACATAAAATACAAATCTACTGATGATTTCAAGTTCCACTCTTGATAAAAATCCATCGATGAGGTTGAGTGAAAGTGAATACTTTCGGAAACCGTTTTTGAAGAAAAATTATGTTTACGGGTTATACGGTAAAAATATTCTGCCTCAGCTCCTTTTGAAAAAAGAGTTGAATTTGGCAAGCCGACTTTACTGATAATGGAATGATGAATAAGAGTTCCATTAAATGGATTGATGATTTCTTTTGGGCGATCAGATTCATGCATCATAATGCTGCTTCGCAAAAAAGTTTTATCAGCATTATAATTATGAAGCAATTTTTCCAGCGATTTTTCATGAGGATAACTGTCATCTTCCATGCACCAAACCCAATTGAATTGATGTTGTTGAGACCATGAAATACCTGTATGAAAACCGCCAGAAGATCCTGTGTTTTCCTGATAGATATGAATAATGTCTTCTTGCTGATCGAGCCAAACAGATGTGTAATCAGAACTTCCGTTATTTATTACAAGAATTTGATCGGGTTTTGTAGTTTGAGACCTGATTGCTTCAATACAATTTATAAGTGACTGATAACGATTGTGCGTTACAACAACTGCAATAACATTCTTCATAGGTGTCGGTTTATTTCTCTTGGAAAACGACAGCGTAAAAAGAATATTGCAGCAAAGGATACTGAATATTGAATTAGTACAAAAAATGAGTAGTATTCGCGATAATCAGCAAAAAAAGAAGATAAAATACGAGACAATCATTCGTAGAAATACGATATTATTATACTCGTTTGACGATATTGTTTTGTATAAGATATTCTTGCCCGCTTTCAGGACAAACAGCCCGATTGGAATCATCAAACTTAATTTTACAGCCATACTCGCTCATCCACCCGGCATGCTTGCCAGGATTGCCTACAAACAATGCGTACGCCGGTACTGATTTTGTGACTACAGTACCCGCTCCGATGAAGGAATGTGCACCTATTTCTATACCGCAAACTATAGTAGCATTTGCTCCTATAGTTGCGCCTTGTCTGATGATGGTTTTCTGATACTGATTTTTTCTGCTGACTTTGCTTCGGGGATTGATAACATTGGTCAATACTACACTGGGGCCTAAAAAGACATCATCTTCGCATACCACTCCTTCATACAAACTAACGTTGTTCTGTATGCGAACGTTATTACCAATCAAAACATGTTGGCCAATAAAAACATTTTGTCCAATGATACATTTATCGCCGACAACAGCACCCGTCATCACATGGGAGAAATGCCAGATTTTTGTATCCTTTCCAATACTGCATCCATCATCAATGACAGTGGAAGGATGTACAAAATAATTTGACATTTTAAATGAACATTAAAAGTTGATCTATTTTGCAATACGGCTCAGATAAATTCCGTAACCGCTTTTTTGAAGGTTAGTAGCCAGTTTTTCCAATTGCTCTGTTGTGATAAATCCCATTCGCCATGCAATTTCCTCAGGACATCCAACTTTCAATCCTTGTCTTTTTTCTATAACCCTTACATATTCGCTCGCATCATTTAAAGAATCAAATGTTCCTGTATCCAGCCATGCAAAGCCTCTGTTCAATGTCACTACTTTAAGTTTCTTGTTTTCCATATAAACCCTGTTCACATCCGTTATTTCATATTCACCCCTTGGGCTTGGTTGAATATTTTTTGCGATGTTCACCACTTCATTATTATAAAAATACAATCCTGGCACAGCAAAATTACTTTTAGGATTAAGAGGCTTTTCTTCGATACTTAAGGCATTAAAATCTTTATCAAATTCTACTACCCCATATCTCTCGGGATCGCTGACTGGATAGGCGAAAATCACTGCGCCATCAGGATTGGCCGCAGTTTGAAGCATAGAACTAAAACCACTGCCATAAAAAATATTGTCTCCTAAAACGAGCGCCACACTGTCATTTCCAACAAATTGATCACCTATTACAAATGCCTGTGCCAGACCATTAGGCACTTCTTGTTTAGCATAAGAGATATTACAACCCCATTGAGAACCATCTCCCAATAATCTGATAAACTGCTCCTGGTCTTCCGGAGTGGTGATAACCAGAATGTCTTTAATTCCTGCAAGCATCAAAGTGCTGAGCGGATAATAAATCATTGGTTTATCATAAATAGGCATTAACTGTTTGCTGATGCCCATCGTAATTGGATATAATCTTGTGCCGGAACCGCCGGCAAGAATGATGCCTTTCATAACTTAAACTGTGTTTTCTGTTCTTTATGCTCCGTATAAGCTTGTGTAATATTTTTGGTAGTCTCCGCTGGTTACATTTGCCAGCCATTCGCTATTGTTCAAATACCAGTCAATAGTTTTCGACAAGCCTTCTTCAAATTGCAAAGAAGGCATCCATCCTAATTCTTCCTTTAATTTTGTTGCATCAATCGCATAACGCAAATCATGACCTGCACGGTCTTTCACATAAGTAATCAGTTGCTCACTTTCCCCTGCTTCTCTTCCTAACTTTTGATCCATCTGATGGCAAAGTTCTTTTACCAAAGCAATATTGGTCCATTCATTGTGTCCGCCAATATTGTAAGTTTCTCCAATTTTACCTTTATGATAAATGGTATCTATCGCTCTTACATGATCTTCCACAAACAACCAGTCGCGAACATTCTCACCCTTTCCATAAATGGGCAAAGGCTTTTTGTTGATGATGTTGTGAATACAAAGAGGAATTAGTTTTTCTGGAAAATGAAAAGGTCCGTAGTTGTTAGAGCAATTGGAAATTTTTACCGGCAAGTGATAGGTGTGATGATACGCTCTGACAAAATGATCGGAAGATGCTTTTGATGCGGAATAAGGACTTCGGGGGTCATACGCCGTTTCCTCTGTAAAAAAACCTTCGTCACCTAAACTACCATATACTTCATCTGTAGAAATATGATAAAACAGTTTACCTTCCATATTTTCTTTCCAATGCTCTTTGGCAGCCTGAAGCAAAGAAACCGTTCCAATAACATTGGTTCTTACAAATGCCAATGGGTCTGCAATTGACCTGTCCACATGACTTTCGGCTGCACAATGAAGAACGCCACTAAAATGATGGGTGGCAAAAAGATTCTTTACAAATTCCATATCTGTAATATCTCCCTTAACAAATTGATAATTGGGGGCATTCTCAATATCTCTCAGATTATTGAGATTTCCGGCATACGTCAGTGCATCCAGATTGACAATTTTGTAGTTGGGATATTTATTGACAAAAAGCCTTGTAAGGTGCGAGCCTATGAAACCCGCTCCGCCTGTAATTAGTATTGTTTCCATAACTGAATCAAAAATACGAAAATTGAAAATATTATAGGTAGAGTTGAAAGCCTATTTTAATATATTACAAATAAAGTTTAATACTAGGTTAAAATGTCGAAAGATTATAAGTTAAAATGCTTCATTAATTTTTTCTTATTTATTTTTGAAGATAATATTGATGCATTTGAAAGTTTTAATACTTGCCCCGGCACCAAATAACATTTCGCCAAGCCAAAGATTTAGGTTTGAACACTTTATTGGAAAAAGCAGCGTTAAAAATATAGTTTTTACTCAAAAGCCATTTTTCAGTGATGCGACATGGTCAATTCTATACGAAAAAAATCACTTTTTCAGAAAAGCAACAGGCATCATAAATGGTTTTATCAAAAGATTTTTACTTCTTTTCAGTATGTATAAATATGATTTTATATTTATACATAGGGAAGCGGCGCCTGTTGGTCCACCTATTATAGAATGGATTATCGCCAAAATGCTTAGAAAGAAAATTATATATGATTTTGATGATTCCATATGGATCAAAATGGCTTCTGAATCAAACCCCATGGTTGCCAATTTAAAATGCAGTTGGAAAGTGGAAAAAATTTGCAGGTATAGTCATATCGTATCTGTAGGCAATGAATTTCTTGCCAAATATGCTAAGGATTTTTGTAAAGATGTTCGCATAATCCCTACTGTCGTTGATACCGAAATAATGCACAACAGATTGAAAAATCAACAGGAAACTCCGCTAACCATTGGATGGACCGGAACTTTTACCAACTTTCATAATTTGGAAATTGTAATTCCCGTGCTTAATGAACTGAAAAAAAAATACAACTTCCGTTTTTTGATAATAGCAGACAAGGATCCTTCCTTCAACAATATCGAATACGTTTATAAAAAATGGAGGCTTTTAACAGAAATTGAAGACCTGCTGGAAATGAATATAGGAATCATGCCTCTTAAAAATACAGAAGTAGAACTGGGTAAATGTGCATTTAAGGCAATTCAATACATGAGCCTTGGGATTCCTGCAGTGGTCAGTCCTGTTGGCACCAATAGACAAGTGGTAACAGATTGTGCTGACGGATTTTGGGTTGAAAATGAAACTGAATGGTATAACAAGCTGGAAAAGTTGATTGTCAATACTGATACCCGTTTTGAAATCGGTAAAAATGCCAGAAGCAGAATCGTATTTAATTACTCTGTAAAAGCCATTGAAAATGTCTTTTTTGATTTGTTTGAAAAAGCATAGCGCACCCATTTTTCATGAATAATTTATACAATACAGAATGCGGACTATTTGCCTTGATTTTGGGAACTCTCGCTTAAAAGCAGCCGTCTTTAACAAGCAGGAAATGATTGAAGAGTTTATCATAGAAAATGACAGCAATTCAACCATTGAATCATTATTGAAAAAGTATACACCCAGTAAATCAATTCTTGCATCTGTCATTCATCACAATGAAGAAATAGAAACCATACTGGCTCAGAACTCAAGCTTTCATAAATTAGGAAAAAATTCTGCATTAAATTTTACTATTGCTGTATCAAAGCCCGAAACGATTGGTCCGGATAGAATTTCACTCATTGCCGCAGCAGTAAATCAATTTCCCGGATTTAATTCACTTATCATTGGATTGGGAACTTGTATCACTTATAACTTCGTAAATCAATACGGACATTTTTTAGGTGGAGCCATTTCTCCAGGCATGGATATGAGATTCAAATCAATGCATGAATACACAGCCAAACTTCCATTGGTCAAACCAACTCATCATTTCCCCTTGATTGGCTATGATACTAAAACAAATTTGCAATCAGGCGTAATTGTTGGTATAACAGCCGAAATAGCCGGCTTTATTGAAGAATATCAAAATAAATACAATCGTTTTAACGTGGTTTTAACCGGTGGCGATTCTTCCTATTTTGCAAGTCAAATTAAAAAAAATACATTTGCAGATTCGAATTTTTTATTTAAAGGCTTATATGTACTCAGCGAACTTAATAATCAACAAATTGAATAAACTCCTGATAGTGGCTTTGTTCATGTTTTCAACTGTTCATCTTTTTGGACAAGACAACTCTCCTTATTCAAGATATGGAATTGGCGATTTGATGCCCAATCAGAATATAGTTAACAGGGGTATGGGGGGCATTTCCATTGGATATTCCGACTATGGATTATTGGGCTCACCATTTAACATCAACCTTGTCAACCCTGCTTCGTTAGGAAATATTTCCAATACCAAAAATTTCTCAAATACTATATTTGATCTGGGTTCTGAAATAGATTTCAGAACATTAAAAAGTTCAAATACTCCGGACAAGTACAATACAAAAAATCTGGTGATATCTTATATGCAGGTTGCTTTCCCATTTTCTACCAAAAAAATGGAAAAAAAGGGAACCATTGGAGGTTTGAGTTTTGGTTTGCGTCCAATATCCAGAATTAATTATAAAATAGAACAAAACAAAAGAGACAATGCTATCGACAGTATCCATACTTTATATGAAGGAAATGGCGGGATGAATCAAATCAATATCAGTGCAGGCATTAAGAAAACAGGAAATGGTACTCATAAAAATGAGTTTTCATTTGGTGCGAGCAGTGGTTTTTCTTTTGGAATAAAAGACTACAGTACAAAAACTTCTATTATCAATGATACTATACAATACTTCAGATCAAATTATGAAGTTAAGAGCAGATTTAGTGGATTGTTTTTAACTACCGGAATTCAATATCTTATGCATTTAAAAAATACCGGAACTTTGAGACTGGGGGGCTATATGAACTTCAGTCAGCAATTAAATGCTAAACAAAGTACAGTAAATGAAACGTTTACTTATGATTACAATGGAGGTGAAGTTATGATCGACAGCGTTGCTGTCATTTCAGATGCTAAAGGAAAAGTGCTTATTCCGTCTTCTTACGGAGTTGGCTTTACCTATCAAAGCAAAAATAAACAATGGTTATTAGGTGCGGACTATGAAGTTTCCAATTGGAAGGATTATACTTATTATAATCAAAAAGACTATACTCAAAACAGTTGGATTTTTAGAGCAGGGGCCGAATATTATCCTGCGAAAAGCAATGGCGCTAACAGAAAGTATTCGGATTATGTAAAATACAGGGCCGGATTATACTATGGCCCGGATTATATTAAAATAACAGATTCCAGAACCAGTCTTGCATTTACAGGAGGACTGAGCTTACCTTTAACAACGCCCAGATATATTCAAAGTAGGGGAGAATACGTTACATTAAATACTTCCTTTGAAATTGGATCGAGAGGAAGTAATCTGACTGCTGGAATCAAAGAAGGTTTTACCAGAATTAACTTTGGCATATCCATGAATGCCCGCTGGTTCCAAAAAAGAAGTTATGATTAATTGATGTGACAATTTCTCACGCGTACTCATATTCATGAAACAAACAAAACAACATATTATTTATGCAGCACTGATTTCAGGCTGCTTTTTTTTGTGTTCCTGCGAAAATGATCAAGCCAAAGTAAACAGCTTCAATCAAAAAAAAACAGGCGTAGAGGAAGCTAAAAATATTTCTTTGAATTATACCATTGGAGGAAAGATAAAAGCAATTGTTACAGCTCCTTTGATGCTGAATGTTCAGGAGATTGAACCCTACATTGAGTTTCCGAAGAACATTCATGCGGACTTCTATAATACATCAGACAGTATTGAAAGTAAAATGGATGCGAAATATGGAAAATACAAGCAGTATCAAAGTCTGGTATTCCTGAGAGACAGCGTAACTGTTATTAATATTGAAAAAGGCGACACCTTATATTGTGATGAACTGTTCTGGGACAGAAACAGAACAGGCAAGGAATTTTATACAGATAAGCCGGTTCGAATCAGAACCAAGAATGAAACCATCAATGGTATTGGCATGGAAGCAAGCCAGGATTTCAATAACTGGCTGATCCTTCATTCAACAGGAAACATCAGCGTTCCGGCTTCAAAGTTTCCTCAATAAACTTTTTCTGATAAGTATTGTTTATATTTTTATTGTTCATACATAAAAAAACGAATCATGGAGTATCGTCGTTTAGGAAAATCCGGATTACAAGTAAGTGCCCTTTCATTTGGCAGTTGGGTTAGTTTCAGCAAACAAATCAATGATAAAACTGCAGAAGAATTGATGAGTATCGCATATGAAAATGGCATAAATTTCTTTGATAACGCTGAAGTATATGCGCTGGGAGAAAGTGAAAAAATGATGGGTCGTATCCTTAAGAAGAAAAAATGGGACCGTACTTCTTTTGTAGTTTCTTCCAAAGCCTTTTTTGGATGGAGAGGAAAACACAATAAGCCCAATCAAACCGGAAACAACAGAAAGCATCTGATAGAAGCCTGCAACGAAGCACTTCAGAGACTGCAAGTGGATTACCTTGATTTATACTTCTGTCACAGACCCGATAAAAATACTCCTATTGAAGAAACTGTATTGGCGATGAACCACCTGATTCAACAAGGAAAAGTATTGTATTGGGGAACCAGTGAATGGAGTGGCGTAGAAATCATGGAAGCGCACAGAGTGGCTGAAAAATACAGATTAATAGGACCAACCATGGAACAGCCACAGTATAATATGTTTGAAAGAAACAAACTGGAAAAAGAATTTTTAGATTTATTCAGAACTGTGGGATTGGGTACTACCATCTGGAGTCCACTTGCATCAGGATTGCTGACAGGAAAATACAATAACGGCATACCTAAAAACAGCCGATTCGGTCTAGAAGGATTTGATTGGCTGAAAGACAGATGGATGCTGGATGACAACCTTAAAAAAGTAAAAAAACTTTCCGATTTTTCTGACAAACTCGGAGTATCAACAGCCTCTTTAAGTATTGCATGGTGTTTGAAAAACCCGAATGTAAGCACCGTGATACTTGGGGCAACAAAAAAACAACAACTGCTGGATAATTTAAAGTCGTTAGAAGTACTGCCAATACTCACTCAAGAAGTAATGGACAAAATAGAAGGCATCATGAAAACCAAACCTACACTACCCGATTTTTAATATGAACGATATCATAGTATATGGAATACCCAATTGTAATTCTGTAAAGAAAGCATTGGACTGGCTAGATGACAATAAAATAAAATACACCTTTCACAATTATAAAAAAGAAGGTATTACGATTGAAAAACTTCAACAATGGTGCAAAAAATTAAATTGGGAAACCATATTCAATACCAAAGGGACAACTTGGAAAAAAATAGCAACTCAATATCAAAATAAAAAACTTACACAAAAAGAGGCTATTGACATTATGATTGAAAACACCAGTATCATCAAAAGACCCATCATAGAAACAAGCAACAAGTTAATTATAGGATATGATGAAGATGCATTGCTTCAATTAAAAAACTCAACTAGAAATAAATAGGAAGGTTTAATTTATTATTTCAACATTCCCTCCGGAACAGGTTTTTCTAACAAGTATCTGTAAATAAATCTGGTCTTCAGATTTTGAAAATGAAGATTTTTATTTCCCGGCCATCCGTGACGACCCCCGCTGTATGTCATGAACTCGAAGTCTTTTTTCTGGTCCTGTAATTTGCTTGTAAGTTGAATACTGTTTTGCATGTGCACATTTTCATCTACAATACCATGAACGATTTGCAGCATTCCTTTATATCGATCCGTGTAATTCAAAACAGAACTTTTTTTGTAACCTTCTGAATTATCTGAAGGAGTACCCATATAACGTTCCGTATAATGTGAGTCATAGAGTGTCCAGTCAATAACACTTCCACCTGCCATTCCATGCGTAAAAACATCTGCACCATACGTTAAAGCGAAGCAAGTCATGTATCCTCCATAACTAAAACCGGTGATGCATATTTTGGATGGGTCGGCCTGTCCGTTTTCAATCAGCCATTTCACCATAGTTGAATAATCCTTCATTTCCCAATAACCGAGATTATGATACATAAAGTTTACTCCTTCTTTTCCAAAATGACCGCTGGCTCTGTGATCCATGGCTACCTGTATCAGTCCTTCTTTAGCATACCATTGCTGCGAACCTGTTAAAGACCATGAATCCCATACAGTTCCCGCATTGGGGCCACCATATATGGATATGAGTACAGGGTATTTTTTGCCTTTTTCCATATTGAGAGGCCAGGTTATTTTCATGGGTAAATTATACAGACTGTCTTCACTCAACACTCTGATCATTTCAGTTTTGGCGATTTTTGTATTGCCAATTGCACTGTCTTTTGCATCTCCAAGCTCTCTGATAATTTTTCCATTCTTATCAACCAAAGTCATTTTAGGAGGTGTAGACGAATTGCTGTACGTTGTTATAAAATAAGATGCTTTAGGCGAAAGATTGATGGAGGTATGATTAAAGTCTCCGAATGTCAGTCTTTTGAAATTGTCACCGTTGAAATTTACGCTATAGAAATCTTTGCGTGCTGAATTTTCTTTTCTGGCTGTAATATAAATCAGGCTGTTTTTTTCATCAATATAATTGATCTCTGTCACCGTGTATTTTCCGCCATGAATAACATTTTTAAGTCTTCCGGCCATATCATAAAAATACAATTGGTCAAATCCGCTTTTATCGCTTCTGTAAATAAATCCTTTTCCGTCATTCAAAAACGATATTCGTTTTCCTTCGTCATCCAGACTGATCCATGTTTTTTGCTCTTCCATCAGAAAAGGTTTTTTCAAGCCTGATGCAGGACTTACTTCCCATATTTTAAGCATGTTTTGTTTACGATTCATCCATTGAACCAGTAATGTACTTCCATCTGGTTTCCAATAGGGCAAACCGAAATATTGATCTTCGTGCTCATTAAAATCAGCCCATGTCACATTACCTCCGTAAGGAACGGTAATGCCCACTTTTACTTCGGGATTTCTGTCTCCTACCTTAGGATATCTGATTACATCAACATATCCATGTTGTCCCTGAGCATCCGTAAGCGTGTATGTAGGAACATTGGAATCATCTGATCTGAAAAATGCAATATGTTTACTGTCGGGGCTCCACCAAAATGCACGGTACTGAGATGCTCTTCCCAATATTTCTTCCATATAAATCCAGCTTGCATATCCATTCAATATTAAATCACTGCCATCAAAAGTCAAGCGGGTTTCTCTTTTTGAGGATATTTCTACCGTGTACAAATCATTGTTTTTTGTATAAGCAACATAGTTGCCATCCGGACTCATCGTAGGATTGATTTCTTTGTCGGAATCGTTAGTCAGTTGAATCTCTTTATTATCAATTTTAATAAAAAGGTCATTTCCTTTATTGAACGCAGAGGTACTGCTTGAAGATGCGGAACCGAATTTTTCTTCATCGGTAGCTTCTCTTTCATTTCCATTAGAAGCGTCCACAACCAAATTTTTTCCATCCTTGCTCATTAAAAAATGATTGTCGTCCAGCCATTTTGAAATAGTTGGCAATGGCGTTATTATCCCCTTGAAATTATTTTTGAAATACTGTTCGGTGGTTAATTCCTTAAGTGAAGATTGATTGGAGGTACTTGCATTTTCTTTCTTCTGTGAAAACCCAACTGAGGCTACAAAAGAAAATACGATTGAAAAGAATAGTTTTTTCATAAATATTAAATTAAAGTAACACTGAGGCAAATGACTATTAAAACAATTAAATATTCTCCGGGCGCATCATTGGAAAAAACAATACATCCTGAATACTATGCTGATTGGTCAACAACATACAAATTCTGTCTATTCCAAATCCTATTCCACTAGTTGGGGGCATACCATATTCCAAGGCTCTTAAAAAATCATGGTCAATAAACATGGCTTCATCATCTCCTCTTTCCATCAATCTGGCTTGCTCTTCAAATCTTTCTCTCTGTTCAATGGGGTCATTTAATTCACTATAGGCATTGGCAATTTCTTTTCCATTTACCATTAACTCAAAACGCTCTACCAGTCCGGGTTTTGATCGGTGTTTTTTTGTAAGGGGACTCATTTCAACAGGATAGTCTGTTATAAACGTTGGTTGTATGTAATTTCCTTCGCATTTAGCTCCAAAAATTTCATCAGTCAATTTTCCTTTACCCCATTTCAAATCTGCGTGTATACCTAACTGTTGGCAAACATTTCTTATTCCATCTTCATCCATGTTGCTGATATCAAATCCGGTATGATCTTTAATGGCATCATACATAGTAACTCTTTTGAAAGGTGCCTTAAAACTGATTTCTTTATCGCCCACCAAACAGGTAGAAGTTCCGTTAACGGCAATAGCCGCCTTTTCCAGCATCTGCTCAGTGGTGTTCATCATCCACTCGTAATCTTTGTAAGCAACATAAAATTCAAGAACGGTGAATTCTGGGTTGTGGGTTCTGTCCATTCCTTCATTTCGGAAATTTCTGCTGAATTCATACACCCACTCAAATCCTCCAACAATCAATCTTTTTAAATAAAGTTCATTCGCAATTCGCATATACATGGGTACATCCAATGCGTTATGATGGGTAATGAATGGCCTGGCTGCTGCACCCCCAGGTATACTTTGCAGTACAGGAGTATCCACTTCAAGCGCACCTCTTTCATTTAAAAATTCACGAATGGCATTCACGAATTTTGTTCTTTTTACAAATACTTCTTTAACGCCGGGATTAACAATAAGGTCAGCATAACGTTGTCTGTATCTGAATTCAGGGTCGGTTACTTCATCAAAAGCTTCCCCATCTTTTTCTTTAACTATAGGTAATGGTCGAAGCGATTTACTCAATATGGTAAACTCACGGACATGAATAGACGTTTCGCCGGTTTTTGTAGTAAAAACAAATCCCTTGATACCGACAAAGTCTCCTATATCAACTAATTTCTTCCATACCTGTTGAAAAAGAGCTTTGTCTTCAGAGGGACAAATGTCATCTTGTTTAATATAAAACTGAATCTTGCCAGTTCCGTCCTGCATCACCGCAAAATTTGCTTTTCCCATATCACGCACACTCATAATCCTGCCGGCAATACATACGTTTTCGAAGTCCGCTTTGTTTTCCTCTCCCTTGTAATGAGTTTTAATATATTCAGCCGTTGTATTGACTGGGTATAAAGCAGCAGGATAGGGATCAATACCCATTTTTTCAAGTTCTGTTCTTTTTTCTCTGCGGATGATTTCCTGTTCGGATAAATGTTGTGTGCTCATAAGTTTTCTACGTAGAAATTTTGAAACACAAAGTTAAATGAAGTAAGGCAGGTAATAATTATTTAGCAGTAGAAATTTATATGGCAGCCAATAGTATTTGCCACGCATCAGTGACTTTTCCTTCACTAATCAATTCTTTAGCATATTTATGCAATTCAGATTCCATTTCATCGGGACTAACCGAATAATATTGTATGATGTTTTTGAGTTTATCGCTGTTAAATGTTGGATCTATCTGAGGTAAATCAGAAACATTGGCCAATTGTGCCAACTCATTGCCAGTTAGAATATTACTCTGTTTCACAGAAACAGGCAGTGCATCAAATCCTATACCTAATTTTAAATTAGGCTTCTCCACTTCAAAAATATTTGACGCATTTGCTCTTGTGTACCAATTACCGCCCAGCCTTGCGACAAGATCCAATTTTTTTTGATCGATTTTTTTGTCTGCATTTAGAATTGAATCATCAAAATGCATCATCAATATTTCAGCAAGAACAAGATTTCCTGCACCTCCCTCGTTTCCTAGCGGAATAATTTGATTTACTTTGCACTCCAACTTGATCTTGCTTTCTTTTACCATGGGAGGTGTCACTACTGTTGCCTTTTGTTCAGTAAAGCCCGCTTTTTCAAATTCATTTACGCCTTTGGGATATTCGCAACTTGACAAAGATGTTTGATGCAACATATCATAATCAACAATATTGATGACCACTTCAGGAACATCAATAACATTTTGTAAGGTATGTTTAATGGTATTATCTCTTACCCTTCTTGCGGGTGAAAAAACTACAATAGGCGGATTGGAAGAAAATAAATTAAAAAAACTATAGGGGCTCAAGTTTACATTTCCTTCCTTGTCAATAGTTGAAGCAAAGCATATAGGCCGAGGCGCAATAGCATGTTGCAAATAGTTTTGAATATCGGCCGGTGCTAGATCCGATGTTTTTAATGTTAACATCAAAGATTTTTTTTCAGTTTCAAAATTGAAAACTCCGAGTCTTCTTTTATAATGTTATTATGCAGTTTTCCCAATCCTTCAATTTCCATTTCCACTATATCTCCCGGTTGAAGCCACTGCTCTTGATAATTGGGATCAGTTAATTTACCGGTACCATTTAATTCCAAAAAACAACCTGTTCCAACTGTTCCGCTTCCAATTACATCTCCAGGAAATAAATTTACGCCGTAACTGCAACGTTCAATGATTTCAGCAAATGTCCAATCCATATCAGACAAATTTCCCTGGCTTACCTGAATTCCATTAACCCTGCATGTCATGGATAAATTCCAACTCTTTCCTTCGTGTCCGACTTTGCATGATGTTTCGTATTGCTCCAATTCATCTAATGTTACAAGCATAGGGCCAATAACAGTAGAAAAGTCTTTTCCTTTTGCAGGTCCCAAATTCAATAACATTTCTTCCATTTGCAATCTTCTTGCACTCATATCGTTCATAATCATCAAGCCGGCTATATAATTATCTGCATCAGCAGCTTTTATATTTCTACCGGGTTTACAAATTACAATGGCTGCTTCCAATTCAAAATCGAGTTTTTCAAAATGATCTGGCATGCAAAGAATTTCACCAGGACCCTGAATACTGTTGTGATTTGTAAAGTAAAAAATGGGATATTGATCAAACTCAGGAATCATTTCCACTTTTCTGTTTCTTCTTGCTGCTGCCACATGTTGCCTGAATGCATAACCATCTCTGCAACTGGTAGGATGAGGCACCGGAGCCATCAATGAAACATCAGACAACGAAACACCGACAACAGAAGCGAGCATCCCCTTTTTCAAACTTTGTTCAGCCGCTGATGCCAATGGATACACATCTTCCCAAAAGTTGAGAAACATTCCCATACTGTTGGGCAAATCCGGATGAAGCAAATCCGTGTCATACAACTTGCCATCAACAATCAGTGCCAATTGCTCGTAGCCTTCTTTCCAATAAGTAACTAGTTTCATAATATTGTTTGAGTTAACAAAATTAACATTCTGCTTACAAGTAAAAAAAACATATATGCAATTTGAAAAAATAAACAATAAAGGTCAGGCTAGATTGTTTAATAACCAATTTCTTGAATTTCTGACAAAAACGAACCCATTGGTTATTTGGTCCCTCTATCTTCCGGTATTGATATTATTTCCTTACTACGCTGTCAATCATTTTTATTTTGGGATAATAAAAACAATAGCTGTTTATTTTGCAGGGTTTATATTTTGGACATTTACAGAATATATTCTTCACAGATTTTTATTTCATCATGAACCAAAAACGGTTGCAGGAAAAAAAATCAATTACATATTGCATGGCAACCATCACGAATATCCAAGAGATAAGGAACGTTTATTCATGCCCCCGGTGCCAAGTATCATTATTTCATCTTTATTTTTTTGTTTGTTTTATTTGCTGATAAATAACAATGCTTTTATTTTTTTTCCTGGATTTATGTTTGGCTATTTAGTGTATGGAACCATGCACTACGCCATACATGCATGGAACCCGCCATTTAAGTGGATGAAGTCGCTTTGGAGAAACCATCATTTACACCATTACAAGCACAGCGATATGGGTTTTGGGGTTAGCAGTACTTTGTGGGATCGGATATTTGGAACGATGTTTGAGTTAAAAAAAGAAAAAGAAGACAGAGAAAAAGTGCGCGAATTGCTGTTTAAATAAATCACCATCGCTCTTCATTAGTTTTATTTACTTGAATATCTGTTGCCTGAGATGATTCTTTTTTGAATTTTAATTTTTGAATTTGTCTTTCTATCATTAACAGGGCTATTATTTTACCTGCATCTTGATCAGGATTTTCCTTTAATAGTGTTTTAAGTTTAATTTCACTTACATCAATTCTGTATAGCAACTGAACCAGCGCCTCAAAATTAGTCAGTATCATTTGATTAATATCCAATGATAATTGATGCGCAAACTCATCATTATTTAACTTATCAATATCTTCAATACTGAATACAATTTCGAACGAATTCATTTGTTCACTATTCATATTTATCAATTTAATACTTTTCAACGACACCTAAACTAAAAAGTGCAAAATCATATTTTACAGGATCGTTTTTATCCAATTCTCTCATTTTATCTGTCAATTCTACTGCAGTTTTCCAATTGGTTTGTTCACTGCCTAACAGGTTAAATTTTCTTGCCACACGAGCAACATGTACATCAATCGGAATCACCAACTGTGAAGATTTTATATTTTTCCACAAACCGAAATCAACCCCTTTGTTATCATTTCTTACCATCCATCTCAGATACATACACAATCGTTTACAAGAAGAATTTTTATGTGGTGAAGCGATGTGTTTGAAAGTTCTGGATGGTATGGCTTGTAAAGAGAAAAAATATTGGTAAAAACCATTCAATGCGGACTCTATGTTTATCTCTTTTTTTTCAAATCCCCTTATAAATGCGTTTTCCAAACTGTCATTTTGCTGATAATGAAATTTTAAAAATGAAATGAAATAAAGTAAGTCTGTAGCATTAAATGTTCTATGTTTAAATGATAACATTTTTTTCAAATCCTTGTTGGTATGATTAAGGCAGAAATCATGTGGAGCATTCTGCATGAGCCGCATCAATTCCTTCCCTTTATTGATTATGGTGGTTCTATTACCCCATGCAAAAATGGCTGAAAAAAGTCCTGCTATTTCAATGTCTTGTTTCTTGCTGAATGAATGAGGAATTGAAATTGGGTCGTTTTTAATAAAAAAAGGCTGATTATACTCATCAACCTTTTTGTCTAAAAATATTTTTAAATCGTCGGACATTATCCAATGGCTTGTTTTAAATCTTCTACCAGGTCTTCTGCATCTTCAATACCCACACTTAGTCTTATCAAACCATCGGTCAATCCATTTTTCAATCTTTCTTCTCTCGGAATGCTGGCATGCGTCATACTTGCAGGGTGATTAATAAGTGACTCTACTCCTCCCAAACTTTCAGCAAGAGAAAACAATCTGGTTCCTGACAACACCTTCATTGCTGCTTCGGTACTCGAGTCTTTGAGTGTAAAACTCAACATGCCACCGAATCCTCTCATCTGCTTTTTAGCGATATCGTGATTGGGGTGGTCTGTGAAGCCGCACCAAAAGACCTTTTCTACTTTAGGATGATTTCTTAAAAAATTAGCCACAATGATACCATTTTCACAATGTTGTTTCATTCTCACATGCAATGTTTTTATACCACGCAAAACCAAGAAACAATCAAAGGGGCCCGGAACTGCACCGCAACTTTTTTGAATAAAGTACAATTGATCTTTCAATGACTCATCATTCATTATCAATGCGCCTTGTATAACATCACTGTGACCTCCCAAATATTTAGTAGAAGAATGCATGACAATATCTGCACCCAAATCAAGCGGATTTTGTAAATAGGGAGAAGCAAATGTATTGTCAACACAAAGTATTGTGCCCGCTTTTTTTGAAATAGCCGCTACAGCAGCAATATCAGTGATGTTCATCAATGGATTGGTGGGTGTTTCAATCCAAATCAATTTTGTTTTGGGGGTTATTGCGCTAGAAACATTTTCAGCGTTGGTTGTGTCAACATATTTGAAACTGATTCCGAATTTCTCAAACACCTTCGTAAAAAGTCGATATGTACCGCCGTACATATCTGCAGCGGCTATCACTTCATCGCCGGGAGACAATAATTTTATTACTGTATCTGTTGCGGCTACACCACTACTGAAAGCCAATCCGTATTTGCCATTCTCAATTACCGCCAAAGCGGTTTCCAATGCAGCCCTGGTAGGATTTTGAGAACGTGCGTATTCGTATCCTTTATGTTGTCCTGGAGCAGACTGCACATAAGTAGAGGTTTGGAAAATAGGTGTCATGATGGCTCCTGTAGAAGGATCTGGCTCAGCACCCGCATGTATGAATTTAGTTGCGATTTTTTCAGATTTCATGTTGAAGTGGTTTTACAATCAAAGTGTAATTTTATGTTACAATTTAATTTATGGTATTTGTAGAAACTTTTTTTGATTTAATTACTTTACAAGCAAAATTATGAATTGTAATTGTGTTATTAAAAAATGAATTATTTTTTAATAACCTGAGCGAGAGAAATATATCTCCAATCAAAATTGTTGGAATCGTACGCATCCAGGCTATTTTTTTTCTTCTGCAATACCTGCTGTTTTAAAATCCCATTATCTACGAGAATTCTTTTGGATTCATGTAAATATTGCTGCATTATGTCAGAAGACATCCATTTTTTCTGAGGAGGTTCAAACCCTACTTTTTCTGTTTTCCATACCACTTCTTTTGGAAGATGATTGTTTACTGTTTGTCTTAATATTCTTTTAGTAAACCCTTGACTAATTTTATACTTTGATGGCAAAGAAAATATAAATGAAACGAGTTCGTGATTTAAAAAAGGTAGTCTTACCTCACAACTGTTTGCCATCGAATTTCTGTCTGAATATCTCAACAACTCTTCTAAGCCATTTTCAATGAAATTGAAATGAAGTATATCATTCAGTTTAGTTACAACTGGTTTATGAATACCCTCCCATTCACTTCCTTTCAAACAACCCAACAAATCTTTAGTAACATCCTGAGTTCTGACAATTTTATTGAATTCTTTTTTTTCGAGTGCGATGGATACATGAGAAGGCATATAAGCTGCCAGCCAATTTTTTATTCCCCAATTAAATGGAATGCCGTTTTTTTTGAGTAGATATTTTTCGGATATTAGTTTTGAAAATTTATTTCTGCTTAATAATTCCTGTAAATACCAATGAATATAATTAGTATAGCCAGCCAAAGATTCATCCGCACCTTGTCCATCCAAGAGTACTTTAATTCCCTGCTGATGGGCTTTCTTAAAAACACAATACTGTGCATAAACCCCCGACGAATTGACTGGCTCTTCCTGATGGTAGGAAATCTTTTCAAAAAGATCAATTAAATCATACTCCTGTGGATAAACTAAAAAACTATCAGTTTGGAAATGTTGATTAACCTTGTCAATATAAAAAATTTCGTCTTTTTCAAATCCGGGAAATACAGCAGAAATGGTTTTATATGTTTTCTTTTCCTGTTTGTGCATATAATGCAAAATGGAAGAACTGTCTAGCCCTCCGCTTAATGTCAGCCCAATTTGAACATCACATCTCATTCTCGTTGATACAGAGTGGGAAAGCAGTTGATCCAACTTTTCTATCGCTTTTTTTTCACTGATTTCAATAGTATTTTGTTTGTCGAGATTCCAGTACTTTTCTATAAACAGATTTTCTTCACAAAATGTAAGATAGTGGGCCGGTGGGAGAGCGTATATATCTTTAAAAAAAGTCTGGGATTTGTCAGACTGATTTTGCACATAACCCAAGGCTATATAATTCAACAGCATTCTTTCGTCAACTGTTTTGTTGACTCCTGCAGTCCAAAGCGCTTTCATTTCACTTGCAAATAACAAACGTTTATTTTCATTGAAATAATAAAATGGCTTTTCTCCGAATCGGTCCCTTGCAGCAAAAAGGGATTTTTCTTTTTCATCCCAAATAGCAAAAGCAAAAGCCCCATCGAAATAATGCAAACAATTTTCTCCGTAACAATCATAAGAGGCGAGTATGACTTCGGTATCACTTGCATTGTCAAATCGATACCCTAATTTCTGAAGGTCCTTTTTTAATTCAATATAATTATACAATTCTCCGTTGTAAATGATTGTATATCTCTGCAGATATTGCATTGGCTGGCCTGCCGCATCGGACAAATCATTTATTGCCAATCTTCTGTGTGCAAAAGCAACTGATTGGTCTTCATTCATCCAATAGCCTTCGCCATCCGGACCCCTGTGTATAAGAGAATCGCTCATTCTTTTCAGAACGTGCTTATTGACATCTGATGTAAACGGTGATATAATGCCTGCAATTCCACACATAATATTCAGTTGTAGGGAAGAAAGTTATTTTATTGTAGAAACAGTAAAAGGGAATTTCACTTTAACATTATCCCACAGTATATTCATTTGTGCAATCTTATTTTTTAATTCAAAATAAATAGAAAATGTTTCTATGGTCTGAGGCAGTAACTCTACAGGAACATCCATTCGAACAATATCTTTTTTGGAATTATACATAAATGAACCCCAGGTATCTAATTCACTATTGATAATCAACGTCCACTTATTTTCATTAGGTATTGCATAGAGCGTATACCTTCCTTTTTTAACTTTTACATTATTGACAATGATATTTTTAAAAAACTCGATTTCTGTTGCTTCGTTTGCGCCAAGACGCCACACCTTACCATACTCTACCAAGTCACAAAATATGGCGCGGCCATTCTTTCCGGGTCTGCTGTATATTACTCTTGCTATCAAAGAATCGCTTAGTTTTTCCTGAACTTTTAAAATTGGATAATTGCTTGGACAATAACTCATATCCAATGGAGATTTATCCAATGAGGGGAGTTTGTCCTGTGCTTTCAGATAATTAACATTCAATAAAAAAGATATGGATAACACGTGAATTAATCTCATGAAGGGCTTTTTTACAAAGATATATTTTATTGATTAGTAACACTTAATCCAATTGAATGAATTACCACTTCTTAAAATTACTTTAAATAATATATTTTCGCGAAAACTAATTTTATCCATGTCATCACTCATCATCACTACCATTCAAGCTGATTTGAAATGGGAGAACAAGGCTGCAAACCTTTCCATGTTTGAAAATAAAATCAAGTCCATTGATGGTAAATCTCAAATAGTTATTCTTCCGGAGATGTTTACGACAGGATTCAGCATGAATCCTTCCAGTCTGGCGGAAGATATGAATGGAACAACTTTAAACTGGATGAAAAGAGTTTGTAGAGAAAATAAAATTATCCTCACAGGAAGTATCATAATAAAAGAAAATAACCAATATTTTAATAGACTGATATGGATGATGCCTAATGCTGAATATTATTTTTATGACAAACGCCATTTATTTGCTTATGCTGAAGAGGATAAATATTATCATTCAGGTAATAAAAGATTAATTACATCAGTAAACGGATGGAAAATCAACTTGCAAATATGTTATGACCTTAGATTTCCTGTGTGGGGACGGCAACAGATATCAGAAACAGAAAATGGAATGGAACCTGAATATGATATATTGATTTATGTTGCCAATTGGCCGGCAAAAAGACGAAATGCCTGGAAAACTTTACTATGTGCAAGGGCTATCGAAAACCAATGTTATGTAATTGGCGTAAACAGAGTTGGCATGGATTACAATCATCATCAATACTCGGGAAACACTATGATTATTGATCCATTGGGAGAAATACTCTACCACAAAGAAGAGGAAGAGGATATTAATACAATTACTTTAAATAAAAAAGATCTCAGCAACATTAGAATTTCTTTACCTTTTTTGTCTGATGCAGACTCATTCAACATTCACAACTAAAGGATTATTGTTCAAATTTTTTATTATCAGAAGAATGTAAAATCATTTGTTTTACTACTGTCATTTTTTTATCATACCCTTTCTTAATTGCATCATAACTTGTATTTATTATAATATCCGGCAGGATGCCTGATCCTTGAATTGAAGGATGATTGAATTGAACAACCCGAAATAATGGGATGCTAATATTGATTTTAGTTTCAGGAAGAATAATGGCTGGTATTAAGATTCCGCTATTTCCATACCAACCCCCACCTGTTTCTTCTCCCACCAAAGTAATATCAGGTTGGCCTTTTAACGCATTAACCAACAAGCAAGTTGCTGAAAATGTCAATCCGCTCGTCAAAATATACACCTTACCATTAAAATGGTATTGTTTTTTAGGACTGTACCATTTTTTTTCAAATAGAATCAAATGATATTTATTGTCTTTTTTTCTTTTGGATATAAATTGTAATTCCAAATTATTAAGCAGGGCGGATTTGAAATATTTATTAAACGGAGAGAGCGTTTTAGAAATAGAATATACGGTATCAACCACTTTAAAAGGTTTCCTTGACAGGTACTTTGTTAATAAAGTGGAGTTGTTGACTTTACCCCCTCCATTTAAACGCACATCCAAAATAAGGTTAGGCGTTTTATTTTTATTGCATTCTTTAAAGGATTTTCTGAAAAATTTCCTCAGATTACCTTCGGAAAATGTATTTAATCGCATTACGGCAAACTTATTACTGCTGTCAATTTCAAAAGTTCTGTATTGTTTTATTTTGGAAACATGTTTTCTATGTGGAGAACTTTGAGTATCGATGACAGTTTTTGTTGTGGATGGATTTAATGGGTTGATGTTTTGTAGAATAGTTTTTTTTGTACCCCCGAGAGAATCAAGATACTCAATTTCGTTTTCATTTTGTAATCCGAAAATGTTTTTATAATAATAAGGGAAATTGAAACTGATTTTTAAATACGTCGAATTTACTGCATACCCATCTTCGGAAAAATAATCTTTCATTTGCTGTATGATTTCTCGTGTGGGAAGACCGTTGATAGATGTTATAATTGTTCCTTCTTTAAAAACAGAATCTTTTTGGTACATGCTTTCAACTACTGCCGCTGTATCATTCCAGAATTTAATATAGAGAGGAAAAGAAGTTTGTTTTGATTTGTTCTCTTCCCTTTGATAACTTTTGCTTTGATTGACCTCTGTATGTCCGCAGTGAATTTTATTTACAAGCGGATGCAAAATTTTCCAGGCAAATTGTTGTTCACTCATACTGTCTTTTATACATTCCATGAAATATCTAAAATAGTATTGCATGCTATCTCTTGAAGTATACCAATAAAGCGAAGGGTGTTTTTTTTCAAGAACAGACTGAAGAACTGAATAATCGTACTTAAGTTGATTGGCAGAGTACCTTTTTTTAGAAACATCTGTAATATTTTGATAAGCACAGGAAAGTAAAATACTACCGAGAAGTACAGTTACCATTTGTGATAATTTTCCCATTTCTATCATTATAATATTACCGGGCGAAATTAGCCCTTATTACAACAACATTAATATGTTGCAGAGGATATTAATTGTCTCTTTATTTTTTCTTTGTCAAAGTTTTCATAGTTTCCAACACGCCCTCCATGACTGATTTCAGGTGCTCATCTTTCTTTTGAATGCTGTCTATCATGGTATAAATGAATTCCTTTTCCATAAGAAAATTATTTGCACTTTCGTTAAGAATATTGGGTTGACTGCCCGAAGAAAGTGTTTCTTGGGGGTCAATAAATAATTTTTCAAGAGGCAAATCCAATGCAACAGAAATGTCTTCCAGTTGACTCAATGTTAAGTCTGTAAGATCATTTTCCATATTGCTAACTGCTGCTTCAGATAATCGTAAACTTGAAGCAAGGTCTTTTTGTTTTACCTCTTTAATGTTTCTCCATTTACGAATATTAGCGCCTATTTTCATGCGCTCATAGCCTCCGATGTTTTTTTTGTTTTTCATTTTTGATATGATTTATTATTAAATGATCAATGTTTATTTGCTTTTCTTTTTAAAGACTCTTGTAACATTTTATAAAATTATTATCCGATATTATATTGTACCTGTTATTTTCAACTAACTGTTATCAGAAAATAATCGTAATGAGATGATGATATTCTTATGCAGCCCAACTGAAATAATTTACAGACTGACTAAATATTCTTAAGCATTATTTTATTGTAAAAAAACAGTGCCGCCTCAATTTTACATCATCAATGGCCATTGGTACGGGCAATGCAGAAAACCGTAAAAAGAGTACGCATTCATTTTTGATTTTTGCTGCTTTTCTTTAAGTTTTTACAGAAGGTAATAGCAAAATCAATTTAAAAACAAAATCATGAGAAATTTTTTGTTAATCATCTTGCTATGTTTTATCCAGACAGGTTTTGCTCAAACAAGTAAAACAGCTCCTCTTGGAGACGGGAGCCCAGGAGGAATACCTGTTTGCCCGTCGGGAATGTGTCCCGCTGCCATTATCACAATGGAATCCTTTAATTTTCACAAACCAAGAACCAATTGCTCAGGCGGTTTTGGTCTTTGCTTAAAAATAGGATTCAACTTTGCATGTCTTACCTGCAACGGCAAATCATTCATAAAAGACGGAAAAGTCAATAGTTGGGTTAAAATCAATCAACAAACTGCAGAATTGCATGTTCCTACAAATATAAAATATGAAAAAGGGTTTGAAAAAACAGATATGTCAACTTTTGAAATAGAAGACAAAAGTTTGTCTTTCAAATATGATGCCGGTATTGAAAAAACAGTAAAAGGAGGAATATATCCTGTTAGTGTTTCGGGTAATGAATATATTATTAATCTCCAGTTCTATTAAAAACCAAAAGGCAACACTCAAATGAGTGTTGCCTTTAAATTTATCTTTTCATGAAATGGATAATTGTTGTTGGCTTAACATCTTTTTTGATTATCGGCTGCGGGTATTTATCTTTTAAAAAATACAATATGGGTCAATCTTTTGAGTTTAAAGATAAAAGTGATTTTATCTCATACTTAAAAAAGAAGTATTCAATTCCTCTTGAACAATATTTATATATAGACTCTTCCAGTTATTCCAAGTTCGTTTTTAATCAACTCAATCAAAATAAAACAAGCATTTATATTGGCGCTTTTTTAAACGACAGCAATTTTGTAAGGCCTAGCTTAATGCTTGAAAAAAATTCATCCTGTGCAGGGCGAATTGAAAAAGAGATCCTGACAGTATTGTCTGCGCAGAAATATCCTGACAGTTTAATACAAAAAACAAATCGGCTGTCAGAATATAAAATTAAATTTTTAGGAAGCGGACAAATATTCGACATCAATAAAAGGAATGTAAATATAAATTTGCTGCTTGTATACAGCTATGGTATGGGTAGTTATTACGACAGATTGTTTCGTGACATTGCCAATCTGAAAAATATTTTTATTATTTGTGTTGATCCGGTATACAAACTAAAATAGTCAAGGATTATTTGATCAAAGAGTGCGGTCATATTACTTGTTATTGATTATCCCACAATGTTTTTTAACCTATCATAAATTAATATGTACATATACCTAAAATATACGTTTGTCTTTTTATTTTTTCTGACTAAAGTATACGGACAGCGATTTGTTAAAATATCAGAAATCACTAGCCCTCCGGGCAATATCATTATCAGCAATTATTTTCAAATTGCTTTGTCTGCTAATGAATCAAATAAATTATTGTACGATGTCAATAACGTTGATACCTATACGCAAATACTACAAGACGAAAGAGAAAACATTTATCATATTTTATATCAAACAGACTTTTCAGGACATATTAAATTTATGGCATTAAGCAATAACCTAACAGACTATTTTAAATGTAACAACTTTCCCTTAAACAAACTTTACGGTTGCTTTAAAAAAAGTGAAGATGATTTTTTGCCATCTGACATTTCGAATAAAATTATTTCTTGTATTATTGCAAGGTTAAACTCTTGCAAAGAATAGTTTATTTTTTTACATGATTCCAGCCCTGAGCAATCAATTCATGTTTGTTGCCGCCTCTGGTTATCAAATGTTTACCTTCAACCGGTTCTGTCATATATCCGATGATGGAAACAGCAGGATTTGATTTTATTTTTTCATAATCGGTTTGATCTACGGTGAAAAGCAATTCATAGTCCTCTCCTCCGCTCAAGGCGCAGGCTGTAGGATCTAATTCCAATTTATATGCAAAGTTTTTTGCATCATCATTAAATGGAAACTTGTCTTCATACAATATACAGCCTGTATTACTTTGCTTACAGATGTGTAAAATATCGCTGCTCAACCCATCACTTACATCAATCATGCTTGTAGGAATAATATTTGCATCGGTAAAATATTCAATAATATCTTTTCTTGCTTCTGGCTTCAACAACCTGCCTACAATATGTGATTGTCCCTCTAAATCAGGCTGTGCACCTGTTTCTTCAAAAATTCTCTTTTCTCTCTCTAAAAGAGTCAATCCTAAAAATGCGCTGCCTAATTCTCCACTTACACAAATTAAATCATTGGCTTTAGCGCCGCTTCTTTTAACATATTTATCGGGAGCAACTTCTCCAACAGCAGTAACACTTATAATGAGTCCTTTGTTGGAAGAACTGGTGTCGCCACCAACTAAATCGACATTATATGTTTCGCAAGCGGCGTATACTCCTGCATAAAAATCATCGAGTGCTTCTACACTGTACCTGTTACTGAATGCAATACTCAGTAAAATCTGAGTTGGTATGGCATTCATGGCATAGATGTCACTTAGATTTACCACCACTGATTTATATCCTAAATGTTTTAATGGAGTGTATCCCAAATCAAAATGAATTCCTTCTATCAGTAAATCACTTGACAAAACGGTTTGTCTGCCAAAGTGATCTATTACTGCCGCATCATCACCAACACCTAACAAAGAAGATGCATTCTTGATTTCAATATTTTTAGTAAGATGCTCTATTAAACCGAACTCTCCTATTGATGATACTTCTGTACGCTGTTCCATATTGCTGTATTTTTTACTTTTCTCCTTTTATGTAAGCCAATAATTCGTCATGGATTTTTCCATTGGTCGCCAATAAATGCGGCTGATATGGAGAATAATAATCTCCGTTGTAATCTGTTATTTTTCCTCCTGCTTCCTCTACCATCAAAAACCCTGCGGCAGTATCCCATGCCTGTAGTTTGTGCTCGTAAAATCCATCAAACCTTCCAGCAGCCACCCAGCAAAGATCAATGGCGGCACTTCCCAATCTTCTTACCGGAATACCTTGTTTTACCAGTTTTTGAAAAATATCCAAAGGTCCATTAGGAGTTTCCAGATAAGTATAAGGAAAGCCGGTGACCAAACAACTTTTAATGACAGCATCTTTATTGCTGACGTTTATTTTTTTGTCATTTAAAAATGCACCCATTCCTTTTTGTGCAAAGAACAATTCATTCATAAAGGGATTATAAACCGCCCCCATAATCATTTTACCTTCTTTCTCCACACCAATGCTTACACAACACAATGGAATTCCATTTGCAAAATTAACAGTCCCGTCTATAGGATCTATAATCCATTTATATTCACTGTTTGATTTTATTTCCCCTTTCTCTTCGCTTAAAATAAAATGATCGGGAAAGTTATTTTGAATCACTTCGATAATGGCTTTTTCAGATGCATGGTCTGCTTCGGTTACCAAATTATTGATTCCTTCCTTATTGCTGATTTTAAAATTGCCGTTGAAATAATGCTGAAGTTCAGCCGCCCCGGCCTGAATTGCAAATAAGAGTGTGTTTTTAAGCATATGGCAAAGATACTGATTTTGAAGGGTTGATATTTATTGTGTCGTCTTGGTAATTACAAAATAATTTCAGCAATTTGAATCATTGTTATTGGTTCATATTTTGTTCAATCAACTAAATCCTTTTATTTCGCAGACAAATATCATTGTTTGAAACTCTCCATTGTCATTGTCAATTATAATGTAAAGGTGTTACTGGAGCAATGCCTGCTATCGATAGAGAAGGCTTCTGCAAATATCGATACGGAAGTTTTTGTGGTGGACAATGCCTCTACAGACGGCAGCGATATTTATTTCAAAAATCGTTTTGAAAACATATCATTTCAATGGAACAAAGAAAACATTGGATTTGCAAAAGCCAACAACAGTGTTTTACATAAAGTATCCGGAGATTATATACTTTTTTTAAATCCTGACACAATTGTTCCCGAAAACTGTTTTCAAAAATGTATAGATTTTTTTTTAACGCATAGTGATTGCGGAGCGCTTGGGGTAAGAATGACGGATGAAAAGGGGAAATATCTAAAAGAAAGTAAAAGAGGATTTCCATACCCAACAACTTCATTTTATAAAATGATTGGTCTCCACAGGCTATTCCCCGACTCTCGTGTGTTTGCAAAATACTACGAAGGTCATTTGCCTGAAAACAAAACGAACCCTGTAGATGTTCTTTCTGGTGCCTTCATGATGCTATCAAAAAATGCGTTGAAAAAAGTAAACGGGTTTGATGAGGATTATTTTATGTACGGAGAAGACATTGATCTCAGCTGCAGAATTATTGAATCGGGATATAAAAATTATTACTTTCCTGATACTACGATTACACACTACAAAGGCAAAAGCACACCTTATCATTCCGCGTCCTATACGAAACATTTTTATGACGCCATGAAAATATTTACAAAAAAATACTTAAACGACAACAAATTAAAAATGGAATTCGTTTTATGGGGAATTGAATGCAGCAGGACTATTGCAAATATCAACCGATTTTTTAAACGGCTCTTCATTAATTAGAAAGTGTATGAATTCTGTTGAGCCAATCGTCTAATGCCTCTTTGTATATTTCTTCAAATATGTTGTCTTCAATATCAACACCATCTATTTTTTTCAAAGATTCAGACAAATTAAATTCATCCTGACTAACTGCGTAGCATAATGCTTTATCATTTAAATATGCTGCCAGATATTCTTGTTCAGTTTGGCCGGGAGTTGGTATAAGTATGGCTTTTTGTTGCAGGGTCATCAAGTCCATAATGGTTGAATATCCTGATCTTGCTATTATGATTTCCGATTCCTGTATGATATTACTGAGTGCTGCTGCATTCTGATGATTATATTGAATGATGTTTGAATGAAGGTTCTTTAATGTGGGGATTTTGTCAGGAATACCTCTGACGATAATTGCTGATTCTGCAAAACAGTCCAAGCCTTGAATTATTTTATTTTCCAGTATTGTACGTTGAGGCTCGGGCCCTGATAAGATAATGCATAACTTGTTTTTTTTAACAACTGTTTTATCGGGTTGGAATCTCGACAAAACACCTATATATCTCATAGGCTTGCATGGAATGATATTCGGATGTGATAATTCTCCTGCAAGATTATTTTCAAAAGGATAATCTGGAATCCAGCATTCATCATATTGGTTAATAAAAAAATAATTTATCCTACGGATTATTTTATCGGTGAAAGAATTTCCAGTTTTTATGTTTAACTGATGGGTAATAAAAACACTATGAACACTATTGTTAAAACAACCCAATCTATTGTCGCTGATTACTGCATCAATGTCGTACTTTTTTATGGTTTTTTTTAACCAGCGATTTTCATGCCATACAGAATAAATCATTTTAGGGATTTGAAATAACATGTTCAGTAAAAACCTTTTTCCATCCCGGCTATATTTGATATTATATCCTTTTAGGGGCAACATTTCGATGTCAGGAAATTCTTGTTGCAGCAGCGCTTTAATTGAACCTTCTCCAGATACCAAAACCCTGATTTGCTGTTCCTTCAAATATGAAATCAAAGGAATACATCTGGTTGCGTGCCCTAATCCCCAATCTAATGGAGCTATCAGCACGGTTAAACATTTATTTCCTTTGATATGTTTTTTCAATTTTTAATAAATTTGAACAAATTTTATCCAATTTAGTTGATTTAATCTGTAAATTGTACTCATGAAGTTTAAGATATTATTATTGATTTTGGTGGTGGCAATTGTTTTTTCAAATTGCACTTCATCCAAAAAATTATTTTGTGGTTGCCCAAATGAACATGGCTTAGTCGGATACAAATAATTGTCGCACACAATGAAAAATAACAAAAGAGATTTACTTGTACTGTTCAGGCATGAAATGATGACACAAAAAGCAATCCAAAAGGAAATAGGATCGCTCAACGAATTGTTGCACCATGTTGAAAGTATAGAAAATTTTGTTGTAGCTCATGAACTGATAGACATCAACCGTTATAAAGTTTTCAATAATTCTTTTGAAATAAAGAAAAATATCAGAAGCAGAAAAAATCACGCTTTCGTATTTCTAAACAACAAAAACTAGTCGTTGATTCAAACTAGTTTTTGCAGCGCTGTTCTAAGCTTGTCAATTACTTCCGCTATTTCTTCTTTTTTACAACACCCTACGCTGATTCTGTACCAACTGCTTTCTCTGTCTGCTCCAAATATTCCAAATGGAACCATAGCCAACTTTGCTTCATTCAACAAGAATGCAGTAACATCCGATTGATTGACTAATAAGAGTCCGTCTTTGGTTTTTCTGCCCGCTATATCAATTTGCACGGTCAGATAAATAGCCGCTTGTGGCTCAATTGCATCAACAGAAAAACCTTCGGATTTCAATTGAATAAATCCTTTAAAAAGATGTTCGAGTCTGTAAAACAATTCATGCTTGAAATGCCTGAAATAACTTTCCATCGCGGCATCATCCTTTAAAAATTTTGCAACAGCTTTTTGTTCTGCCATTGGCGCCCAGGACCCTACATGACTATTGATAGCCTTCATTTTCGCAATCAAATTTTCCGGGCCCATGGACCATCCAACCCTTACTCCTGTTGCAGCGAAAGCCTTACTGACTCCATCCACAAAAATGGTATACTTCTTCATGGCGGGCCTTAATGAAACAGGGTTGTGATGTTCTGTATTTCCAAAAGTAAGTTTCCAGTATATCTGGTCATATAGTACATAGAGTTTCTTTTGATCTTCTGACCTGCTTTCATTTTCAGCAATTACCAAATCACAAATGGCTGCCAACTCTTCCTTTCCAAATACAGTTCCTGTTGGATTTAAAGGAGAACATAATGCCAATAAAGAAGCACCTTTGATATGAGGAGCAATTTGTGAAGCGGTTGGCATGAAATTGTTTTCCTTTATCGCCTCTATCAACACATGCTCACCCTCATTAAAATGAGTATAATGATTATTGTTCCAGCTGGGAACAGGATAAATAACTTTATCTCCTTTATCTACAATGGTTCTGAAAATTGAATAAATCAAAGGTCTTCCGCCGTTTGATATTAATATTTCAGATTCCGAGTAATGTAACCCCTCGTGTTTTTCAATAAAACCAGCAACAGCCTTTCTAAGGTCCTGTTCTCCTTCGGCAGACGGGTATGTCGTATACCCGTCATCGTAAGCATTTTTGATTTCATCTTTCAATACTGTAGGTATTGGAAAAATGGATGAATCAAAATCTCCTATTGTATAGTTGTAAATTTGTTCACCTGCCTTTATTTTTTCCTTGATTATTCCACCCAACTTTACTATTTCAGAAGCAATTAGCGTCTCCGCGAGTTTACTGTACATATCCTTACCCATTATTGATTTTTTTCAGTGTAAAAGTAGCGCTTACAATACCATTAGGTCAATTAGACTAAAAGAAAACTTTATCTATTTTCGTTAACAATCTATCCATATCGTGGTATTGTATTTTTATTAATATTATTGATGTTTTATTAAATATTTTACTGTTTTTTTAATCTAATTGAAGATAATTTTTAAACATTAAATCAAAAAGGTAAAAATACTTAATTGTTTGTATATTTGCGAGAAGAAGTTTGATTTTTTCTAGGTGGGAGGAATTTTTAAGTAGTTTATTTAAATTACAACTTGATTATTCTTACTGCACTTCAAAGCTAACATCTCATTTTCAATCGGAATAACGCTTATTTGTTATGTTTAATTTAATTCTTTTTGGTCCTCCCGGAAGTGGAAAAGGTACGCAAAGCGAAAAGCTCATTGCGAAATACAGTTTGAAACATCTCAGCACCGGAGATTTGCTTCGTTCTGAAATTGCCAATCAAACTGCATTAGGCCTAGAAGCGAAAAAGGTAATGGATAAAGGTGAATTAGTTCCTGATGAAGTGGTCATTGGAATGATAAGTACCGCCATTGACCAAAACCCGGATGCAAAAGGTTTTTTGTTTGATGGCTTTCCCAGAACATCTGCACAGGCTGAGGCATTGGATAAATTATTAGACCTCAAAAACACTTCTATCTCTATAATGCTAGCCCTGGAAGTAAGTGAACAGGAATTAATCAACAGATTGGTAAAAAGAGGAGAGACCAGCGGAAGATCTGATGATGTAAATGTGGATATTATTAAAGCACGCATTAACGAATACCATAAAAAAACGACTGCAGTAGCTGATTATTACAAACAATTTGATAAAGTGGTTTTAATTAAAGGAGAAGGTACTGTTGACGAAATTTTTCATCATATCTGCCAGGAAGTTGACAATATAATGTAGGATAGTGTTGTTTCATATTTACTCTATGACAATTCTCTTGCTATTATTTATCATCTGATACAGCAACCAACATCCCTTGCCAACACATCAGACTATAATTGTGTAATTCAAATGCAGCAACCTGCTGGTTTCAATACTTTTGTATCTTATTCTTTTATTTGTTTTGTTTGAATTAGATTTCAAATGCATCAAAGGATTTATTCTTTTGAATAAATCGATTTAATTATCTTGCTTATTATATTCATTTGCTTTTCTGTAATTGAATATGATTTATTTTAATTAAAAAGATTGTTATGCTGAAACTTGAAAACTATATCCAAGGCAACTGGATTTGCGGTGAAGGTGATGGACAAGTTTTATATAATGCTGTAAACGGAGCTGCTCTTGCATCCGCTTCTACCGAAGGATTGAATTTTTCAGATGTGTTGGAATACGGAAGAAAAGTTGGAAATCCGGCTTTAAGAAAATTGACTTTTCAGGAAAGAGGGAGAATGTTGAAAGCCTTAGCGATGCATCTTCTGGAAAAGAAAGAAAAATTTTATGCGATAAGTTATCAAACAGGTGCTACAAAAATTGATAGTTGGATTGATATTGAAGGCGGAATCGGAAATCTGTTTTCAAACGCCTCCTTGCGCAGAAAGTTGCCTGATGAAACTTTTACACTAGATGGTGATCCCATAGGATTAAGCAAACAGCACACTTTTATGGGGCATCATATTCTTGTTCCAAAAGAGGGTGTTGCTATTCATATCAATGCTTATAATTTTCCCGTTTGGGGAATGCTGGAAAAAATTGCCGTAAACTTACTGGCAGGTGTACCCGCAATTGTAAAACCAGCCACAGTTACATCCTATCTTACGGAAGCCGTAGCAAAAGAAATTATCGCATCCAATATTTTACCGGAGGGGTCATTGCAATTGATTTGCGGCAGCGCGGGTAATTTACTCAACTATGTCACATCTCAGGATGTAGTAACCTTCACAGGTTCTGCATATACGGGTATGAAATTGAAATCTCATCCAACCATCATTTCAGAAAATGTACCATTCAATATGGAAGCAGATTCTTTGAACTGTATTGTGATGGGAAATGATGTTGAACCAGGTATGGCTGAGTGGGATTTGTTTGTGAAAGAAGTTAAAAAAGAAATGACAGTAAAGGCCGGACAAAAATGTACCGCAGTCAGAAGAATATTTGTTCCAGAAAACAAATTGGAAGATGTGTGGAAATCTTTAGTAGTTGAGTTGGATAAAACAGTCATTGGAAACCCTTTAAATGAAAAAGTAAGAATGGGTGCATTGGCGGGTAATGAACAACGCAATGAAGTAAAATCACAGGTTCAACAATTACTGGCTTCAAGTGAAATTTTATACGGCTCATTAGACAGCGTTTCGGTGGTGGACGCAGATGCGAAGATCGGCGCGTTTATGAGCCCAATGCTTCTATTAAATAAAACTCCCTTTACATCTGAAGAACCACATAACATAGAAGCATTCGGTCCAATCAGCACCATCATGCCTTATAAGAATATAGATGAGGCTGTTGAACTCAGTAAAAAAGGAAAGGGAAGTTTATGCTCATCCATTGTAACGAACGACACCTCAATAGCTAAAAAATATGTATTGGGAGCAGCCAGTCATCATGGAAGAATTTTGGTGCTGAATAATGAATGTGCTAAGGAAAGTACAGGCCATGGTTCGCCTTTACCTTTACTTGTTCATGGAGGACCAGGAAGAGCAGGAGGTGGTGAAGAAATGGGCGGACTGAGAGGTATAAAACATTATCTGCAAAGAACAGCCATTCAAGGCTCTCCCAGCATGATTACCGCTATCAGTAATGTTTATCAACAATATTCAAAAGGTGTCACAAGCGGAATACACCCTTTTAAAAAATATTTTGAAGAACTCGCAATCGGTGACCAAATTGTTACTGAAAAAAGATTGATTACATCCGAGGATATTGACCGGTTTGCTGACTTAAGTGGTGATCATTTTTATGCACACATGATCAATACTGACTTTAATGGAACCATGTTTGAAGAACAAGTGGCTCACGGTTATTTTATCATGAGCGCAGCCGCAGGTTTGTTTGTGGATAGTTTTGAAAAAAATCCGGTATTGCTTAATTATGGTATTGATGAACTAAGATTTACAAAGCCAATGTATGCAGGATCTTCTCTTTACATAAGATTTACCTGTAAAGAAAAAACTGCTCAGGAAATGAAAGAAATCAATCCAGATGTGCCCACGACAAGAGGAATGGATATACCGAAGGGAATTGTAAAATGGCTGGTGGAAATGCTTGATGAGACAGATGAATTGGTTGGAATAGCAACTATACTTACGATGGTTGAAATGAAAAACAAAATATAATTACATGGAAGAACAACAGAACAACGGTTATGTGAAATCATCTACTGTCAATAGTATAACTACGGTGGAATTTTTTCATCCGCAAAGCAACTCTCTTCCCGGAAAAATCTTGAATAGCCTTGCTGAAGCGATTCGGGTAGCAGGAGAGAATACTGAATCAACTGTCATCATACTCAAAAGTGGCGGCAATAAAACATTTTGTGCAGGAGCATCTTTTGATGAATTGATTCAGATAAAAAACGAAACAGAAGGATTGGAGTTCTTCAGTGGCTTTGCAAAAGTGATCAATGCCATTAGAACCTGTCCAAAGTTTGTTGTAGCCAGAATTCAGGGAAAATGTGTTGGGGGTGGTGTTGGACTTGCTGCAGCAAGCGATTATGCGTTAGCGTTAGATACAGCCGATATTAAACTGAGTGAACTTGCTGTAGGAATCGGTCCTTTTGTGGTAGGTCCAGCTGTTGAAAGAAAAATGGGTACAAGTGCATTTACATCCCTTTCTATTGATGCAACTTCGTGGCGCAACAGTTCCTGGGCATTTGCTAATGGATTATTTGCAGAGTTATATAGCAATATAGATGAGCTGGATATCGCTGTTGAAAAACTAACAAACACTTTATCCAAATCAAGTCCTGAAGCAATGGCTGAATTAAAGAAAGTATGTTGGAAGGGAACTGAAAACTGGAATCAACTTCTTATGGAAAGAGCCGCTATCAGTGGGAGATTGATACTAAGTGATTTTTCCAGAAATGCTATAGAAAAATTCAAGACAAAGTAATTATATATGAATCTGAAGAACAATAAAATACTGATCACCGGCGGGGCATCTGGAATTGGGAAGGGACTTACAGAACGATTTCTACAGGATGAAAATACAATAATTGTATGTGGCAGAAGGGAAGAAGTATTAGAAGAGTTGAAACAAAAAAATCCATCTGTTATTACAAAAGTTTGTGACCTTGCTGTTGAATCAAACAGAATAGAGTTGTTTGAATGGGTAAAAGAAAATCATCCGGACCTGAATGTGCTGGTAAATAATGCCGGTATACAAAACTGGATGAACATTGAGGATAGCGATTTCTATTTAAAGGCAAAAATAGAAATGGCTGTCAATATTGAAGCTCCTATGCATCTCACCTCTTTGTTTATCAAATTAAAATCACTATCCACAATTATTAATGTAACATCTGGATTGTCTTTTTGTCCGCTCAGCAAAGTGGCGGTATATTCAGCCACAAAAGCATTTTTTCATTCTTTTACTTTATCAATGCAGCATGTATTAAAAGATAAAAATATTGAAGTGATTGAATTAATTCCTCCTGCTATCAATACTGATTTAGGAGGCAAAGGAATTCACGATGATGCGCCGCCTGTCCATGAATTGATTGAATCAGTTTTCAGTCAATTAGCAGATGGAAAAAAGACCCTCACTTTTGGCATGAGTAATAAATTATCAAATGCAAATGCAGAAGAAATTAAACTGATTTTTGAAAGAATGAATAATATGTAATAATAGTCCTATTATGAAAATAACCGGAGTTGCAATTATTAAAAATGCAATCATTAATGACTATCCAATATTGGAAGCGATTCAATCAATCCTTCCGATGGTCAATGAAATGATTGTATCCATCGGAGACAGTGAAGATAAAACAGAGGAATTAATAAAATCTATTGACTCTTCTAAAATTAGAATTGTTCATTCTGTCTGGGATAAAAATATCAGAACAGAGGGAAGTGTTTTAGCCGTAGAGACAAATAAGGCACTGGCAAATGTTTCGGTAGATACTGATTGGATTTTTTATATTCAAGGTGACGAGGTAATACATGAAAAATATCACCATTCTATATTACAAGCAGCTGAAAAGCATCTAAAAAATAAAAAAGTTGAAGGACTTCTATTTAACTACCTGCACTTTTACGGCACCTATGATTATGTGGGGGACAGCCGTAAATGGTATAATGTAGAAACAAGAATTATCAGAAACAATTGTGGTATATCATCTTACAGGGATGCGCAGGGTTTCAGAAAAAGCAATAAAAAAATCAATGTGGCCAAAATTGATGCTTTTGTTTATCATTATGGCTGGGTTAAAAGTCCGGAAAGAATGAAAATAAAACAAAAAAAAGTTGTAGAGTTTTGGAATGACAACGATGATTTAGTAGCGAATTTTCGCAATAGTGCTGACTATTACGATTTCAGCGAGTTTGACTCATTGAAGCTTTTTAAAGGAACGCATCCCGAGGTTATGAAAAAAAGAATAGCCGAAAAAAACTGGCATATTGATTTTGATATTAATAAAAAACAAATGAAACTAAAATACAGGATTTTATATTTGATAGAAAAGTTAACAGGGAAAAGACTGTTCGTATTTAAAAATCATACAATTATCTACAAATAGGTTGTTGTTTTTCTGAATATTTCGCCTGTAAATATTTATACTTCAAGTAAGTATACTCGGCCTGCAACTTACAAACAATAAAGCCATAATAACCATCTAGGAATCCCAGTTTGACAATATAATTTTTAATAAAAGAAAATAGAGGAGAACAATATAATTGAACAATTGAAGTTTTCTTTTTTTTATTAAAATATTTATCGGCACTTAATGTAGCGTACTTTTTTAATTTATCCCTGTAAACTTGCTGGCTTTTTACCGTATAATGATTTAAACTGCCTTTTAACGTTTTTATTTCAGTATTGTCTGGTAAAACCAATTCCTCATGAACAACTGCATTGTTCCAAAAAACAAAATTTTTATTAAATAATCTACGCTGTTTATCTTCACCCCACACACCATATCGAATGTGTTTGTTTAAAAAAAAGTTCTTTCTATTAATTTGATACACTATGTTTTTTTTGTGACCATTAAAATGCCTGATACTTTCTTTCAGTTGATTATCTACACACTCATCGGCATCTAACGACAAAATCCATTCATTTTTAGCGATTGATATTCCTTTGTTTTTATTTTGGCCATAGCCTTCCCAATTTGTTTCTACAATATTAACTGGGTGTTGACGGCAAATATTAAGCGTATTATCTGTACTTCCGCTATCTACAATAATAATATCATCGGAAATGTCCAATACACTTTTTATTGATTCGCCAATATATTGTTCTTCGTTTTTGGTAATAATAACAACAGAAAGCATAGATTGATTTTACTACTTCTTAATATTAATCAAAGAAACAAAAATAAAAACAAATTAAGATTATTATAATTATTCTATAAAGCAACGTAATTATATTAATTTTAGGTAAAATAAAAGTATATATTTAGATGTGGGTGCAGCAAATTCAAGAGATTCAGGCAGGCAATGTTAAAACATTAGCAAGAGCCATTTCTTTAGTTGAAAATGACACACAAGAAGGTGATTTGATACTACAACATTTACCTCAAAACCAAACACCGATCATTGGTATTACAGGCCCTCCCGGAGCAGGCAAGAGCACATTGGTAGACGCTTTAATTTCCTGCATGATATCAAAAAATAAAAAAGTGGGCGTTATTTGTATTGACCCTACTTCTCCTTATCACTCTGGTGCACTGTTGGGGGATAGAATCAGAATGAGTAAATGGTATAATCATTCTAATGTTTTTATCAGATCATTGGGAGCCAGGGGTTCATTGGGTGGTCTTCATCCCAACATTATTGAAATTTGCGACTTGATGAGAGTGGGAGATTTTGATTTAATTGTAATTGAAACCGTTGGAGTTGGGCAAAATGAAGTTGAAATCGCAGGCTTGGCCGATGTGACAGTTGTTGTGCTTGTTCCTGAAGCTGGAGATGACATTCAAAACATGAAAGCAGGCCTAATGGAAGTTGCAGATATTTTTGTTGTTAATAAAGCAGACAGGCCTGGCGCAGACTTGTTTATAAATAATTTAAAGAATATGCTAACGCAGGAATGTACAGGAAACAAAAGACATATTCCTGTAATTAAATCAATTGCTTCGGCTAATGAAGGAATTGTAGAATTGTATGTTGAAATTGAAAAAGCAATAGAAATAAATCTGCATGAAGACAGAAGACTTTGGTTGTATGCTGAAAGAGCCTACCATTTGATTCAAAAAATAAAAATGAAAGATATTCATAAAAGCGAGATCAGGGATAAGATTAAAAGTGAGGGAAGTAATTTTAATTTGTACAAGTATATTGCGAGTTTCAAATAATTAGACTTAAAACATAATTCATGCATTTACAAAATCCGCTGGTTTCGATTGCAATGGCAACATACAACGGGGAAAAATTTATTTTAGATCAAATAAACAGTATATTAAATCAATCCTATAAAAACATCGAGATTATTATTACGGATGATTGCTCAACTGACAATACGCAATTGATTTTAAAAGAACTTCAATCAAAAAACAAACAAATAAGCCTTTTTATCAATCATGCCAACCGAGGTGTGAACGAAACATTCCAACATTCTTTTGAAAATTGTATCGGACAATTTATTGCTATAGCAGATCAGGATGATATATGGGAGGAAAATAAAATTGAGCTTTTATTAAAAAATATTGAAAATGAAGATGCCATATATTCTGATTCAGAGTTGGTAAATGAAAGAGGGGTTTCCCTCAATAAAAAAATGTCTATGTTCATGAACATGGATACCTATCATACCGGTATTCCTTTTTTAATGGGAAATTGTGTACCCGGTCATTCTATTATGTTAAGAAATGACTTCATTAAGAATATTCTTCCTATTCCAAATGAAATTATGTTTGACAGATGGATAAGTTTTTGTGCTGCTGCTGGCAATGGAATTAAATTTATAAATATTCCGCTTGTTAAATACAGACAGCATCAAAATAATACAGTCGGAATGGAGAAATCTAAAAATAAAAAAAATAAAAAAACGAAGTCCGAAAAGTTTAATATCAAACTGAATGAACTGAAAGTTTGTTTGAATGCTCCCATTACAAATGGCTACACCAAGGTGATGCTGAAAGAAATGATTGAATTATTCCATCATAAGTTAAGTTTGAAAAGATGTATTTTCTTTTTTAAACACAAAGAAGAATTGTTGATTATTAAAAATAAACCTGATTACAGAAAATTTTTATACTGTATCAAAATGTTTTTCAAACCCAATTATTGATTGTGCTTTGAAATGCTTTTTTCAAAATTATCTGGATTGAAACCCTTTTTAATATAATCAACATAGGTTGCAGACATTATTTCCATGTTAGAAGAATTCATGGATATGGCTGATTTGTCCTGACCAATTTTCCATGCACTGTCAGGTTCACTTCCCCACATTGATTTGTCATGAATAGGATGTGGGGGAACGTAGGTGTTTAATCCAAGATATTTTTTTAGTGTATATGAAAAATGCATGTCTTCGCCAACCAATTTAGACTGGTTTAGGTCGGGTAATTCTCTCCAAAAAGCAGAAAGCCATTCTCTCCTGAAAAACCAGGAATGTCCCACTATATCAACCTGAACAGTTTTTTCATTAGGGTTTGCCCATCCATGTCTTTCTATTGGCAAATAGGCTGTATGTGTTTTGAAATTAACTCCAATGGTGCCCAAAAGACCGTTCGATGTTTTGATAGTTGTTAAACAATTTTCCAGCCACCTTTTTCCAGGAATCGTATCGTCGTCAAAAACACATACGAATTCTGTCGTTGCGTTTAATGCGTACGCAAATCTGGCCCAAACTCCCAGGTTTTTATTACAAGAAGCATGCGTTGTCTGCTTAACAAGTCTTGAAGAAAAAGACTCGGCATGATTTTGCCACAACATAATTTCTTTTGGTTCAACTGTCTGATTTTTTATGGCTTCCAGTTGTGTCTTAAAATGTTTTGACCTTTTGAAGCCATTTAATACAACGGTAACATCTTCAGAAAAATTCATAGAATATAGTTTACGGTTTTTGAATTTTAGAGTCTAATCTGATTTTTTGTTTAAAATATACAAACTCTTTTATTGTAAATACTACCCTCAATCATATACGGCCTGGTTGTATTTTTATGAACGTATTCGTCCAAACTAGAACCTAAGTCAATGTATGTATTGGAAGGATTTTCTGAGTATAAGTAATAAATAATGGCTTCAGATAAAGGTCCTGCAGAAATAAAAAACAACTGATTACTAAAGTCCTTGACAGATTCTTTCAAATTTTGTATGAACACCTTTTCATTATTCTCGAAATAATTGACACAGTCATCAGGTATCGGTATATATTTTAAAACAGTAAATGGATACGCATTGTTTTTTCCGACTTCGTTTGCAATTAAGACCACATTCCTGTTTAAATTCTCTATCCATTTTTTGAAATGAGGATAATTTGAATTGATAAATAGATTTGCATAAGTAATCTGCTCTTTATCTGACTTCAATAATTTCAGATACTCTTTTTTACACTTGTTATTACAGCATTTGCAAGGAATTCCGAATATCCAATTTTTATCTGAAATCGAAATTACTTTTTTTAATTCTGACCCTAATTTATTATGGCCAGAAGAAGTCCACTTGTCGACTTTGAATGCCTGTGTTTCTTTATCAACGATTTCGTTGTTCATTATCATCAATTCACCGTCGCCAAATCGCAAAAAACAAAAAGACTTATTTGAATCAACCAAATTAACAATTCGATAAAATTCTTTTTTAAAATCTTTTTTAGGGGGAGTTAATCGCTGAAAAAAAAAAGAAATATAGTGTTTTAACTTGCTCATTTTTAAAAAATTTCTTTATAACTGAGACAGGATTTGTAGAATTTTTTCTGAAGACTTTCCATCTCCGTAAGGGCTGGGATAATTCACCTCGTAGTCATTGATTAATTTTTCAAATATTTTTTCCAGTTGATTTGGCTCTTCACACAAAAAAGAATTTTTATTAATTGATTCAACTCTTTCGGTTTTCTTTCTACACACAATCACTTTTTTCTTTAAAAAGGAGGCTTCTTCCTGAATTCCTCCACTATCTGATATTATCAGTTTGACTCTTTTCATTAATTCAATAAATTGTTCATGGCTAACAGGGTCAATTACTTCTACGTTTGTTAAAATATTTTTATGATTGAATACATTCGGATTGGGGTGAATGGGTAAAATAAACCGAATATCCGGATGGTTTTTAGCTAATTTGTTTAACTCTGTAAACCAATTGACAATATCCTTATGATTTTCTCTTCTATGAAGTGTAATGAGTACAATATTCTCGTAAACTATATTGTCATCATTCAAATTATCTATGACCGTATTGCCTACAACATGAATTTGTCCCTGTACATTTTCCTTCAATAGATTATCCCTGTTCAGTGTTGTTGGACATAAATGAATATCTGCAATGCTGCTGGTAAATTGCCTGTATGCTTCTTCAGGATAAGGATTCTTATTGTCATAAGTCCTTAAGCCTGCTTCGAGATGAATAATTTTAATTTCACGATGATATGCTGCAAGCGCCAATCCAAAAGAAGTGGCTGTGTCTCCTTGAACCAATACGTAATTAATCCCCTTAAATACATGCTCGATTTTATCAGTTAAAATTGATTTAATGATTGCATCCAGTCGATTTTCTCCGTTTTCAATCTCAATTTTATAATCATAATTCCCAACAGCAATATCTTTATGTTGACTGACAAACAATATTTTATGAGGCAAGTTTCCGGATAACTCAATTAATTTTTTTATTTTGATATATTCAGGCCTTGTTCCGTAGCAGAAAAGTATCATTTCTTGATAGCGTTTAAATATAAATGTATGATTTGTTTTATTACTGTGTGACTTCTGTAAATGTTTAAATTATTGGGCGGATAGGTAAGTTCCTTTTTTAAAATTAATCCATTGGAATCTACATCATACATCCAACAAGGTTTACCACAAAACCAACCCTCAATCGTTGTTCTTCCGAGTTTGATTCCTGCTGTTTCATTACAATTAATTACAAATTTTTCAACTTCTTCTGTTTCTTCGAAATAATGAACGTGGTGATTGGATTTTAGTTCATCTAAATAATTCGAATGGTTTTTTCCAACAACCCATAATTGTTTGTTTTCTTTCTGGGTGGATGAAACAAGATCAAAAATAGCATTTTGCCTTAATTTATCGAGAGTCCCAACGAAAAGAGTATAACCACCATGTGCAGATTGGGTTGAATTAAACCTGCTGTCATCTATTGGGTTATAAATTATTTCAATAGCATCCGCTTTTATGCAATCGGTTTCAATTAATTTGGTTTTAATTTCAGGCCGGACAGCAATATATTTTTTTATGGAGTGATGAATAACGGGGTTTTCTAATTCGATTATTTCTGAATGTATTGTACAAACTTTTGGCGTGTTGGGAAATAGTTCAATAAGTTTCTCTGTAATTGGTTTATGTTGACAATGTAGAATGTCAAATTTTAAAAAAACCGGGCAATATTTCAATTTATATACACTGACTCCTATTTTTTTTATTTTTTTTCTCAGCGGATTTCCCACTGTTTTGGCAACAATAAAAACTTCCCAATTTTCTTGTACAAGTTTTTTGGCAAGTTCAAAAACATACAATTCAGATCCGGTGTATCCATTAAATTGGAGGCAACCAATTAAAATTCTTTTGGCAGATGATTTTTTTTTAAACTTCTTTTTTAGTTGATAGTTGAAATGGTAAAAAACAACTACTATCTTATAAAGAATATTTTTCAGTACCCGATTATTTCTGCTCATCAAAAAAATTCAAGGTGGTTTAGTTAAACATTTGGGATGATTGCATTCAGAAGCCTATTTTTCTATCTTTCTCTCCCCCTTCCACCACCTGTAAGCAATCACAGACATTATCACCAAAGGTGTCAACATCAGATATATGATACCTTTATTCAAGCCTAATGCGGGCTTTTCTCCAAGTTGTGAGGCTGTTTTTGTGCACATGGAACATTGCGCATGAATAATCGATGGTAACATCAAAACAATAACAGCAATAAATAGTATAAACAATTGTTTTTTCACAAATCAAAGATAGTATATTAACAAAAAAGTCCGCTGAAACAGCGGACTCTATATTTTTTGCGATTAAGCTTCTTGTGACATCGATTTACTTACACGCTTCCTTTCATCTTCATTTAAAATTGTTTTTCTGAGACGAATGTTTTTAGGCGTCACTTCAATGCATTCATCCTGTTGAATATATTCCATGCATTCTTCCAATGTCATTAAAATTTTAGGAGCGGCGCGGCTGGCATCATCGCTTCCACTTGCCCTGTGGTTAGTCAGTTTTTTGGCCTCAGTAGCATTCACTACCAAGTCGCCCGGCTTAATATGCTCTGCAATGATTTGGCCTGCATATACATCATCCCCCGGATCAACAAAGAACCTTCCTCTGTCTTGCAATTTATCAATGGAATAGGCGGTTGTTTTTTCTGTTGTTTTAGATAAGAGCACACCATTATTTCTTCCGGGAATAGGTCCTTTCCATGGTTTGTATTCCAGGAAACGATGAGCCATTACGGCTTCTCCTGCGGTATTGGTCAACATATTGCTTCTCAATCCTATCAATCCTCTTGATGGAATTTCAAATTCCAGGTGCTGCATTTCACCTTTGGTTTCCATAATCAGCATTTCACCTTTACGTTGAGTAACCATATCAATTACCTTTCCGCTGTATTCAGCAGGAACATCCACCACCAGATTTTCATATGGCTCATGTTTTTTCCCATCAATATGTTTTACCAGCACTTGAGGCTGACCAATTGTTAGCTCAAAACCCTCTCTCCTCATGGTTTCAATAAGTATTCCCAAATGGAGAATACCGCGACCATAAACCAAAAAGCTATCAGCACTGTCTGAATCTTCCACACGTAATGCAAGATTTTTTTCTGTTTCTTTAAACAAACGATCACGCAAATGTCGGCTTGTTACAAATTTCCCCTCTTTGCCAAAAAATGGTGAGTTGTTGATGCCAAAAAGCATACTCATTGTTGGCTCATCAACACTGATAACCGGCAATGCTTCAGGATTATCAATATCTGCAATGGTATCACCAATATTAAAATCATCCAACCCTACTACAGCACAGATATCACCCGCAAAAACCTCTTCTGCTTTTTTCTTACCCATTCCTTCAAACACATACAATTCTTTAATTCTCATTTTCTTTATTGTGCCGTCGGCCTGTACCAATGAAATCTGTTGATTTTCTTTTAAACTTCCTCTGGCCACTTTTCCCACGGCTATTCTTCCTAAAAATGAAGAGTAATCCAATGAAGTGATTTGCATCTGAGACGTTCCTTGATTTGCCTTAGGCTCAGGTACAAATTTTATAATTCCGTCCAATAATGGAGCAATATTGTCAATAGGTGTCAATGAATCATTGAACCATCCATTCTTTCCAGATCCGTAGAAGGTAGGAAAATCTAGTTGTTCTTCCGTAGCATCAAGATTGAAAAACAATTCAAATACGGCATCGTGCACTTCGTCAGGACGACAGTTTGGCTTATCCACTTTATTAATCACCACTATTGGGCGCAATCCAAGCGCCAATGCCTTTTGTAATACGAAACGAGTTTGGGGCATTGGACCTTCAAAAGCATCGACCAACAACAATACGCCGTCTGCCATTTTTAATACCCTTTCTACTTCACCTCCAAAATCCGAGTGACCCGGAGTATCAATAACATTGATTTTTACGTCTTTATATGTTACAGAAACATTTTTACTGAAAATAGTAATTCCCCTTTCTCTCTCCAGATCATTACTGTCCATTATCAATTCTCCCGTCTCCTGGTTTTCTCTAAAAACTTTGGTTGCGTGTAAAATCTTGTCTACTAATGTGGTTTTTCCGTGATCTACGTGAGCAATAATTGCGATGTTGCGAATATTCATTTGATTGTTTTTGTAATGTGACAGTCAGTAGTAGTGTTTTTATTTTTTAAACTAAGGACTGTTTTTTGACGCGCAAAGGTAACGATTTTTGGTCGGTTTGCAAGGTTATTCGAGCAATTACTTGTTAAATCAATGATTTGCAAATGAAACTTCATGAAATACACTCATTTAAATCAATCAGGCTATTAGAGTTTTGTCTAATTTTACTCAAGCGAAAAAAACATGCCTTTTAAATTAGTTTCAGAATATAATCCAGCAGGTGATCAGCCAGGTGCCATCCAACAATTAACCAAGGGCATTTTAGACGGAGAAAGATATCAGACTTTACTGGGCGTTACTGGAAGTGGGAAGACATTTACGATGGCAAATGTGATTCAGCATTTGCAGAGACCCACTTTAGTATTAACGCATAACAAAACACTGGTGGCGCAGTTGTATGGGGAGTTCAAACAGTTTTTTCCCGACAACGCAGTTGGGTATTTTGTTTCTTATTATGATTACTATCAACCGGAGGCATACTTGCCGGTTTCCAATACATACATAGAAAAAGACCTAAGCATAAACGAAGAACTGGATAAACTTAGACTACAAGCTACTGCCCAATTGCTGAGTGGAAGAAGAGACATTGTCATCGTAGCAAGTGTAAGTTGTATTTATGGTATGGGAAACCCTACAGAATATGAAAATGGCATCATTCGCATTAAAACCGGAGATGTTATTTCAAGACAAGGTTTTCTTCACTCATTGGTAAACTCGCTGTATCACCGAAGTCAAGTAGAATTTAGCAGAGGCACTTTCAGGGTAAATGGAGATACGATAGACATTAATTTGCCTTATGTTGATTTTGGATACAGAATTTGTTTCTTCGGAGATGAGATCGAAAGCATTGAAACGCTGGAACTCTCCACAGGAAAAAGAATTGGCATAGTTGACAATGCTGCAATTTTTCCAGCCAATTTATACCTCGCTCCGAAAGATATGATGGCTCAGGTAATCAATGAAATACAAGATGAATGTGCAGCCCAGGTAGCCTATTTCAAAAGTGCAGGTAAGTTATTGGAGGCTCAGCGTATAAGCGAACGCGTTAGTTATGATCTGGAAATGATCAGGGAACTTGGATACTGTACAGGCATTGAAAACTATTCCCGCTTTTTCGATAGAAGGAAGCCCGGCACCAGACCTTTCTGTCTGATTGATTATTTTCCTAAAGATTTTCTTACCATCATTGATGAAAGCCACCAAACCATTCCGCAAATCAGCGGTATGTATGGCGGTGACAGAAGCCGAAAACTCGTGCTGGTCGATTATGGATTCAGACTGCCATCGGCCATGGATAATCGTCCTCAGAATTTTAATGAATTTGAAAATATCACCGACCAAATCATTTTTGTATCTGCCACACCCGGAGAATATGAATTGCAAAAATGCGATGGAGTAGTAGTAGAACAAGTGGTGAGACCAACCGGACTGCTGGACCCTCCCATTGAAGTGAGACCTACATTAAATCAAATTGATGATCTGCTGGAAGAAATTGACAACAGAATAACCAAAGGTGAACGCGTTTTGGTAACCACATTAACAAAGCGTATGGCAGAAGAAATGAACACCTATTTCGGTCGCATCAACATAAAAGCCAAGTATATCCACAGCGATGTGAACACATTGGAAAGAGTAGAAATTTTAAGGGAACTTCGTCTCGGCATTATTGATGTTTTGGTGGGAGTAAACCTACTCAGAGAAGGACTCGACTTGCCCGAAGTATCGTTGGTTGCCATCATGGACGCAGACAAAGAAGGATTTCTCCGAAATGAAAGAAGCTTAACTCAGACGGCAGGACGTGCCGCCAGAAATGCAAATGGTAAGGTAATTTTTTATGCCGATAAAATTACCGCCAGCATGCAAAAAACAATGGATGAAACGCAGCGAAGAAGAGAAAAGCAAATCGCATACAACATTAAACATAACATCACCCCTATAACCATCCAAAAAAGCAAAGATCAGGTAATGGCACAAGGAAGCGTGTTGGATGTGAAAGGATATGATCCATCCAATCCTTATGCCATTCAAAACGAAGTTGCTTCCATTTCATTAGCTGCAGAAGAAGAACAACAATATTCAACCATACCCCAATTGGAAAAAGCAATTGCAAAAACAAAGAAAGAAATGGAAAAAGTGGCAAAAAACCTTGACTTTATGGAAGCGGCAAGGTTAAGAGACAAAATGTTTGAACTTACAAATCAGTTGGAGGCGATGAAAAAAACCAACTAAAAATGGGGGCTTGATTAAAGCCCCCATTTTTATAAAAGATTTCTGAATATTATGGTATATGATAGCTGGTAAGAATTCTGTGAGAAATTTGTTGACCACTGATATCTTTAACCACTCTTTCAATTTCACCAACCCCTCTTGCATAATACACATTGGAATTGGTCACCAATACTGTATCTAAAAAGCTCCTTTCTTGCACAAGCGTCACATCTACAAACAAATTACCATTTACGTTTCTTGTAATTGACTTGTTGTTAATCTTATATTGAGTACTATTGGCAATCGGATTGCCGGGGAAATAATCCAGCCAATTTCCGCCAACAGGTAGAGATTCTTTCAAAGTAGTATGCAAAACAAGGTTATTGCCAAAGTCATACGTTAAAAATGAAGTAACATTGTTTGTACAATTGTGATAAACAATCTCTCCTGCACCATTATCAGTTACTTTGTAATCAACTCCATTGATTGTTGTATCACTTAGGAACAAATAGTTGTAGTCAGTAGTAGTTATGCCTGAAGCAGTTGTATCTACGTATGTATAGGTGGACTCATCACACCAGGGATAAAATGCACATGATTTACAATCTCCGGTTGGATTATTAGCCACACCAGGAAGTTGATTGTTTTCCTGACTTTTTTCTTTTGTGCATGAAAACACAACAATCAACAAGGTGATTGTACCTAATATATATTTTGAAAGACGATTCATTTTTCTGATTTACGACAAAAATAATACTTTAATCTATATTTTTTGTATGAATCACGCTAATACGAATAAAGTTTAACTTTATCATTGGGCATCGATTTTCAACCATTTGTTATACTTTTATATAATGCAAAAAAAATTGTTTTTATTGGATGCTATGGCGCTCGTTTTTCGCGCTTATTATGCGCTTATCCGAAGTCCTCGACTAACCCAAGACGGCAGAAATACAAATTCACAATTTGGTTTTACGAATACACTTATAGATCTGATCAACAACCAGAAGCCTACCCATATGGCTGTTTGCTTTGATACACATGCGCCCACAGAGCGACACACTGATTTTGCAGATTACAAAGCCAATCGTCAGGAAGCACCCGAAGATATCATTTCAGCCATTCCAGATATAAAAAAAATTATTCAGGGTTTTAATATTCCAGTAGTAGAGATGGATGGATTTGAAGCAGATGACGTAATTGGAACATTGGCAAAACAAGCGGCAGAGGCTGGATATGAAGTGTATATGGTGACCCCTGATAAAGATTATGGTCAATTGGTTTCTGAAAGAATAAAAATATATAAACCCCCATACCAGGGTGGGTCTTTTGAAATATTAGGTCCCGATGAGATTTGTAAAAAATGGGATATTGATACAGTTAGCCAAGTAATAGACATGCTTGGTATGATGGGAGATTCGGTAGACAATATACCAGGGATTCCGGGTGTTGGTGAAAAAACCGCCGTTAAGTTATTAAAGGAATATGGTTCCATAGAAAACGTTCTCGCAAATGCAGACAATATTAAAGGTGCTTTAGGTGAAAAAATCCGAAACGGAAAAGATATGGCCGTGATGAGTAAAAAACTTGCCACTATCATTACCAATGTTCCCGTTGAGTTTCATGAGGAAGATTTTCGCTTAAAAGAATTAAACAAAGACGCACTGACTGATATCTTTACTGAACTTGAATTTAAAACACTCGGTAAAAGAATTCTTGGCGAGGAAATTCAAATCGCATCAGTATCTAAAGCGGTAACAACAAGCGGCCAAATGGATTTGTTTGGAAATAGTGTTCAAACCGAAACATCTATGACAACTGCCATTGAAAAACCTGAGACATCGTATTCATTTGCAGATAAAAACATTCACAACACTCCACATCATTATCATTTGGTTGAAACAGAGGCAGCTATTGCCAGCCTGATTGCAACTATAAGCAATGTTGAAGAAATTTGTTTTGATACTGAAACAACCGACATTGATGCGAATATCGCTGAACTGGTGGGTATGAGTTTTTCCATTAAGCCTGGAGAAGCTTACTATGTTCCTTGTCCACCGGAAAAAAACAAATGTATTGCCCTGTTAAATAAATTTGACTCGCTGTTTGAAAATGAAAAATTATGTTGGATAGGTCATAACATTAAATATGATTTTCTATTGCTTAAATGGTACGGTATTGAACCAAAGGGAAAGACTTTTGATACGATGCTGGCTCATTATGTAATAGAACCAGAAGGGAAAAGAAGTATGGATGTGCTAAGCGCCAAGTACCTTGGTTATGAGCCAATACATATTGAAGAACTGATAGGAAAAAAGGGGAAACATCAAGGTAATATGCGTGATGTGGATCCTGAAAAAATAAAAGAATACGCGGGAGAAGATGCCGATATTACACTGCAGTTAAAGAATGTATTTATTCCTCAAATCAAGTCATGTGATGTTGAAAAAATATTCAATGATGTAGAAGCCCCGTTGGTGAAGGTGTTGACTGATATGGAGTTTGAAGGCATCAAGGTAGATGTTGAGTTCCTAAACGCCTATTCAAAAGATTTGGAAAAAGATGCCAAAGAAGCCGAAGAGCTTGTTTATCATCAAGCCGGGGTTCGCTTTAACCTGGCTTCTCCCAAACAGTTAGGTGAAGTCTTGTTTGAAAAATTAAAGTTGGACCCAAAAGCCAAGAAAACAAAAACAGGGCAATATGCAACAGGAGAAGATGTATTGATAAAATTAGCCAATCAACATAAAATATGTAATGACATACTTACATTCAGAGAATTAACAAAACTAAAATCTACGTATGTTGATTCATTGCCTTTACTGATCAACCCTAAAACAGGTAGGGTACATACGAGTTACGCACAAGCCGTTGCAGTAACAGGAAGGCTCAGCAGCAACAATCCCAATTTACAAAATATTCCTATTAGAACTGACAGGGGTAAAGAGATACGAAAAGCTTTTGTTGCAAGAGATGCAGACCATATATTGATTTCTGCGGATTATTCTCAAATAGAATTAAGGATAGTGGCTGCCATCAGTGGAGATGAAAATATGTGCAATGCATTTAAAACCGGTAAAGACATTCATACAGCTACTGCTGCAAAAGTGTTTAATGTAGAAGAGTCAGCAGTGACAAAAGAAATGCGCTACAAGGCTAAAAGTGTAAACTTTGGTATTATATATGGACAAGGCGCTTTTGGATTGGCTGAAAATCTGGGTATCTCAAGAACAGAAGCTAAAGAGATTATTGACAATTATAAAAAGCAATTTCCTAATATCCAAAGATATATGGATGACAGCATTGCTTTTGCCAAAACTAACGGTTACGTACAAACGCTAATGGGCAGAAAGCGCTGGTTGAAAGACATTAATTCCGCTAATTTTACAGTAAGGGGATTTGCTGAAAGAAACGCAATCAATTCGCCAATACAAGGTACCGCTGCCGATATGATTAAACTTGCCATGATTAAAATTCATGATGAATTTAAGAAGCACGCATTCAAATCTAAAATGATTTTGCAGGTTCATGACGAGCTCGTATTTGACGTGCTGAATGAAGAAATAGAAAAAGTTAAGCCGGTCATATTGCATTGCATGCAACATGCGCTATCTCTTCCCAATAATGTTCCAACGGATGCAGAATTAGGCTCAGGCTCAAACTGGCTGGCTGCACACTGATAAAAGCCAATACAAATGAAACCATTGTTGATTTATTGCTATGATGCTTACTGTGGCTGGTGCTACGCGTTCAGCCCTGTCATGAAAGATATTGCTGAAAATTTTAAAAATCAACTAGATATTGAAGTGCTGAGCGGAGGCATGATACTGCCAGAGAAGCCTACACATATAAGAATAAGTGCTGAGTACATTTCAAAAGCCTACAAATCGGTAGAAGAATTTACCGGTATTAGTTTTGGGCCAGATTATTTATGGCACATTTTTAATCCCGAAGAAAGTGATTGGTATCCTAATTCTGAAAAACCTGCCATCGCAATGTGCATCTTTAAAGAATATTATCCAGAGCGTTCGGCAGAATTCGCCTCCGATCTTCAATACGCTCTCCATTTTGAAGGAAGAGACCTAACAGACAATGAAGCATACAAACATTTACTTGAAAAATATAGCATTCAGGAAGAGGCTTTTTATACAAAACTATCAAGTAATGAGTACAAAGAAATGGCCTATTATGAATTCTCTCTAGTCAAACAATTGAAAGTCGATGGTTATCCCACTGTTTTTATTCAAACCAATGATGCTACTTTTCACATGGTAGGTAAGGGATATACCGACTATACTACTATAAAAAGCAGAATTGAAGCGGTTCTAGTTAACCTTCAGAAAAATCAAGTCAAATAACTGGAAACATTTTTTCTGCAAGGTCAACACTTTCTGGTTTACCCACATCAATAAACCTACCATTATTATATTCATATCCAACAATGGGAAATTCTTTGGCAAGACTTAAATAGGTTTCTGTAAGAGAAAATTTTCCTTGCTGCGGAATCAACTCAAAAATCGAAGGTTCAAACACTGCAACACAACTATATGCCATTGGATACAGCGTTTGATGCTGAATAACTATTCTTTTTTCTCCGCTATTGCTGTTCTCCCACCCACACAAGCGTTTGAATTCATTGAATAAAAAATTCCTGGTAGAAAGCCTGTTTGAAATACCTAAAGAAATGAATGCCTTGTTTTTTTTATGAAAAATCAACAAGTCATTCAAAGGCAAATCCGTTAAAATATCAGCATTGAGCGTTATGAAAGGTTCTGTTCCTTGTAAAAATGTTTGAGCTTTTAACAGGCCTCCTCCTGTTTCAAGGAGCTCCTCTCTTTCATCTGAAATTACAATATTGCTTCCCCAGCCATTATTATTTTGAACTGCCTCAATTACCTGATCTGCGAAATGATGAACATTCACCACAACATCGTAGATTCCATATTCTTGGAGGTATTCAATATTTCTTTGCAACAATGATTTGTTGTTTACCATTGCCAAAGCTTTTGGATGCCGATCTGTCCATGGCTTGAATCTTGTACCTAACCCTGCCGCAAATATCATTGCTTTCATTGAACCCAGTTTTCTTTGTTTAAATGTTGCAGAATAGTTTTTACGCCGAATTTGTTTTTTAGATGTCTGTTCAATGCCTCTGCCGCATATACACTTCTGTGCTGGCCTCCTGTGCATCCAAAATTAATATCCAAATGTTCGAAACCTCGATTGATATAGTTTTCAACCGAAATATCAATTATGTCATAAATGCTGTTTAAAAAAGCCGGCATGTTTGTTTGTTGTTCAAGATAGTCTTTCACCGGCTTATCCTGACCCGTTTGCTTTTTATATTCCTCAATCCTTCCGGGGTTTAATATCCCTCTGCAATCAAACACATAGCCGCCGCCATTGGATGTTTCATCTTTTGGATAGCCATTTTTCAAATAAGAAAAGCTGTTGATCCTGACTGTTAATGGTGTTTCGGATGTTGCTTTATTGATTTCAAATTGCCGAATCGTTGCATCATCAGTTATCTGATTCAGCAGACTTTCAAATAAAGGAGAACTTATGCCGATTTTTTTGTTGGATAAAAACCATTTCAAATTTTTTAATGCAAGGGGAATGCTGCTTAAAAAATGGGCTTTGCGTTCAAACAAACCCCTGAAACCATAAGCGCCCAATACTTGTAGCAATCTAATCAATACATATCCATTGTACTGATTGACAAAATGATCTCTGTTGATTTTCTTACCCAGGTTATCATCAACACAATCCATGTAATAATCAAGCAGTTTGTTTTTCCAATCTTCGCTAAGATTGGCTTTTGCTTGCCACAACAAAGAGGCTACATCATATTGCAACGCACCTTTCATACCTCCCTGATAATCTATAAAATGAACCTCGTCATTCTTTATGATTATATTTCTGCTTTGAAAATCGCGAAACATAAAATGCTTGTGCTCTGCATGTGACAGATAATTGCCGATTGCTTCAAAGTCATTCAGCAAACCTTCCTTATCATAAGGTATCTTCAAAGTATCCAGAAAATAATATTTGAAATACAACAAATCGCTGACAATGGCTTGATGGCCAAACTCACGACTGGTAATACATTGGCTGTAATCCATTTGCTTGTCGGCATTTATTTGCAAATTGGCAAGTGCTTTCAGACTTTTTTTAAATAATTCGAAAGTTAATTCAGTCTGGCCATTCTTTTCCAATTCAAACAATAATGAATTGTCGCCAAAGTCTTCCTGAATATAAATGGTGCAGTCATCGTTGACCGCATAAACTTCCGGAACAGGAGAGTGAATGCTTTTAAAAAGTTCGGTAAAATAAATGAACGTTTTGTTTTCTTTTACATTGCTGCTGTGAGTTGCTATATAACTCTTTTGATCTTTATCATAAATTCTAAAATACATACGATCACTTCCGCTTTGCGGGATTTTTTCTATTTGAGAAGAATCCTTATTACTGAATGAAAAAAACAACGCTTTTATTCCTTCTATGACATGTTCCATAATTGAATGTGTGTTCGTAAAATTAGATAAATTTATTGTTTGGCATTTCATTTATTATAAAATACAATGCCTTTTGGAATGAATAATTTTGTTGTTTGAAAAAATAAATGAAATAGGCGACAAGTTTCCTTGCCGCCTATTAATTAAAAAATATTGCTTTGACTTCTTCTATGGATGAGAAGTAACTATTTGCAACATGGCATTATTCTCAATTAATTGCATATCCAACGCGTCTGTTGCGCCATCTCCATTACAATCCGTAGCATTATATCCATATTCAAAATTAAACGCATCATTCTCAGCATTGGACATGTCAAAAATGCCTATAGTTTCATCCTGATCTACGTTTCCAGAATACAGCGCATAGACCCCATTTCCCATATCCTTCATCGGTGCATTATAAAGAACATCACCAAATGCCTTACTTAAACTATCTGTGAAGTTATAATAATTCGACTGAGAAATATTAATGGTTCTTGCGCTCCACGTCTCAATACTGTTTCGATGTTTAAGAGCTATGTAGTAACTATTCCCAATGATTGATTTAGGAAGAATAACACTTAAGTTTCCATTTGAACGCAATATACCCTTTAGGCTATAAGATGGGTTTACGTTAAGGCCTAATGAATCGGGCGACCACAAATTAACAGTCATTGTATCTGTTGCAGTTGGATCTGAACTTAAGTTCAAATCACGCAATGTTGTTGCCATAGTTGAATTTCCAGTATAATAGCCTTCTAAGTATGCTTTTACATTTAGTAAAAGATTTGAATTACCGGTAACCGTAAAGTTATCAATAGCATTAGTTCCACCTGTTCCAATGGTTGAGCCACCTATAGAAGTTTTATTCACATTAACAATTCTAAAATAAACGGCCGGCTGATTGTTTAGAATTGAAAGTGTACTTAAGTTGAACGATTTAGTTGCTGTTGTATCTGAAATCGTTGAACTCCATGATGCACTAGATAGTTTTATTTGTGGGCCAAAATCTGTATACAATGTGTCATTTAAACTATACTGTAATTTGAAGGTGGATGGTCCAGTATTACT
>CANFOP010000001.1 GCA_947448685.1 Chitinophagaceae bacterium | reverse complement strand
GTTCCAATTGCCGACTTATTTAATGATAAATAATAAACCTCATAGTCGGTTGTGGGGATTATTAAATCAATATTCTCTTTTGTTACAATTTCTTGTATTGATGAAATGTACATATCATCATACGCGTAGGGAACTTTATACGTTACATCACACAAGTGATTACCCGCTGTAAAACTTGCAATATCAATTCCCACAATCCTAATATTGCTTTTCAGAGAAACGATGTTTCTTAATACACCTTGACCAACATTACCTCCTATTCCGGTAACCAGGACTGTTTTTGTTTCCATTCTATCATTTTTTTCAACTCCAATGAAATATCAACTTGTGGACACCAATTTAATTCATTTCTTGTAAAATGATTATCAAATCGATTTGATATAGACAAATCATCATTTATAAACTGAACATCGGCGTTTGTAAATGCAGCAATCATTGTAGCCAACTCTGCATTACTGTATTCTTTTTCTGCTACACCTAAGTATATTTTTTTATCCCAAATATTCCTATGAATAATTTTATCTATAAGCTTTGCAACATCACTTACATGAATATAATTTTGTTTCCTGCTGCCTTTACCCCAAACATCTATCTGTTGATTGTTTATTGCCTGATTAATATAATTAGGTATAATCGTATTTTCTTTCATACCAATGCCATATAATGATGACAATCTGACTATAACGGCATTGTCTGTTTTCAAAACAACATTCTCAGCCTGTAATTTTGAAACGGCGTAGTCTGAAACGGGTGCTACATTTGAAGTTTCCGTTTTTATTTCATCGATTTGTTCATAAACGGATGCGGTTGATATATAGATATGTTTCGCTTCAGGGTATCTGGCTATTATTTTCTGTGTAGCATGTACATTACCGTCAAAAAGTAATTTTTTATCAACATTATTTATTCCGGATGAAACAGCGGCATGACAATGTACAACCACTTCGGGATATGATTCAATACGCTCCAGTTCTTGAAATGGAAAAACAGGAATTATGGGATGATTGGAAACAGAATGACTGATTCCAAATATATCATAAGTAGAAGATAAAGCTTCAACAGTTTTAGAGCCTAAAAATCCCGATACACCTGTGATGGCAATTAACATTCTATAGTTATCTTATATTATTAAAAACAGAATCCATTTTTTTATTCCAATGGTAATTTACTTGACCGTTTTCCATTTTACATAAACCTGCTTCCTGCCATCGTTTTTTAATTTGTTCGCGCAAGAAATCTTTTTTCCATTTATGAGGTTTGTCAATATCTTTTACATATAATTTAAAGGTCAGTTTGTTTTCTCGAATTTTTTTTTGGTCTAAAAAATAAATTAAAAATGGAATCAACCCTGTTTCAAGATTAGTTTGATTGGTTTGAAATTCCAACATTGAATATGAAATTCCAAATGCATAATATCTCCAGGTTGGCCCGCTGATATACTTAGCAGGCATTCCATTGTTATCAATTAATGGAACTAATATCTCTTCGTTTTTTTCATTTAGAAAAGTAACCTTATAAATATGTGTATAGTTGTAAAAATGATCATTTAAGAAAACGGTATGTCTCATCACACCTAAATATTTTTTTGCAAAAAACTTTGTTTTATAATATAGTATATGTTCAATTTGATTAATAGGGTTGGTTTTGGAAATTCTTGACTGTATAAATGGTGTCGTCCAAATTACGAGACACTGAAAAAAGAACAACACAATTAATATCATCTTCCAAAAAAAGATGGTGATATTTTCCTCGCTCCATCCTTTCAGGAATAAACTTGTCTTTTGTTGTTTGGAAAAATTTGATGCTGCTTTACTTTCACTAATATTTACACTTTTTATTTTTCGACCTGAAATTAGATTATATAGTTTCTTACATAAAAAAGATATTCCCGGCAATATCATTAACAGGGCTATGGGGAATGTATATATTAAATGAAAAAATAGTTGGACGTAAGTATTATAGCCAATATAATATTTTCCAGAATTGTTTACTCCATGAATCTTCATTAAAACTTCTTTTTCAGGAATATCTTTTAACGATGATTGCTTACTGGTAATTTGCTGTATAGGCAGACAATTGATTTTACTAAACAAGTCCATATGTTTTATCGCTATAACAATCTTATTATGTAACGGACTTTCTAAATCATACAAAAATTGAAAACTATAGGATTTACTTTTAAACAGATTAGATATTTTTTTCCAATATTTTTCGGGCAACATTAATAAATACAAGGCGATAACAGTTAATGCAAACCAAGGAATAGGGTATATGAATAATATTCCAATATGGAATAATATTCCAATAATCATCAAAGGAACCCTGAGCCTTTTGATCCAAAAAAGAAAAATGAACACACATTCAAAAACAATCACAAAATATCCTAAAAATTTTATTAAAAACTCTTGATTCAAAATGACACTGGTATCATTCCAAACTGCCATAGGTAAACTTGAAGGAAGCCACATTCCTAATCCATCCAACCACATAGGACTTGACAACTTAAGAAAAATGGAATCGAAATAAACCAAAGCAATTCCTGCAAACACAAGAATCAGATAGTTTATTTCCAATATCATTCTATCTGTTTTATACTCATGGCCTATTTCAGAATATTTAATTTTTTTGATCAAACTATCAATAGAAAAAACCCTGGAAACTGGTATAAAAAGCAATAAAAAATTGACGGTAACATAAATGTAAAAAATATGATACTCATAATAATTTGCCGAACTGAAAATAATTACACCAAAAAGGTAGTTTAATATCAGTGAAATTCTGGTAAAGAGGCCTATCATTATCAATCCCAATATTAAAAACCAAATGAAAAAAATAAAGGTGACATCAATTTCGCCTGTGTTGGAAAAAGGATTTTTATCGTAAATGATATGTCTGAATTTATATAGTTGTGATATTTCACAAAACAAAACAACCGCATATAAAATTCTGAATACTGCCAAGCCCAGTGCATCAACTTTTTTGTTAAACACCGACTTCCAATCGTCTTTTAATTTTTCTGGTAAAGTACTCATTGTAAGTTCAGCCAATGAAATAAAAATTTATTATTTTCAAGTTTACATGTTCCTGTTATTTTCCACGGCTTTTCTATTTGTTTCTGCAGAAAATCTTTTTGCCACTTTTGAGGGATGTCTATATTCTTAATATATATCTTAAACGAAGCGTTGTTTAAATTAATCTTATTGTCAATTGCAAAAAGGTTTAAAAAAGGTGTAACCCTTTCTTCAAACGTATAAAAATTAGTTTGTTGCCTTATAATATCAAAAGACGTGAAAAATGTATAATAGCACCATAACTGGCCAGTGTTATATTTACCTGGCATACCATTGTTTCTGATGATAGGAATGGTTATTTCCTTGTTGTTATATAAGCAAGTGATTTTAAAAATGTGATTATTTTTATCAAAATGATCGTTTAGAAAAACCGGGTGATTGGTAACTCCTACATATCTTTTGAAAATATATTTGGTATTATAATAAGTGCTAAGGAGAACTTTATTAACCGGTTTGATAATACTTACTCTTTTTTGAACCAATGGAGATGACCAAATGACAAGTGTCTGCCCTACAATAAAAATAAGAAACATGAATTTCCAAAAAGATTTGGAAATTCTCAGTTGGTTCCAGCCTGAAACCAAATAATCATCTGTCTCAAGAGGTGGGTTGGTATAAACAGGAATGATACATGTTTCTTCTGTGCATCTTTGATTCAACCGATTTCCTGCGATGTATTTATACATTTTTTTACCAATTAATGAAACTCCCGGCAAAATCATCAGTAATGCAATTGGATAGGTATACATCATTTTTTTAAGCAGTTCAATGTAGGCATCATATCCAATCAATACTTTTCCTTTTTTTGTTACTCCATGAATATTTATCAATAGTTCATTTTCGCTGTATTGCTTTAATGCAGGCTCACTATTTGCAATACTTTGTACAGTTATGCAATTGATTTTTTTAAATATATCGAAATGTCTGATTAGTGTAACCGTTTTAATACAAAGCGGGCACTCTGCATCATAGTAAAACTTGTAGGTCTTGTTGTTAGTGATAAATAAATTAGACAACCTTATCCAAAATGCTTCAGGTAATAGTAATAAATAAATCGCCATTGCTGTTATAGCAAATAAAGGAATAGGATAAATATACAAGATGCCTATGTGAAACAAAATTCCAATTATCAACAATGGAATTCGAAAAGGTTTATGCCAAAACAAAAAGATGAAAAGTCCTTCAAATACAATAACAAAATATCCTACAAATTTTATCAGCCATTCATTATTTAAAATCCAGCTTGCATCATTCCATGTGATCATCGGAAGACTTGAAGGAAGCCACATCCCTAATCCATCCAGCCACAATCGGCTATTTAATTTTTGAAAAGTTGAATCAAAATAAACTAATCCTATGCAAGCAAAAACGGGAAATAAATAATTAATCTGCAATATTTTTCTGTCGACAACATAGAAGGAGTTGATACTACTGTATTTTAATTTTTTAAATAGATTATCCAATGATAGAACCCTTGATACAGGCATAAACATGAGTAAAATATTCATTGTAACATAACAGTAATAAACATGATAGGAAACCATTTTTGCGGAACTGAAAACGATAACTCCAAAAACAAAATTTATAATGGTGGCTGTTCTTGTATATAGCCCAAGCAATAATAACCCTAAAACAATATACCAGAATATGAAGATGAATGTTGTGTCTATCTCTCCTGCATATTGAAAAGGTATCTTGTCGTAAATCAAATGCCTGAATTTGAATAATCTCGAGATTTCAACAAATAAAATAATTGAGTACAAAAATCTGAATACTGATAATCCAGTAGCATCAACTTTATTGTTGAATATTGTTTGAGAGAATAAACTTTTCACTTTAGATAGTTAATAAAATAATGCTTTCTTAATAATTTTCTATTTCAACCAGTGACTGTACTTAATTTCATTTGTAAAAAGAAGTTTTGTGCTGTCATTCCAATAATAGTTAAATGTAAATCCCGTTAATTTGCATGAACCGGCATATTTCCATGGTTTATCAATTTGTCTTTGCAAAAAATCTTTTTCCCAATGATGAGCGGTTTCGATTTCTTTGATATAGAAATTAAAATCAACGTTCGAAGCATTGATTTTTTTGTCAGACAAATACAATTTTAAATATGGATCTAACCCCTTTTCCATTACGGATTTGCATAGAAGCGGAGATATTACACTAAATGTAAAATTACTCCAGATTTCTCCTTTCAGATATTCTCCAGGCATTCCTTTTTCATTTAACAATGGAACCAAATGCTCTTTGCTTCCATCAAAAAAGGTTATTTTTAAAATATGATTGTAATCTCTGAAATGCGATTCTAAAAAAACCGGATGATAGGTAATTCCGAGATAGTTTTTAAGAAAGTCTTTATTGTTATTAAAAAAATACAAAGGAATTTTATTTAAGGAGAAATTGGTTGGGAAGAATTTTAATCCAGTCGGAGAAATCCAAATCAACATACATTGAAACAGCAACAAAAAAAGAAAAACAAATTTCCAAAATAACTTTGACAGATTCAGCTTATTCCATCCTTTCACTAAAAAATCATCCGTTTCAGAAACAGGAAGATGATAAACCGGAACTGAATAATTTTCAACTATACCACTTTTTTTTACCCTCTTGAATGCTATTTTTTGGTATAGTCTTTTACCTACTAAAGAAATTCCGGGCATCAACATGAAGAGTTTCAGCGGATATGTGTAAATTAAATATTTAAACAACTGAACATATGCATCATATCCTGCAAATAAATTTCCCTTATTGTCTATTCCATGGATATTTGTAAGCAATTTTTCTTCTGAAAATTGTTGCAATGAAGTTTCTTTTCTGTAATTCTCCTGAACAGACAAACAATTTACACCATTAAAAATATCAAAGTGTTTTATTACAAAAACCACCTTATTGCATAATGGAGATTCTGAATCATATAAAAACAAGTAGTTACTTTTTTTATATTTAATGCTATTGGAAAGTTGCAACCAAAATTTTTCAGGCAACATCAATAAATATACAGCGGTTACAGATAATGCAAACCAAGGTATCGGATATAAAACCAATATTCCTATGTGAAAAAATATACCTATCAGCATTAATGAGATTCTTAGTTTTTTAAACCAAAAAAGAAAAATGAAACAACCTTCGAATAACAATACGAAATAACCCAAAAACTTCATGAGCCATTCCTGATTAAGCATTGTGCTGGCATTATTCCATGTAACCATTGGAAGACTGGAAGGCAACCACAATCCCAATCCGCTTCTCCACATAGGACTTGAAATTTTTTGAAATATCGAATCAAAGTAAACAAGTGCAATTGCAGAAAAAACTACTATTAAATAATTAATCTCTAAAATTTTTCTATCAATTTTATAATCAAAACCAACCCTTGAGTATTTTAACTTCTGACATAAACTATCCAAAGAAAATACTCTTGAAATAGGCATAAACATCAATAAAAAATTAACTCCAACATACATGTAAAATATATGGTACTCAAAAGAATTGGCAGAACTAAAGATGATAACACCAAATATGTAATTTACTATAGTAGTAAATCTTGTAAAAAGACCCAACATCAACATCCCTAAAATAATAAACCAAAAAAAGAAAATAAAAGTAACGTCAATTTCTCCAACACTTACAAAAGAATTTTTGTCATATACTATATGTCTGTATTTGAATAATTGTGTGGTTTCAAAAAACAACACTATTGCATACAACACCCTGAATACAGATAAACCTAAAGCATCAACCTTATTGTTAAATATTTCTTTACATGTACTGCTAAGATTGATCATATGAATCTCAAAATTCTTTTGATCTTTATGAATTGCCTGAATGCCGGTGAAAAATCTATAATAAAAGAAACTGCTTTTGCTTTGCTTATTTTTTTTCCCAACGATAACTCTTCAGAATTATATCTTGAAGGTTTAATAAAATTTCTTATTCTGAATTGGATCCAAATAAAGTTATGATAAAGCAAAGATTGGGTATAGCTAATTAAAAATTGATAGTAGGCAGGTTTATTTGATTTTAAAAATAAGTGGTATGGAAAAAGTTTTGACTCTCCTTTCGCAATTCCTGTTTTCAATTTCAGATAATACGCCCAGGTCATTCTTTCTTTGCTCATGTAATGATAAAACTTCAATGAACTGCTATACCATAAATCGAATCCCGCCAATTGAATCATGAAGCACCATTCGGTATCTTCTCCTCTTGTTAATTCCTTTCCACTGGGGCCCTTCATGATGGTAGTAAATCCGTTATCGTAATATTTTATCAAGACTTCTTTTCTAAAAAAACTGCCTGCGCTGTATAATTGTTTTTTATCCGAAATGGTAATTTTTCCATCTGTTTTTGATTGTGGACCAACAGCAAAAGACTTTGAATATGTATCAAACCAGTCGGGCTTTTGGTCTTCAAATAATGGAATCCCTATACCTCCAAGCACTCCAATGTTTTCATTGTTGTTTAAAATACTCCAGGCTTGTTCCAGATAATCCGGAAATAAATGATTGTCATCATCACAAAATAACAGCCACCTGTATTTCACCTCCTGCAATCCTTTTAATCTTGCATGATTACATCCTTGTTTTGATTCAAATACAATTCTCGATTTATTTCCAAAGGCACTGGATTCAATCATTTTTCTGCAAAAGTCAGTAGTGTTGTCCGTAGATGCATTGTCAACTATAATTAATTCCCATGAAATATCTGATGTTAATTGTTGTGAGAAAATAGATAATAGTGTCGGGCCTAATCTATTTATTCCATTGTAAGTACATATTACTATAGATATTCCGTTGGGAAGAGTCATTTTATAAAATGGCTGCTTTTTTTCTTAATAAATAATTTATAAAACCCCCTAATCGCCTACCGTACTTGTATTTATTTCTGAAAAACAAATGGCGCTTGAAAATAAAATAACAGGCCTTCTGAATAAATTGATTGTCATATCCCAAATTATTAAAGAACAATTCAAATCTTGGGTAAAAATCTGAAAATACTTTTTCAATATCTTCCTTATCATACCAATAACGAAAACTTAAATAAGAACACATCGGTTCGAATTCAGCAGGAATAAACTGATTTTTTTCCTTTTGGGATTCTTTATTAAACAATCTAACGGATTCTTCTATTTTATTTTGCATGATAGCGACCCCTAAAACGCTCATTAAAGCACTTTGTAAAAAAGGGTTCATATCATGTTCATATTTTTTATTCAAAGTGGAGGGAACGGTAATCCTTGAGTCAGGTAAAACAGCTCTTTGTGCTACCTTCATAAATGAATCATACATTGTAAAAGGATTTCTGCTCATGCTATTTTTCACGTAACGGTAATTGACAAGTGATGTTGGTATTACTTTATGTGTAGCTCCTGATTTCGCAACCCTTAGCCAAAAATCCCAATCTTCCAGGCTTTTCAAATTTTCATCAAAGTATCCGGACGCGTCAATTAGTTTTTTACTGATGCAAATACTATGACATGGCGCAAGAATGTTTGAAAAAATATCAGGGATTAAATTTTTTCTTTCCGATGGTATGACCGTTTGAAGTATTTTATCTTTTTTTTCAGAAATATAGGTGTATCCATATTGTATTAATACATCATCATTTACAATATTGAGATTTGTTGAAAGCTCAGCCAAACACCTGTCATATAAAAAATCATCCGCGTCCAAAAATATAAATCGACTGCCCGATGATTGTTTAATTCCCTCATTTCTGGCTGATGAAAGTCCGCCGTTTTGTTTTTTTATCAATTTGATTCTTGCATCCCTTTCCTGATAAGCCCATACAACCTGATTTGCATCATCCGTTGAGCCATCATTCACCACTATTGCTTCCCAATGTTGATACTGTTGAGCCAACAAGGAGTTCAGGCAATCAGGTAAAAAATGGGCCTGATTATAACAGGGTATGATTATAGAAAACAGTACGGACATTTTAAAGAATACTATTCAGCAATGATTCAATTTTTATCAAGTCCACCATGATATTTGCTTTTTGAATTTCATTTGAATCTGACTGGTTTATAGTGTAATAATACTGATGATTCAAAGCTGTTGCAAGATTAAAGAAACAGTTGTTGATATCTAAAGTATCTGCTTTAAGTTCAATTACCGTCGAGCCTTCTTTCATAAATAGCATGTTTGTTAAACCTGCTCCGTGATTGCTGATTAGTATTTTTGTTTCATTCATTAAAGCCTGTTGATTGGAGAAAGAAAGTTCTTCCATATAAACTGTAATAAATCCGTAAGCGATTAACATATTGTGCAGTTCTTGCTCATTTATAACCTTTCTTCTATTTGCTTTTTTTCTACTGATATAAATTTTTTTTTCTGGCAAGTTAGATGTTACACATGGCTGAAATGCATCTCTTACTTTTAGAATATACTCAGGGTCAAATTGTGCGGGTTGTAAATGTGAAGGAGCAAACAGTTTATTTACAACAATCCGCTGGTTGATATCATAAAATACTGCTTCTGTCTTTAATGCCCCAAGGCTTTCCAGCATAAAATCATACTGTTTAAAATGTAAAGGCAATAAAACCTTAACCTCTTTATTTACTTCCATTCCTGATATTATGCGTGGCAAAACTTCCGTAAACCAGTGGAAATACCCGGAACTCCACTGATCTAATACCCAAATTGCCTCATTGATTTTTCTCTTTTTAAAAATAAAGAATTTGATATAAGCTTTAATTTTTTTGATTGATGATGCCTTTCTGGTAAGACAATATGTTTTTTGCAAACAAAACCAATTAAATAAATATAATTGTACTATTGAAGCATTTTTATACATTCGAACATGATTCTCTATAATGCTTACATCAAAGTCATCCTGGAAATGCCTGCTATCCGTTGCTGAATAATTGGCAGGATTAATTCTTAATAACGTGAATTCTTTTTTTAAAATCTTCTTCATTATTTATTCCATAAACAACAAACTTCCTACATGTGCTCCTTGCATCGTTTTGCCTTTTAAGGTATAGCCTATCTGGTTCATAAATATTGTGGATTCTGAAACGAGATCATTTTGCAATTTGTCGTGGGTTTCTATGCACACAACTTTGGGTCTGTATTTATTCCAATCGTTGCTTTTCAAAACACTAAAATCAAATCCTTCACAATCAACAGACAAAAAATCAATTGCTGGAGTTAACATATTTTGATTGAATACCTCATTTAACGTCATAATTTTTATGGGTATGATTTGCTCAATGCTTTCATGCAGATTGTTGCTACTAATATATTCTTCCGAAAAAGAATTTCTTGCAGAAAGTCCCTCTTTCAATGTATAATAATTGAGCACATCTTCAGATTTATCTGATATTCCAATATTCAAAAAAATGTCTTCAGGTCGTTTGGATTTGTATAGTTTTGAAAATGCAGGATTAGGGTCTATACAAATTCCTCTCCAGTTTCGCAGATAAAAGAAAAAAGTGTTGTTGGCTAAAATGGGATGATGCGAGCCAACATCAACATATGTTCCAGTTTTTTTTTGCTGTAAGATTTGAAAGACCTGTAAATCTATGCCAGACTTGGCAAAAGATGTATGAAATTTTTTGTAGAATTTATTTTTAATAGTTTGTAACATCTTGATTTGTTGTTGAATTTTTTCTCCTTTGAATTACTACCCAAATTTTTCTTTCATCACTTCTTCAAAGTTTTCCATTTTTGTAATCCCAAATTCCTCGAGTGCTATTTTTTGATAACTATTTCCTCTAATCCTCAATTCTTTAAATAATTCGGGCATTGGAGACCACCTGTCGTGAATAACGCCGCATTGTCGGGTAGTTGCAACCTTTAGCCCTTTTAATTTGGCTCTGATAAAGAAATTCTGGTGTTCACCTCCTTTTAATAAAGGATTCCAGCCTCCCATTGATTTAATTTTATCAGTCCTTCCAATAAAAAAATTATGTGTGAGATCGCAAATTGTAAATGGATCATTATATTTTATTTTTTTCATCCTGCAAACATTACCTTCAATATCAAATCCTGCATGATATTCAAATATGCCGGTTGATGGAATAAGAATATTGCATTTTAAAAACCAATTTGAAATAATAGACTTCAGTTTTTGTTTTCTGGATTTCAAATTGTATTGTCGAAAAATACCTCCTAAAATATCTACATTGTTTTCAATCAATAGTTTTCTCATTAGAGGAATTCTTGTTCGAGGCTCAAAAATAAAATCATCATCACATAATACAAATAAAGAAGTACTGGTTACTTCAAGCATTTTATTTCTTCCTTCTGCAGTACCCGTATCAAAAGGCAAATTGATATATGTAATATTCAAATCAGGAAACGCAGATAATACCTGGTCTCTGTAATGTATTTTACTGTCATCTGCAATAATAACCGGACCTCTGAATTTATATTTTTTGATTGACTCAAGCAGTTGAATTAATTGATTGGGCCTTTCTAAAGTTTTAATCAGAATACTGGTATCATTTAACTGATCCAGCATATAGTTGCTCTTTTTTTGAAAAGGGTCCCAGTTAAATATCCAATACATTTATTTTGAAAATATTTTCTTGATAAACTTATTTATTTTCCCAACAAGATCTCTTTTCGACAACCTATTGATTGTTTCTTGCAAATTTTTCATTTTTGCTTCCTGTTGCTTTATATACAAGGTAAATAATTCAGGGTGTACATAGGATTGAATGTCAAAGTTATTTCCAATGCAAAGCGAATGTCCTTTCTTTACCACCAAAAATAAATTTTGTCTGTACCAGGGGTCAATTTGAGAATTGTTCCATATTTTATTTCTAAAAAAATCAATCATTTCAAAACCATTCTTTTCAAATAATTCTTGCCAATAAGATGGCCATTGTTCATTAATATGAAACTGACCTCCTTGGCCCGGGATGGCCGCTGAAAACAAAATAACTTCGGAATGATTAACAAGTGATTTTACAAAAACTTCTGATGAGTCAACTGGAAGATGCTCTGCCACTTCAAGGCAGATTACCAAATCAAATTGATGTTTTAAATCAAATGATTCTTTCAGATCTATTGCCAGAAATTCTTCCTGATTTATTTTTAATAAAGATTTATTGACATAATATCCATCAATTCCCATGATTTTTGGAACACCCATTTTTTTGGCTACTGCCGCCCAGTTACCAAGGCCACAGCCAACATCCAGCAAAGACATTGGCTTATACTTCTCAAACAAGAGCGGAAGAACTGCTTCTGCTGCTGCAAAATTATGAATCACTTCGTCATGTGAATATGGAGCCATTTTTACTATTCCTTTATTTTATTGAATAATTCTTTCAACACTGATAGATCTTCAAATTTTCTGGCAAACAAATCATTAGAATTAATGGCATCTGATATGTTTTCTGATTTAAGCACTTCCGGGCTGCCGGTGTTGGGTTTCCAAATCGTAAACCTTAATGAGTCATTCACCCATTTGTCATTATTTAAACTTCTCTTTAGTAATGTATGTGGTAAAACTTCCTCCATCAATAAACCAAAAGACAATCGAAACCTAAGCCATTTTGATTTTCTGAATTCCTTTAATAGTTTTTCAACATCACGTCTATTTAAATTAAACCAATTCTCCCCAACATAAATATCCCGTGGCGTTTTAAACCTGAGAAAAGTGAATTTTTTTTGCAGTTTTTTAAAGTTACTCAGAAAACGATGTTTCAATATTGAAAAGATCTTATTGTTGTGGCAGATTGGAATATGAACAAAAGAAAATCTTTTTATAAATGTAGGATAATCAACCAGCACATCTTTTTTAACTTCTTCCAAAGGAAGAAGATTTATGTAACTTATTCCTTCGTGGGTTTTGAAAAACTCAACAATTTTATTAATAGGTTTTATTGGGAAGTCTTCTCCACTGATTAAAACATAATAGTCATTGTTATCCTTATGGGCTCTTTTCAGCAAATCAAATGTTGCCCTTGTTACATTGTAAGCCCCCCATGAACAATAGTAGTTCGGAAGAACGGGAACAAAGGTTGCGTTTATATTTTTATAACTAAATGCTGCACTTTTGTCTATATGCAGATATACGTTTACCTCTTTATGTTGAAGTGATTTTATTAAATACTCCAACTGCTCCGGAGATTTATGTGCAAGAATTAATACAGCGACTTTCATTTAATATTAGCAAAGCTATATTGCAGAATCAATTGGAGGACAGGGGTTGTTTGTTGTATATTTTTTTAATAAATGCCAACCCTGATTTTCTTTCTTTGAAATATTTAGCGAAATGAATGACTAATTCCCATAATAAATATTTATCGAAAAGAATCTCTTTGTAATCAGTTTTTAAAAATCTATGTGCCGGATTATTGATTGAATTTCTTTTTTTCAACAGTGTTTTTACAATGACCATCACCTCTCTTACATAAAAAAATAGAAACAAGTTTTTTTTATTGAATTTAACTTGCTTTACCATTATTTTATAAAACACCAGCCAGCCGTAACACCTGGCATTAATTTTTATCTGACTTTCTAAATTTTGTTCAGATACTCTACCTCCGCTTAAGTCATGTATAAAGGTTAAACGTTCATCAAAATAAAGAGAATGTCCGGTGATAGTGATTATTCTGGCCAACTCTGCATCTTCTGCTTGAGCTTTACCGGCTTGCAGACTGTTTTTAAATTGAAATCCATTTGCTATAAGATAATTCCACATTGTTTTTCTTATCACAGACCCTGCCCCCCAAATATTAAAATGTGTGGGTGGCAAAAAACCTGATGATTGAATAAACTTACCGACGAAGTAAGCGCCGGACATTTCTTTAAACCATATTGGTTCCGAAACACCTTCATCAAATTTTGCTTCTGATCCATATCCACCTAGCATTCCAATGTGTGGGTATTGATTAAACAAAGACAGTGTTATTTCAAAATAATCAGGGCATAACCAGTTATCATCATCGCACAACAAAAGGATTTCATAATTGGCAGCACGGTAGCCGGCCTTAAGAGCATTTGATTTGCCTGCTTTATTTTCATATACAACATGCAAAGGGTATTTACCATTATAAGGATTCCAGAATCGTTTCGCAATTTCAACGGTGTTGTCCTTACAATTGTTATCGACTAATATTATTTCAAAAACAATCTCAGGAGAATTGATTTGTTGTTGACTCAAATATTGTAATGTTCTTTCAATTCTATTTGCGCTGTTATGACAGCACATTATAACAGATATTTCCTTAAACTTATTTTCCATTTAGCATTTATAAGAACCCAACCAGTTGTAAAACATTATTGTACCCATATGAAATCCTCTGTCATAATTCCAGCCGGATATTCAATTCCGATATTATAACCTGCCCAATGATTAGGAGCATATACTTTCTTATTGGGCTTTGGATTTAAATAGGCACCCCACCAAGCGTAACTGCTGTTGGAAATCACACTGGCATCTGCGTTCATGAGCAGTTGAAACTGAATCTCAGGAGCATCATCTACATACAAATAGTTATTATTTTCGCCGAAAATGATTTTTGCTTCTTTTATTTCGTCACTTATTACTACTATTTTTTGGTATTCATGTTTAATTTCTTCGATAATTGTATTAAACCACTCATTTGGTAAATAGACATACGGATAGTTGTAATCCGGCAATTGAAAATTTTTATAATCGATACCAGTTCTTATACAAATTACGAGTGTTTTATTTTGTCTAAATATTTCTCCATATTTTTTTTCGAATAATTGTTGTGCTTTTTTTTTAAGAGAGAATAATTTCAATAGGTCCTTCTTATAAGCATGAAAATAAGATGCATCCTGAAAATATCCTTTAAATAGCGTGTTAGAACAATTCACATCTAAATGAACATTTTTTTTACAATCAGTATAGTCTGCCTCGTATTTCATTTTAATTCTGTTGGCTATTTTACAATATAACCTAAAAAGGAGATTGTTGCTTAGCAGACAATATGGAAAATTAAGTGTAAAGGGCTTCAGATAAAACTTATTCCTGTCCATTTCCAACAAAAAGGTTGTTTTATTTTTTTTTGCCGTCACATAAGCAAAGGCATATTGAAACAATTGATTACCCATTCTGCCTTGAAGAAACACTTTAATCATGAATTTTCTTTTGAAACAATTTACTTGAAATTAAAACTGAAAATAAATAAACTGTTGTTCTTTTCCACTAAACCAAATGATGGTCAATATAATGACATAATAAAACAAAAGCCTCAAAGGCCTTTTCCATTTCAAACCGATTTTTTCAATGGCAAATTGCTGTTCTCTTCCAATCCACTCAATCAACATAAACATCATTAAAAAAATTACAATAGAAAACCCTATGCGCTTATTAAAAAATATAATGGAATCTACGTAAGACTTCTTAATAAAAAGGCCTGTAAACAAACTCTTTATATAAAGCAATGCTTTTGTAAAATTTTCTGATCTGAAAAATACCCAAGCAAGAACAGTTAACGCAAATGTTGATAACATAGAAATGCCCTCATTAAACGTTGGTAATTTTCTTCCTTTGGCTACAATCTCTAAGTTATTTCTGTTATTATTTGTAAGAAGCAGTGGTAGAAAATAAATGGCATTCAATGTACCCCATGCAATGAATGTCCAGTTGGCTCCATGCCAGAATCCACTGACAATAAAAATGATAAAAGTATTTCTGATTTTTTTCCAAGTTCCTCCTTTGCTACCACCCAATGGAATATACAAATAATCTCTAAACCAAGAGGAAAGGGATATATGCCAGCGTCTCCAAAATTCAGCTATGTCTCTTGAAAAATATGGAAATGCAAAATTTCTTAATAAATCAATTCCAAATAATTTGGCTGTTCCTAAAGCAATATCGGAGTATCCTGAAAAGTCGCAATAAATTTGAAATGTAAAAAATAATGCGCCCATTAAAAGAGACAATCCAGAATGACCTGCCTGATTATTGAAAATCATATTCGCATATTCTGCACACTGATCGGCAATAACAATTTTTTTGAAAAATCCCCATAAGATTTGTCTCAAACCATTCACAGCCTTAGAATAATTAAAATCCCTTTTTTGTTGAATTTGAGGAAGCAGATGTGTGGCTCTTTCTATTGGACCAGCCACAAGTAATGGAAAGAAACTAACAAAAACAGCATAATCAATAAAATTCTTTTCCGCCTTTATTCTGTCATTGTAAATATCAATTACATAAGAAAGCCCATGGAAAGTATAGAATGAAATGCCGACTGGCAGAATAACATTAATAGTCCATGGGTTTACGTGAAATCCAATATTTGAGATGGCTGCTGCAAATGATGCCGCGAAGAAATTATAGTATTTGAATGTTCCTAAAAAACCCAGATTAATTATAATACTTAACCAAAACCAACTTTTTTTCACTTTTTGATTTTCTGCTTGTGACATTTTTAATCCGGTAAAATAATCAAGCAGGGTTGAAAATATCAGTAAAAATAAAAAACGCCAATCCCAGCATGCATAAAAGAAATAACTGGCAATCAGCAATAAAACATTTTGTGCTTTTAAACTCTTTTGAACAATAAACCAATACAGAAAAAAAACGATTGGAAGAAAAATTAAAAAGTTGATGGAATTAAAAAGCATGAAATTTGTTTGGTTTATTAATAATTATTTATACTAAATAATAAATGGTATAATTCTGTGCGATTCATACCAATGTGAAACATTGCACTATTAAAATACAAATCTGTTCTTGGATGTTTTAAGTAGATATATTGTTGAGTTGTTGATAATAATAATTTAAGGTTGCTTGGTTTTTTTTACAATGCTATCAATTTTTAAAGTAAGTTTTTTTGATCCTGTAATATTTAAATGATCTGCATCAAAAAAATCAGCATCGGTAAAATCGGGGTTATTTTTGAAGTCTAAATAATCAACAGCAAGATTGTTTTTAACAACGTTATTGATAGTGCTATCAATCAAACGGATATTAGTCTTATCCAATAAATTTTTATATTCATTTTTACAGGGGGTAGACAATATAAATAGTTTCAGATTGTTTGTTTTGCAAATCGATATGATTTGTTTTAGCGATTCTATGTTTTTTTTAAAATTGTTTGTATTATATGGCCTGTGTCTTTTGGCGGCAGTTTCACCCGATTCAATAAAATTCTGTTTTGGATTTTGTCCGTATGTAATACAATAGCCAAAATTTGTGCAGGAAAAATCAGGGAGTTTCCAATAATAATGGGTCCAGAACTTATGAGCTGTATTTCTTACAGTACCATTCAATATTTCAAAGTTATTATCAGGGCTATAACTGGTGTTGATATCGAAATTAATGTTATAGAATTTCACCCTCCAGCTTTCGTTTTTATCATTTTCGAGCCTCCTAAAAACATTTGAATAATCTATATTTATAAACAAGTATTGTAAACTATCAAACTTGTTTATATACTTTTTTAAAATTAAATAATCATAATCCAATGTCTGAGAAACCTGTGCAGCATTGTATGAATTAATACTCATGTACTCAGGATTAATTCCTAAAACAGTATGTGAGTTTCCAAGAAACAATGCTTTAATTCTGTTTGCGTTATTATCGAGATATTTTTTTTTGAATTCATATTCATTGGGAATGTTTCTCTGCATTAACTCTATAACAATTGCGAAAAAAAACAATGGAAAAAGAAAATGAATTATTTTAAAGAAGAAATTTTTTTTCACAAATAACTTAATGGCTAGATTTTTGAGTTGAACTCAAACCGGTTTTTAATTGTTTCGATTATTGGCCTCATGGCTTTTCTTCCAGCGAATTCACTTTTTGACAACTGATATCCCTTTGCAGCAATTTCTTCTCTTTCTATTTCGTTTTTCAAAAAATAATCAACTTTTTTTAAACAGTCATCTGCATCAATAAATGATGTTAATACTCCCATTGACTCATATTTTTCAAGGTCTTTTGAATATCTTGTAAGCAAGAGGCTTCCAGAACTCAACACCTCTTTTATCCTGATATTGGAAGCGCCGCCTTTTGCGTTAAAAGGATAATCATTTACAACAATTTTCGATTGCTGATAAATGTCAAACATTTTAGTTCCTGCTGCATATCCTTGCCATGTTCTTATCAGATTAGGAAATTTTTCCAGCATTTCTCCTTTAATGCCCCACCATTTAAAATCTACTGAGGATGCTATCTTTTCAAACAACTCGGTTTTTTGAAGTTGAACCTTTGTACCCAAAACACCAATAAAAGTCACATCATACTTTTTAGGACCTGTATATTTTTCAAGTTCTACACCTCCATATTCAAAAAGTTCGGAATCGATTCCGTTTGCGTTGAAATAATTTTTATATTCCGGAAACAACGTAAATATCAAATTGGAAAAATCCATTCTCCAGTTTTTAAGCCCTACCATATTGCAACCCACAAGAGAAACTATAAAATATTTTTTTTTCAATCCTTCAAACATCAAATTACTCATTCCAATTGGCTCTCTGATAAAAATGATATCAGGTTTGTAATACTCTATAAACCTCCAAGCATACGCCTCTCCCAATATCCAGTCTCTTGTGAACTTATCGGTAAACGAATTGAAGATATCTTTCAGAGTGGCGTGATTGTAGGCTCTTCTTTTCTTTTTAGAAAAAAAATCAAAGGGGGAAAGCCTAATTCCCGAATGCTTCTTTACCTTGTTGAAATAAACAATGTCCTGAAAATAATAATCCAATACCTCCCATCCTTCTCTGCGAAATTCATTGGTAATGACTTCTCCATAACCCATTTTTTGTTGATGAATCCAATCGACATATTCATAGAGATTCATTTTGTCAATTAGTGCTGAGTTTTCCTTCTGAACCTCCTTAAAATATTCTTCAGGATACAGTAAGTCAAATTTTAGAACTTTTAATTTTTTGCTGCTGGTGTTCAATGATTTTACTTGGTATTTATTTTATGTTGCAATATTTTTTTGAACAAATTAGATACTCTTTTTTTAAAAGATGCTTTATTATTTACTGGCCATAAAACGTTGAACAGATAGTTTTTTTTGACTGATTTGAAATGTTCCTGATACTTATGATCTAATTTGTTATTTTTTGACCAGTCGTAAAGACTACTAAATAATTTATACTTGTTCAAATTGTAATGCAGACTATGAACATTTACTTGCGTGATTCTGTTAAAATCGTGAACTCCTCTTTTTGCAATTTGATTTTTAATATTTCCTGAAACAATATTCAGGTGGTAGGATAATCTAATTATAAACTCAGTATCCTGATGAAGATTTAGTTTTTCATTAAACCAATAGTCCAGTTTTTTCAATGCAAAAGACTTAATAGTCAAACAATCTAGATGAAAATAGCCGGAGCTTTTTTTTATTCCTGATAAATTTTCAAATAACTCTTCCGGTTTAACATCCGAAGATATAGTGGTCAAAAAATTGTCAGGGGATTGATTATATGAAAAAACTTTCTTGAATTTATTTTTGGCTGCATCGGAATAAAAAATAACACCCAATGCGCCATAAACGGCATCCGCATTTTTATTTTGATTAAAGATATTTCTTTCGAAGTCAAACCGATTGGGCAGATAATAGTCATCGGCATCAAGAAAAGATATATATTCTCCTGTAGCCTTTAGAATGCCCAGATTTCTGCTTGCGCCGGCTCCTTTATTTAATCCATTAGGATGACGAAATAGTTTTACTTTGCTGTTTGTTAATTCCAACTCCCTGCATACGTCATAGGAATTATCTTTCGATCCATCCTCAATCAAAATTATTTCTGTTACCTCGTCAAATTGCAATACTGATTCAACAGCTTTCTTAAGAAATTGCTGCGCATTATAAACCGGAATGATAGTGGAAATTTTCAATTGAATATCATTCATCAACAATCATATTATACTATTGCTTTTTTGATTGACTTTTCCAATCTTGCCAGACTCGTTTCTAAGGTATACCTTTCTTCTATTGTTCGCCTGGCTTTTTGACCCAAATGAACAATACGTTGTGGATTTTCTAATAGGCTGATGATGTTTGCTGCCATAGTATTCACATCTCCCTCCTTAATCAACAAACCATTTTCTTCGTGAACAATAACATCAGCAATACCTGCATGACTTGTCGCTACCACAGCCAACCCTAAAGAACAGGCTTCCAAAACACTTACGGGTGTTCCTTCTGAATCACCATCAAATGATTCAACAGAATGTTGAACATATATTGAACAGTTTTCCATATACTTTTTCACTTCCTCCTGATTCTGTTCTCCTAAAAATATCACTGATGAGTCAATTTTATTGGCCTTGGTTATTCTTTTACAAGTTTCAAACAAATAACCATCACCTATGAAATACAATATCGCATCAGGGTGCTTCTTTAGTACAATTTCAAATGCGAGTATTGTAAGGTAAGGTGCCTTTTTGTCTACAAACCTTCCAACTGCAATTATTTTTTTATTGGCGCTGATAAGATCTTTTTTAGAAAATTTATGGGTGTTTACACCATATACATTTATAATAGTCTTTTCTGCCGGAGAACCTATTTTTATTAATTGATCATACATTTTGGTTGAAACCGCAACCATCAATTTTGCATAATCAAAAAGTTCTTTATAGGATTTTGAGTACTGATCAATCAAGGCTTTTCTGTGTGCATCGTATCCGTGAAAATGTACGATTAGTGGGAGTTTGTTTTGTTTGCACAATTTCAGAGCATCTGCACCAACCATACCATACTCGGCCAGCACAATGTTTATTTTATGTTTGTGTATATATCTTTTAAAATTATGTTGCCCGATTATTTCTTTAAAGTAATAATATAACTTAGCCAGTTTTGACTTCTTCTTTGTTTGAATCGGATGGGTATAGTTATAAATATTTTGGATTTGGGCATTAAAATAATCAATATGGGATTGTATAAAAGTTTCTGATACAGACACATTGTTTTTATTTAAAAGAATCAGCATGTTCATTTCTTTTAAATCGATTTGTTTTCCCATACAAATTGAGGTCTGATGTATCCGGGTTCACGTCCCATGTATACGCCTATTTCTCTGCTTCTGTCTACAATAGTGAAGGGGAAAATCTCTTTCTCTACCAAAATAGCTTGTTGTCTGTCTTTAATTATAAACAGAGACAAACAATAATTGCCCGATTGAAAAAAATTCTCAGGAAAAAAACAGGTTAATCTGTTTTTTCCTTTCAATAGAGTTATTTTTTGAGAAGTTGAAAAAGAAAAAAGGGCTTCCCCTACCTGATTATTGAGATGATAAGTAACGTGGTACCTGTCAGGAGATTCATCATATATTTCAAAATCTGCCATCAACTCAATAGTGTCATTTTCAACCAATGGCTCCTGAAGTTCAGACTGTTTTGCTTTGATTGAAATTTGCGTTAACTGAAATGATTTGTCTTTGGAAAACAGATCATACTTTTTAACATTAGAATATCCTTTATTTTCTTCTCCCAGGTACATTCCAATACATTTCGCGGTATCTCCAATAAACTCAACGCCTCCTTGGTTTAGCAAAACCGCTTTACTGCAAAGCGTTCTGACAGCAGCCATATTGTGACTTACAAATAATACCGTCCTTCCATCATTTTTACTGATGTCTCTCATTCTGTTAAGACATTTTTTTTGAAACTCAACATCACCGACAGCCAGCACCTCATCGACAATTAATATCTCGGGTTCCAGGTAGGCTGCTACTGCAAACCCTAACCTTACAATCATTCCACTGCTATACCTTTTTACAGGTGTATCTATATAAGCCGCCACTCCAGCAAAATCTACAATTTGATCAAACTTTTTTTGGATTTCCCACTTTCGCATACCCAGAATAGCACCATTCATAAATACATTTTCTCTGCCTGTAAGATCAGGATGAAAACCTGTACCTACTTCCAATAAACTGGCAATTCTACCTTTGATATTTACTTTACCGGTTGTTGGTGAAGTGATTTTAGTGATAATTTTCAGCAAGGTGCTTTTGCCTGCTCCATTTCGACCAATAATGCCTATTACTTCGCCTTCATTAACCTCAAAACTGATATCTTTCAGTGCCCAAACAAAATCCATCGACTCCTTGTTGGTTCTATCATTTATATGACCTATTTTTAAAAAGGGGTCTTCCTTTCCTCTTATTTTGTGCCAAAATCTGTTAAGGTCATCTTTAATTGTACCCCTACCTACATCTCCCAAACGATAAAGTTTCGAAAGGTCTTCAACTTTTACTGATAGATTAGACATTTATTAATAGAATTTTTGAGAATTTATTTTATTTCTACATTATCAAGGAAAAAATAATTATGATAATGCAACACATTGAAACAAAAATCTTTTACTTAATTTATACTGTTAGCAAGAATATATTTAAGGTTTTGAATACTTTCATTCATACTAAAATTCAATTCAATATTTTTTCTCGCCTGATTTCCCATTTCTATACTAGCATCGGGATGAGATAACAAATAATTTATTTTTTCTGTCATTGAATCTATATCGCCTTCTTCCACCAATAACCCTGTTTTGTTGTCTTGAATAACATCTGCTATGCCGGCATGTTTTGTGGCCACAATAGGCAGTGCTGCTGCACTGGCCTCAAGAATTGAATTAGGCGTACCCTCGGAATCCCCATCAAATGCTTCAACGGAATGTTGTAAAAAGACAACACTTTCCTTCATCATTTTTACTACCTCTTGATGAGACAACTCTCCCATTAGAAAAATAGAATTATTCAGATTCTTGGCATTAATGATTCTTTGACATGCTTCAAAAAGATAACCGCTGCCAGCAATAAATAATTTTGCTGCAGGAAATTGTTGAAGTACTTTTTCAAAACTAAGAATCAGTAAATAGGGGGCTTTCTTATCAACAAATCTTCCTACTGCAAAAAGTTGTAGTTTTTTTCGATTCGATTCGTCAGGTATAAAATCAACGATATTTACACCGTATACATTTAATACTACCTTATGTTCAGGTGCTCCCAAGTCAATGACTGCTTGTTGCATTTTCTTTGATACCACCACTATTGAAGATGCATATTCAAACATCTTCTTGTACCTTATTTTATATTTTTCAAGGATTGTTTTACGATGAGCATCATGACCGTGAAAATGAACAACCAACGGAATATTCATGCGAATACAGTATTGAACAGCATCTGCGCCAACCATTCCATATTCTGCAAGCACTACTTGAATTTTATTTTCTTTTATTGTTTTTCTAAATTTTAAATAGTTTAAAGTAGTCAGCACATATTCCTGCATTTTTTTTAGCCAACCTTCTTTTTCAATAAAGTCGGGTTTGCCATAATAATACAAGTTCAATGTTTTGAAAGCAATATTGTTAATGTGCTGCTGAATGAATGTTTCGGACCCTGGTAGTTTATTAGTATTTAATAAAATTAACGTACGCATTTTATTTTTGCGGTATCATTTTCTTAAGGCTCTTTTCGACTGCTTTTTTACAAACCGACAATGTTTTTTTTATAGATACCAATAACATGTTGTTATTTCTCTGCTCTCTGATTATTTGCCTTCGAACAGCAATGACCTGCTTTGCTTTATCTGTGTATTTGAACTGATGAAATCGGTTTAGAAATTTGACTAATTCAATTCTGTCTTTATGAAAGGATTTTTTGTGAATGATTGAATTAGTTATACCACCTTCGTGTTTTCTATATACACTCATGACTCCATTTACTTTTCCCAGCATTCCTTTTGATGCAACAATAGAGAAAAGTGCCATATCCCTACTTTTAACTTTTAAAAGAAAAGGCTCAAACGTGTAAGATTCTTTTTTGAACATAAAAGACGATGTATGAAATGGCGCAAACAATGCAATCGTATCCGCCGCATTTATAACTTGAGGAAGTTGCTCTCTAAACAAATGTTCAGGCTTGTCATGATTTATATAAGTGACCATGGTATCATGATAGCATCCCGAATACGATGGATTGTTTTCTAAAAAATCAAATTGCTTTTGCAATTTGTAGGGGTCTGTCCAATAATCATCGCCTTCGCAAAGCGCTATATATTTTCCTCTGCAACTTTTTGTTGTAAAAATCCCATTAAAACTATTAATTAAGTTTCCATTTTTTTTATGTATGCAAGATATTTTTCTATCTCTGAGTAAAAGTCTTATTTTATCGGAATGTTTTTTTGCGTATTCAATACAAATATCTCTGGTTCCGTCTGTAGATTCATCTTCGCCAATTACAATTTCAAATGGAAAATTTGTTTGTTGATTTAATATTCCGTTTAAGCAATTTTCTATAAAATTACCATGTTGATAAGTTGCTACAGAAACAGATACAATTGGATTTTGGCAAATAACATTTTCGTTCGATGTTTTAAATTCTAATTTTTTAAGTAGTTCAAATCTTGTTTGTAACCCTTTATTACGAAACATCCGTTATTTTTTTAATCATATTGACTACTCTATTACTATTGTTATTATCAATGTATTTATAAAATAACTTTTGAGCAATTTTATACCTTTCAGTTTTAGGGTCATTGATTTGTTTTAATTGAGTTTCTATTTGATGACATAGATTATCGATGTTATTTACTACCGGTCCGGGAAACGCTATATCAAAATCATATATCATTCCTTCTTGTTGATTTTGATAATCATCAAAATCATAAGCAAAAGATATCAAAGGTTTATTTAAATACATTGCTTCAATAAATACACTTGAATAGTCTGAAATAATTAAATCCGATTCTCTTACAACAGGCGCTATTTCTGTTGCTACATTATGCCCCAAATCAAATATGTATTGATTGTCTATATATTTTTCGATGTTAAATAAATTTTCATTGTTTCTAAAATAGTGCAGCCTAATACCAAGTATTGCATTATTTTTAATTAATAAACTTTTTATTTGCTCTATCTCTTGCGTGGTAAATTGATAATACTCTGCTGAAGAAACTGCGGCAGTTTGTCTGTATGTAGGAGCATATAAAATTAGTTTTTTATTGCCTTTTAGATTTTTAACAATATTAATTTGATTTCTCAAATATTCAGGCAACTCTTCTATTGGTTTAAGCAAAAAATCATTCCTTGGTAAACCCGTTACCCAAACGTTACTGTAATTTATTGGATAAAACATAACAGTCATGGCATAACTATCAATGTCTGATGAGGCAATCAAGGCTTTATACATAGACCTTTCATATCTTCTGAATTTGACCCTATCGAGTCTTTCTTTAACTTTGGGATTTAAAAGAGCATATAGTTTCTTGTATGGTATTCCGTGCCATAAATTAATTACATGTCTTTTTTTCATGTTATACTTTAGAACGATAAACTTTTTTTTACCAAATCTTAAAGAGAAATCCATTGATAGAGAATGGGTAATGAAAAGAATGTTACATCGCAGAACATAAAAAAACCCTTTAAAAGAAAAGAGTTTAACTACTAAATAATTTTCGGCCTCATCAATATTAAAATCTTTTTTTTTGCTTCTTGTAAATAAGATTTTTTTTATTTTTTTGTCTTTTTTTATTTCTTCAAAAACTGCTCTTTGGCTTTCAATAAACTGATCAGATTTAATATGATGTACAGAAAACCCCCAATAATTCTTTTTAACCGGAACTATTAGGTCTGCCATTTGAAAAAAAGGAGAAAAAAATATTTTTAATAAATAGAAAAGAACGCTACTCATTTTTTAAATCTAATTTAATTTGTGAAGTAGAAATCCCCTCGGTTCTTTTTAAATAAACTACTTCACAGTACTGCTTTAGAAAATCAAATTTATTTTTCCAATCATCCCCCATTACAAAAACATCAACGTTGTGTTTTTTTATGTCTTCAATTTTTTGCTCCCAGGATGTTTCTGGAATAACCTCATCTACATATCTTATAGATTCAACAATCACTTTACGTTCTTCATACGTATAATAAGATTGCTTGTCTTTTAAATTATTAAAACTATCAGATGAAATACCCACAATTAAATAATCTCCCAACTCTTTTGCTCTTTTTAAGATGTTAATATGTCCTCTATGTATAAGATCAAATGTACCATAGGTAATTACTTTTTTGGATTTCATTTTACGTTTAATTATAAATCACAGTTAATAAAAAATGGAAGCATTATGTTTAAAAAAATTATTCTGCGTACATTACCAGCTCTTGTTTGATATACGTTTGATGTTTTAATAATAAACTACAGTCGGTTAGAATTTTTTATTTATGTAGGAATCATTATCAAGTCTTTTTTCTTTTGATCCTTTTAACCGGTCGTTTGTTTTGAAAAGGAGTTAGTTCTAAATGGTTCTTTTTTTCATTGGTTATAATTGCTATCAAAAACCGGGATTTTATTTTTTTCATATACAGATTTTCTCTCCGCAAACGAATCATCAATGAATATTGCATCTTTATGTCTGATGAATTTCCATTTTTCATCTGACTTCTTAAGATGAATAATTTCATCAAATAAATTTAATAATCGATATTCATGAAGTGTCTCATTTATATCTTTTGCGTGCTTTGTTATTAAATATATTTTCTTTCCTTGATTAATGAAAGAAAACAATATGCCAATAAGACCGGCATTCACTTTGCCGTTGATTAATAATGTATCATCAAAATCAACATATACATGATTAAAATGAATGTTGATTTTAAACCTGTTCGTTAATGCTCTATCCATTTCTACCTCAAATGTATTTTCTACAATAGAAACCGGTATTTCAAATGCATTAAAAACAGACATCGCTGCGAAATTGATTCCTTTAGCTCTGTAAACCCCGGATGAACCGGCTAATCTTGAAGCAATCTCCATCAGTATCAACATTCCGTTTTTATTTTCTTTTACCTGAAAAAACCAGGCGCCATTCATTTTCAACTCAGCATTTATTGATTCGGCCATTGACTTGAATTTCTCCTGTAACGGCATTGTTTTTGTATTTACGCTAATTCCATTGGATATTCTTTTTCTTTCTCTCGATCCTATAAAAAGTATTTTTCCATTGAAATCGGTGAAGCAATCAACAGTATATTCTTTTCCGGGCAAATATTCCATCATCATACAATTGGAATATTTTGATAAATGCGCTATCACTTGTTGAACATCATTTGCCTTAACAGCACCTCTTGAACCATACCCTATATCCGGTTTTAAAAAAACAGGAAAAGAATTAATATCATCAATTGAATTATATAAAAACGGCGTGGCAATTTTATCTTTTAAAATTTGGTATGTTTTTCTTTTAGACAAACAGATTTCTGTTGTCTCCAATTTAGAAGAAATTACTTTACACCCAATTTCTGCTTCATTTTTTTTAAGCAGGGTAATTACCGAGTCCATTGTCGGATAAATGGCATCTATATTCTGTTCTGTTACAATTTTTTTTATTGCCGTGATAAAATCATTGTTATCTATGAAAGGCAGATTGCCAATATAATTCTCATAAACAAATTTGCCATGATCATCTACACTGCTTGCACCAATTAAATTGAAATGGATAGAAAATTCAAGTGCGCGATGAATCTCTAAACCAATTTCAGAGCCACAGGGAAAAACAAGTATATTCTTTTTGTTACTCATTAATTGTTTGAACAATAATTTGAGTTTGTAAATCTTCCATACAATGAGATAATGGCAAACACAAAATCCTTTTCGCAACACTTTCTGAAATCGGCATTTCTGCTTTATTTAAATAATTGATGGTGTTGAGAGATGGATAAAAATATCTTCTTGGAAAAATATTTTTATCGTTCATTTTTTTCTGCAATTGCAAGAGTTTCTCTTCATTTTCAAAAATGACCGGATAATAACTATAATTCCAATTGGTTTCTTCTCGGATTTTTAATGCCTGAAGATTTTTAAAATTCAATTGATTGTTGTAACAATCAATTGTTCTTTTTCTTGCGTGTATTATTTGATTCATATAGGGTAATATACACAAACCCATAGCCGCCTGCAATTCACTGATTTTTCCATTTATACCTAACCCATAAAAATCAAGAGGTCCCTTATGACCAAAATTGTGGCTATAAAACATTTTATGTTGTAGTTCTTCGTCCTTACAAAATACTGCGCCCCCTTCTCCCGTGTGAAATAATTTAGTGGCGTGGAAACTGCAGGTGCTAACATCTCCGTAATTAAAAACAGATTGGTCTTTATACATTACACCAAAACAATGTGCTGCATCATAGATTACTTTCAATTGATGTTTTTGTGCAATTGCTTCTATTGCTTCTATATTGCAGGGATTACCAAATACATGCGTTGCTAAAATGCAGGTGGTCTTCTCCGTTATAGCAGCCTCTATCTTTGTTTCATCAATTGTCAAATACTCGGGATGAATATCGACAAATACAGGTGTGCAATTTTCCCAAACAATGGAAGCAGATGTGGCTACATAACTAAACGGAGTAGTGATTACCTCCCCTTGATTAGCCAATAACTTTAATGCTATTTGAATAGGAACGGTTCCATTGTTCATAACAATAATATTAGGAACCTTCAAGTACAACTTTAGTTTTTCTTCCAGTTCTTTTAAAAGTTCACCTCGGTTGGTCAACCATTCGTTTTTCCATACTCTTTCCAGTTGTTTTTGGTACTCTTCAAGAGGTGGGAAAAATGTTTTTGTAACGTTTATTTTATCGTTGGCTTTCAATATGCTGTTTTGTTGTTTTGAATTTTCAATTGTTGCTTTACACTGTATCCATAAAATTCTTTTCCACTTTGTTGAAAATTATTATGCCTGCAAATAAGAGAAAAAACATAGTTCCGGTGCTATATGCCAACGCTTGGAACGATATTTTTCCACTGCCTAACCAGCCATATCTGAAAGCCTCCACAATTCCACTCAAAGGGTTTGCCAAAACAAAAACCTGGTATTTATGTGGTAAAAAATTTACCGGATAAATGATAGGAGTGGCATACATCAGAAGCGATACAGCAAAAGAAACCAAATATCTGAAATCCCTGTACTTGGTGGTGATTGAACTGATGATCATACCTGTTCCTAATGCAAATCCAGCCATTAACAAAAGTAAAAACGGTGTCAACAATGCATATGCATTGGGGTGAACTACGGAATTTGGTTGTTTTACAAAATAAATAAGAAAGGCTATAAACAATAAGAACTGAATTCCAAATCTCATAAAACTGGATATTACAATATACAATGGCATGATTAACCTGGGAAAATATACCTTTCCAAATATCCCTGCATTAGAAGCAAAAACAGAAGAAGTTCTGTTGAAAGAATCTGAAAAATAATTCCAGATGGTAATTCCGGCCATATAAAACAATACCCTGGGCTGACCATCTGTACTTATTTTAGCAAATCTGCCAAATACAATGGTAAATATCATGGTGGTCAACACCGGTTGAAGGATATACCAAAACGGCCCCAGTATTGTCTGCTTATAGTTGGCTACAAAATCTCTCTTCACAAACATGAATAATAAGTCCCTGTAATCCCAAACAGCCTTTAGATTTAAATCAAACAATGACTTGCTTGGACGAATAACATCCGTCCACTCTTTGTTGGGGTTTGTTTTTAGTGACATGTTGTTATTTGGTTGGTAGTAGTTCTGTTTAAGTACGGCTTCGCCGCTCTCACTTACACAATGAGCCTGACATTTATTTCATCCAATAATGACTAATGTCATTTACAATTTAACTTAAAAACCCGAATTTTACCGATGATTTATTGTTTGCTGTTGTGATTTTTTAAATGCTCTTTTGCAATATTTGTACCAACTGAATTGTCAAGTTGTCTTGAAAAGCAAATCAAAGTTTTCAAAAAATAATTTTGTGCGAAATCGGTTAATTTTGGTGTTTTTTAGAACTTTATAAAAATAAAATAAATTCCTCACACATTCACAAATAATTGAAAAGCAAGTTTTTATAAAATCTGAAGGCAATTTTGTATATACAAATAATACTATTTGTATGAATTACTAATTTTTTCACAAATAATTCTTTTGTTCAAACCCATATCTATCATTATCACTCAAGTAATGTTATCTTTGCTGAGAAAAATATTTAATTTTGTTTTAATTTGTGGTTCAGTAATTTAGATTTTATGAAAAAATATATTCTTGGATGGGTTTTCCTATCGGTTGTCAATGTTGGATTCTCGCAGAAAACCAGCCCTCAAAAACAAATAGATTTATCGAATCGACCATCTGATCACTTAATGATACAATTAAGTGCCGATAATTGGAAAGGTGCGCCTGATAGTATAAGTTCCAAAATTAAATCAGGTTCAAGGGGTGCTAATATTTACTTTTTACTGGACAAACCTTTCAAAAGCAACCCTCATTTTAGTGTTGCTTTCGGATTAGGTATCGGCACAAGCAACATTTTTTTCAATAAATTAAAGGCTGATATTAAAGGGACTTCCCCTGCCTTGAAATATGTATCACTGGACACCTCTGACAGATTTAAAAAATATAAAATATGCAGCGCCTTTCTTGAAGTACCCGTTGAACTGAGGTTTTCTTCACACCCTGACAAACCTAATAAATCTTTTAAAGTAGCCATTGGGGCTAAGGTTGGGACGCTTCTGAATGTTCACACTAAAGGAAAAACCTTATTAAATTCAAGCGGTAAAACAATCAATAGTTACACAGAAAAAATAAATTCAAAAACTTATTTCAATAACAGAAGACTTGTTGCTACTGCCAGAGTCGGCTATGGTAATTTTTCTTTGTTTGGGTCCTATAATATTAGCAGTTCTATTTTCAAAGATTTGGTAACTTCTGATACCAAGCTACTGCAGGTAGGATTAACAATCAGTGGATTGTAAAAAATATTTTGATGTAATTACTTGTAATCCCGGGTAGAACCGGGATTTTTTATTAAATATTTTTCTCGGTTTTATGAAAACACTATGTCTTATTCGGCATGCAAAAAGCAGCCCGGCAAACTTCAATGTATCTGACTTCACAAGGCCTTTAAGTGAAAGTGGCAAAAATGAAGTTGTGCTGATGGGAGAAAAAATTGCAAGGCTTCCATACAAATTTGATTTTTTTGTGAGTAGTCCTGCATTAAGAACACGGCAGACCTGTGAAGCACTATGTGATTACTGTAAATACCCAAATGGAAATATTTGTTTTAACGAACATCTCTATTTACCGGATAATAATGCAATTAAAAAACTAGTTACCGCCACTGACGACCTATATAGCAACATTGTAATTGTAACACACAATCCCGGTATTACTGAATTTATTAATAGTCTTAACGTAGGAGTGAAGTTAGACAATATGCCTACTTGCGGAATCTTTATTGTACAAGCCGACACAGGGAATTGGTCTTCTTTTTTTGATTCTACAAAACAATTTTTGTTTTTTGATTATCCCACCAAATTTTAAAGAATTTTTTCAAAGTAAACGGCAGAAGGTTCCGGATTGTAATAATAAGGCGGTATTTTATAAAACCCATTTTTTTGATAAAGCATCATCGCTGGAATCATTGTGTCAAGCGTATCTAACCAGATTTTTTTGTACCCTGCGTTTTTTGCGAAAGCAAGTGACTTGTTCAAAAGCGTTTGTCCTATACCGTTATGATGATAAGGTGGTTTTACAAACATTCTTTTCAACTCAGCCACCCCATTTTCTTTAGGTCTTACAGCCACACTTGCCATATATTCATTATCGGTCTTACATAAAATTATTGTCCCTTCAGGTGAAGCATACATTGTTTTTAAAGTTTTCAGTTCTTCTTCAAAAGACTGAAAAGACAAATCTATTTTTAACCAGGCGGCGTATTCCTTGAATAATTTTGCCGCTTCAATGTATTCCTTCTCGGATTGAACATGAATATAATCAAACATCTTTTGGTATTTTATTTGCAAGATATACACCAGAAAATATCAATAGCCCCGCTACAAACTTGTACCATTCAAGCGTTTCACCCAGAAAAAAAATGGCAATGGCTGTTGCAAATATCGGTTGAGAATATATATATGAACCCGAAACGGAAGGACCCAGATGCTTTATTCCATATACATTAAACAGATACGCGAAAAATGTTCCGCCCAATACAATCAATCCCAAAATTTCATACTCTTTATAACTATAATTGGCCCAGGGTATAGCATTAAATTCCTTCCAGCAAAAAGGCATTGCAATAAAAAGTCCCATTGTAAAAAGAATTCTGACAACCGTTAGTGATTCATATTTTTTCATCAATGGTTTTACCATGATAAAGTAAAAGGAATAGGAAACAGCATTTAATATAATCAGCGTGTCTCCCAATAGAACGCTGTTTCCATTGCCACTGTTTTGTCTATTGGCAATTAAAATTGTAGCCCCGGAAACACCTAACAATAGTCCCATTGTTTTATTGAAGGTAATTCCCTCTTTCAGCATAATTGCTGCTATAATTATTATAAGTATGGGAGTCGTTAACATTAACAATGACGCATGTATTGAATAAGTCATTGAAAGACCCTTGATAAAAAGCAATTGATTGATCACAATTCCTGTTAAGGCACAAATTAACAGTCGAAGAAAATCTTGTTTGTCTATTCTTACTTTATTGCGCTTAAAAAAATATAACACCCACAATAAAATGGAAGTGATAAGAATCCTGATGAAATTCAGCCCGAAGGGCTTTATATAAGAACCGTTAAACAAATATTTTACAGCCGTGAAATTTATGGCAAAAAAAATATTCGTACCAATAAGTGCCAAATGTGCCTTGAGTTTGCTTCCCATCTAAAAAGTGCAAAGTTATTGTATGTGTGTTAACTTACTAAGTTGAAGCGCTTTTAATTTAATTATTCTTCAAAAATACCGGCGCCCTGCCTTACTATTGTCCACTCGTTTGTTGTACAGTCTACAACTGTGGATGGTATCAGCCCTCCGATTCCTCCGTCTATTACAATATCAACCATTTTGCCAAACTTCTCAAAAATAACTTCAGGGTCGGTATAGTCTTCTGCCATTTCGCCCGGAAGCGATGTGCTAATCAACGGATTCTTCAACTCATCTAATATGTACCGACAAATCTCATTATCGGGAACCCGAATGCCGATGGTTGATTTTTTATTTTGAAGAATTTTAGGCACCTGCTTACTGGCATTTAATATAAATGTATAGGGGCCGGGCAAGTGACTTTTTAACGACCTGTATAATGGAGTGTAGATACTTTTTGTAAAATCACTTAAATGGCTTAGGTCTCTGCAAATAAAAGAAAGGTTTGCTTTTGCAGGATTTATACCTTTCAATTGACAAATTTTTTCTATTGCCTTAGGCTGAAAAATATCACAACCAATACCGTAAATAGTATCTGTAGGATAAATAATGACACCTCCGGCTTTCAGACAATCAACCACCTGCCTAATCAGTCTTTGTGAGGGGTTTTGGGGGTGTATTTTAATAAACATGATACTTGAATGTACAATAATTAATTGTATAAAGATTTAAAAAACAAATATTAATGTATTACTTTTGCTCGATTTTTTATTTTTTCTCAAATTTCATCTTATGTCTTTAATTACTGTTGGAACGATGGCTTTTGATGCCATTGAAACTCCTTTTGGAAAAGTAGATAAAATTGTCGGTGGGTCTGCCACTTATGTTGCTTATGCAGCAAGCAATTTTTTGCAACCCGTTCAGCAAATATCAATTGTTGGATACGATTTTCCGGAGGAAGAAATGAACGATTTAAAGGCAAGGGGAGTAAAAGTTGAAGGAGTTGAAATTGTACAGGATAAAAAATCTTTTTTCTGGAGTGGAAAGTATCATTTGGATATGAATACAAGAGACACCCTGGTTACAGATTTAAATGTACTTGCAGACTTCAATCCAATTGTGCCCGACAGTTATCAGGGGTCCGAGTTTTTAATGCTTGGTAACCTTATGCCAAAACTACAACTTAGTGTTATCAATCAAATGAAAGTAAAACCTAAGCTGATTGTAATGGACACCATGAATTTTTGGATGGATATAGCATTGGATGACTTGAAAGAAGTATTGAAGAAAGTAGATGTTCTTTTGGTAAATGATGGAGAAGCGCGCCAACTAAGTGGTGAGTTTTCTATCGTAAAAGCCGCCAAAAAAATACTGCAAATGGGGCCCAAGTTCCTGATTATCAAAAAAGGGGAACATGGTGCACTGCTATTCAATGAAAACCACGTATTCTTTGCACCCGCGTTACCATTAGAAGAAGTTTTTGACCCAACTGGTGCGGGCGATACTTTTGCCGGTGGGTTTATCGGGCATTTGGCTAAAACCAAGGACATCAGTTTTGAGAACATGAAAACAGCCATTATTGTCGGCAGTGCCATGGCAAGCTTCTGCGTTGAAAAATTCGGACCGGAAAAATTAAAAGAAATTAAGAAAGAAGATATTGATGCAAGAATAAATGAGTTTGTACAATTGGTTAATTTTGATATTGATTTGGTTTAAAGATTTTACTACACATGCTAGAAATTGTTTTGCTTTTTTTCCTTTGCAAAAAGATTGGTGTTATGGCTACACAAAAGGGCTTGAATCCCGGAAGGTGGAAGTTGTATACTGTAATTTCCTGGATTGCATTTGAAATGCTGGGCTGTGTAACAGGAATAGTTGTTTTTGGATTTGATAAAAATAATTTAATCGAATTGCTTTCCTTTTCAATATTATGTGCATTTGGGGGTTTTTTATTTGTCCGATATCGATTGGAAAATTTACCTGATCAGGAACACTAACAAATCTTTTTCTGCTATCAATTTACAAAAATCACCTTCTTTATTTTTTGAGTCTTTCCCTGCAGATTGTACAATTCTATATAAATGATATACACACCATTTGTCAACCTTTGATTTTTATCATTTAGTCCATCCCAAACAAAATAACCGCTTGTACCGCACAATTGGTTTTCTGCTAATTTTCTTACCGGTGTGCCAGCATCATTGAATATCATTATACTGCATACATTTCCGGATTCTGCAAATGAATAATGTATAATTGCATTATCGTTTATTCCATCGTTGTTGGGGCTGATTATCTTGGGTGATATATTAAATTCTCCGGCAATTATAACATCTGGCGCACTCTGTGAATTCTTGTATGTTGGGGTTCCGTATCCTGCCGTGCTTGATGCGCTGTGCCAATTATGTTCATCCTGTGATGGAGCCTCAGCATTAATCCTCTCCAATGAAATTCCTTCTGCATTATCCAATAGTTTAAACTGCCATTCTTTTTTATAACAAACTTGATCAATCACATCGCCCAAGTTGTTGAGCAAAATCACACACCCTTCGTCATCTCCATAAGAAGGCATGTTTTGAACCTGACAAACAGCATTGTTGTTAGGGGTAAAATAATCACGCTTAAGCGAAGTTTTATTTTCAGTAAAAACTATATAATCTCCTGGAAATAATAAATAACTTGTTTTTTCAACAGGCGTAATGTTATCAATCATATTTTGATAATTTAAATTTGCCAGATAAAGGTTTTTCATATCAAGTGTTTTATTGCTTCTATTGTAAATTTCTATATAATCATACCCATTTTGTTTGGGATTGTATAATATTTCATTGATTATAACATCCTTACTTTCTGCGGATTCGGCAAGGCCAACTGAAACATGATTATGAATACCGATTTCATTTTCAATACAATCTTTTATGCCTGTAGCATTAATGTTATAAATTTTACTTCTTGATAATGGTTGTTGGAGTGTCAGACTTACTTCTGAAAACAAAGGTGGGATAGGTTCTGAGAAAATAGGTTTTCCTATTCCGTCGCTGATGTCATAACGGAGAACATTAGACGCTACGAGACTATCCAATGGCTCATTGAAATATAATCGGATATGAATGCTATCAGTTGCAAACGCTCTCATCAACTCTGGAGAAACATTATCTATATTGATGGCATCTATACTATTTATTTTTCCCGGACTTCCGCCCAACAAGCTTTTTGATGCTGACCAGTTTTCTGCTCCCATACATGGACTATTCACATCCATCATTTCTAAACTCCATCCTCCTTGTTTTTTCAATTCATTCTGATACCACTCCTCTGAATAGTTTACGGCATGTATGGTGTTTCCTTCGGGAGATAAAAGATAAATGAGGTCAGCAGCATTAGCAAGTGAAGGAAAATTGGCTACACCCATCACACGCGTGAACTGCTGCAAAGCAGACACAGATCCTGTTGATGAAACAATCAAAAAACTGTCTCTCTTTAAAAGATAATCAGAGATTATACCGCTTTGTCCGTTTGTCTTTGCAATCTTCCATCCGGAGAGATTTATATCAAAAGGGCTGATGTTTTTTATTTCTATCCATTCTTCTTCTGGTAGTCCGTTTGCCGGAGTGGGGTCGGGCATTAATTCATCAATTATAATATCAAATGGAGCGGCTGTATAATACAAACAATTTTTTTCTTCTTGAAACATTTCATTTCCTTTTACATCTTTGATATGATTGACGGTCATATGTAGATTGATTCTCGATAAAATATTATCAGGAAAAGACAAATGGACCAATGTGTGATTAATTGGGTCTACTATGGCGCTTGATGGAATTCCGATACCATTGTCAATAAAATAATGTTCCACCATCTCCGCCATTGACTTATCTATAGACTCATTGAACTGCACATCTATTCTACTTTTGGAAAGAATAATAACCGTGTCTATTCTTGGCGGAACAGTGTCTCTGACATAATCACTGATTAAAAAGTCGTCAAAAAAATGTTTTTGAAAAAATGAAGCAGTGCTTTGTTTTACAACACAGCCGAAATAAGCGGAACTGAGATATGTGCCGTCGATCACATTACCTTCAGATATAAAGCCTGTTAAATTTAGTTGTCTTAAAAGTTCCCAGTTGTTATTTTCATCTCTTGTTACTTTGATTTTTAAAACAGATTCGCTTTGGTTTAGAGTTCCATTAATGCCATCTATTATTTTTACTGATATGCCATTATCTTTTCTGTATAAAGAAACTTCATCGTCAGTGTTTCCTATCCTCACAAAATAACCGGTAAGTCCCGGTATTAAAAGGTTGCTGTCTGATGCGGTAAGGAAGACATCCACATAATTAGCGCTGGAAGGATTGAATGAAATTTTTATCCAAAACTCCCATTGGGCAACTGTTGCCTTGGTATTAATAGTGCTTATATAAAAACTTCCATTGGTTGTACTGCTTCTTGTTTGAAGTTGATTTTGTGCGTTTACTAACCAGGCCGAATCTACGCCAGACCACGTTGGCTGGTGATAAAAATCACCATCATCAAAACTTTCCTGAATCTGAGCGATAGATGTGATTGAAATAAAACAAACAATAAACAAGAGCATGGATTTCATAGGATTTTTTGATAAAATTATTTTTTATTGTTTTTCTTATTATACATTATCAACTATAGAAGAACTTAAATGTTTACAAATGACACTATGGTATTTTGAAATTTTTCTATTTTTTTATTCGATGCTGCAAGAATTTGAATCTAAGAGATTTTATGGCTTACTTTTGTTAAAATAAACCTCATATTTTATGAAAATTGCAGTTGTAGGTGCTACTGGTTTAGTGGGAACAAAAATGCTTGAAGTATTGGCAGAAAGAAATTTTCCTGTAACAGAATTGCTTCCTGTTGCATCAGAAAAATCTGTCGGAAAAAAAATCATGTTTCAGGGAAAAGAGTGTTCGGTTATTGGAATGCAAACTGCCATTGATGCAAAACCAGCCATTGCTATATTTTCTGCGGGTGGTGGGACTTCATTGGAATGGGCTCCCAAATTTGCGGAGGCTGGAATAACTGTAATAGACAACTCCAGCGCATGGAGGATGGATCCTGATAAGAAATTAATAGTTCCTGAGGTAAATGCCGACAAACTGACTGCGAATGATAAAATAATTGCAAACCCCAATTGCTCTACAATTCAACTGGTCATGGTGCTGAAGCCACTTCACGATAAATATAAGATTAGAAGAGTAGTGGTTAGCACCTATCAAAGCGTCACGGGAACCGGCATAAAAGCGGTCAATCAACTGATGAACGAAAGAAAAGGAATCCATGGAGAAATGGCTTATAAGTATCCAATTGACCTTAATGCGATTCCTCATATTGACGTTTTTTTAGACAATGGATATACAAAAGAGGAGATGAAAATGACAAATGAAACAAAAAAAATAATGGGAGATGATGACATATTACTAACGGCTACGTGTGTACGCATACCAACCATTGGCGGACACAGCGAATCTGTTAATATTGAATTTGAAAATGACTTCAGTTTACCCGAAATAAAAAACATTTTATCAAATGCCCCGGGAGTAGTTTTACAAGATGACACTGACAACTTTTTATATCCTATGCCCCTTCATGCACATGACAAAGATGAAACTTTTGTAGGGCGCATCAGAAGAGATGAAACACAAGCCAACACCCTTAATTGCTGGATTGTAAGCGATAACCTAAGAAAAGGTGCTGCCACCAACGCTATTCAGATTGCTGAATATCTTTTGAAAAATAAATTTGTGTAACAGGTTCTTACGTCAAACCTTTTTAATCGCCTTTATTGTTATCTGTTTTCATTTAATGCCTATTTTACTCATATTGTTGCGTGATTCTTGTAAGAAATTAGATTTAAAATGATTTCTACATTAATTTAAAATAACCATATGGATTTTAAAAAAACATTTTCCCGTTTTAAAAAACCGGGTGGTATTGCAATGGGTTTGTGTTTGTTTCTATTCTTTTTGTTGTTTAATCCGTTCCGTCTTTTATCTAATGCAAACGTCGTTCTGTCTGTAACCATTTTAATGGTTTGTTGGTGGATTATTGAAATAATTCCTCTTGCAGTGACAGCATTATTGCCACTGGTCTTATTTCCACTGTTAAATGTTTTTTCAATTAAAGAAGTAGCCAAATCTTATGCAGATCCAATTGTATTCCTTTTTATGGGAGGTTTTTTTATAGCCATTGCTATTGAAAAATGGAATCTGCATAAAAGAATAGCCCTCAATATTATTAACATCACCGGCGTCAATGGCAATAGAATAATTGTTGGTTTTATTTTGGCAACGGGGTTTTTAAGTTTATGGCTGAGCAATTCTGCAACCACTATGATGATGTTTCCAATTGCGATGTCTGTTATTAAAATAATGGAGAGAAATAAAATCAATGAAAAGGATTTAAATAATTTTTCTCTGTCTCTGATGTTGTCGATAGCTTATGCATCCAACTTTGCTGTTGGTACCATTATCGGAACCGCGCCCAATATTGCTTATGTGAATTATATTTCCGAGTCCATGCACTATCAAATTAGTTTTAGCAATTGGATGGTATTATTTATTCCACTTACCATTTTTTTATTACTGTTGTTATATTTAATTGTTGTAAAAATTTTATACCCCAACAATATTGGAGAAACTGAGCATGGAAAAAATTACATCAACAAGGAATTGAAAAATTTAGGTGGGCTTTCTTTACAAGAGAAGCGAGTCGCATTTGTTTTTATCATAACAGTTGGTGGATGGATTTTTAAAGATGTCATAAATAATTTGCAGCATGCAATTAAATTGGATGATACCATTATAGGGCTATCGGGCGCTTTCCTATTGTTTATTATTCCTGCAGGTTTAAACAGAGAAGGAAGAGAGTCTTTGCTTACATGGAATGATGGGAATAAGATGGCTTGGAATATTTTAATTTTATTGGGTGGCGGAATGGCTCTTGCCAAAGCGGTGGAGGATGTAAAATTAATCAACCTGTTAGATTCCTATTTCGCCGTATTTGAAGGCGCCAATACATTTTTGATTGTATTAATAGTAACAGGTTTTTCAGTATTCTTGAGTGAGTTAATCAGTAATATTGCTCAAGTAATGGTGATGGTTCCATTCATATCTTCATTTGCAAGTGCCATTCACATTGATCCGTTATTGCTCGGAATTCCGATGACTTTAGGTGCTAGTTGCGCAAGTATGCTGCCTATGGGAACACCACCCAATGCGATTGTTTATGCGAGTGGGCATGTAAAATTGAAGCAAATGCTTAAAGCGGGTTTTGTGTTAAACATTGTTTGCACATTCGTTATTTCAACATTTTGCTATTTTCTTCAACCTTTGATTTTAAAGTTAACTTAAGCAGTTTTTTATTAATGGGCTTGTTGAAGAAAGTCTTTAATTCCGACCAATATTTTTTCCGCGATTTTTTCCTGAAATGAATCATCGAGTATTTTCATTTCTTCTTCAGGATTACTTAAAAAGAGCATTTCAATCAATGCATTTGGATATTCTGTAGGGCTATTCAGCATAAAATTAAATGATCCGTTATTGCCATATTCTTTCAATCCCAATTCCAGCATGCGTTTATAAATAGCATGACTTAGTGGTCTGAAACCTTCATATCTGTAAAATGTGCTTGTGCCACTAACTCTTATAGGATCATTGGCTGAGTTGAGATGTATACTTAAAAGTATGTCGGGTAAACTGTCTCTATAAAACAATATTCTTTCTTTGTTATCAAAAAATTGCTCGGTTGTTCTGGTCATGATAATCTTTGCACCCTCTTTTTCCAATAATTTTTGCAGTTTAATAGCAACAGGAAGTGTCAGGTTTTTTTCAGCAATTCCCGTTGGACCAACAGCTCCTGTATTGGTTCCCCCATGACCTGCATCAATAGCAATTACAAGATTTTTTACTCCTTGTGATGAAGGCGGGTGTTTTATTTTTATCATCAGGTTGTTTCCATTGTAATAAATGGAATGTCCCCAATGTTGCTGGTGTTTTAGTGTTATATACAATCTAAAAACAGCATCTGATACTTGTTCATAGGATACATTTTTTATTTCTTTTGCTGATTCCATTTGGTCAATCCAATTGGTATTGTTTGTTGCACCAAAAACATCTACTACTATTTTGGCCGGGTCTGTTTGTTGAAACGACTGATATGGCAAGCGATTGAAGAGTTGTAAATTTACATAGTCATACATCGTATCTCCATACACACGAATTTTTCCGGAAAGGGAGCAGGGAGAAAATGTTCCTGTAGGCATAGCATTAACTACATCTTCTGGAATAAAGGCCGTTCGTGTTGGCGCTAACTTGATTTTAAAATTTGAGTTTACTTTTCCGATGACTTTTAATGGAATCATGCTGTCTATATATCCCATTTTGGCTCCCCCTAACCTGTCATCACCAATTCCATATAATAAATGTGCTAATCTTCCTTTGGTAACAACAACATCAGTTGTATTTTTATTCATTACAGAAAATCTATTACCTGTTTCTTTAGATATAATTTTTTCATCTGGAGAAATCAATACAATTTTCATTTTCTGATTTACAAAAGTATCTCCTTCCTGAATAATGTATTTTCCCTGATAAATTCCTTTCAACCCTTTATTGGTGGAATCAGGCATTTCAAACAACTGATATTTTCCTTCAACTTTTACAATGCAATTGGGCATTGCTTTAACCTTAAAATTAATTTCATCGCCCCGCATAAGCATTAAATCACCCTCTGGAAAAGTCAGTATTTTTTCAATAGAAAAAGTATTAACAGCTGTTTCAGGAGCAGGTGTTGTATAGTTGTACTGAATTTTTTTTTCTATTGATTTGCCATTTGAAGTTGATGCAACAATATTAAATGTTGTGTCTCCGTCTTTCAACAAAATTTCATACGCAAATGCGCCTGTGGGATATACTTTTACCGGTTGATCATTGATTGAAACAGTGCAAGACCTGCAGGTACTTCCAATAATGAACTTTTGAGCAGTGGTTGCGATATTAAAATCTTTTAATGGTTCAGTCAACTTTATAAATAAGTCTTTGTTTTTTTGAGCCATTAATGATTGTGAAAGAATAAGAAGCAGCAGTAGAACAACTATTGTTAATGGAGTTTGTTTTCTGCTTTCAATAATATTAATTCGATTGGTTAATGCATTTTTGGGTTTTCGAAATAAAGGACATGATACACTTTTCGAACAATTCAAATAATTATTGTACACGACGATAGTGAGATTTTTAGTTTGCTCCCTATAAAGTTACTTGTTTGATTCATTTGTAAAGAATTATTTTTGCGGATATTCCAATCTTGCCGTTGGGGTAATTTGGATTTCAATTTTTAATTTATGCAGTCGATTATACTTTTCATATCTGTTTTATTGCTGTTGATGTATGTTGCATTAATTATTATTTACAGAATCTATTGGGGGGAAATTCCATCTTATAATATCAAACACAGTGATGTTCGTTTTACTACTTACATCAGCATTATTATACCTGCACGTAATGAGGAAGATAATATTGGACCTTTATTGGATTCAATTACAAACCAATCATACCCTCCATCTCTTTTTGAGGTGATTGTTGTGGATGATTTTTCAACCGACAACACTAAAAATATCATCCAGTCTTATAAATATCCCCATATAAAATACGTTTCATTAAAGGACTTTGTTTCGGATGAAAGGATTAACTCCTATAAAAAGAAATCAATAGAAACCGGGATTTCTTTATCAAAAGGGGAGTTGATTGTAACAACAGATGCAGACTGTATTGTACAAGAAAACTGGCTTGCAACAATAGCAGGGTATTATGAATTACATCGTCCCGATATGATTGTAATGCCCGTGGTTATTGACGATGTTGGTACGCCGATTCAAATTTTTCAATCTCTTGATTTCATGAGTCTTCAGGGCATTACCGGAGCCGCTGTTTTTCAAAAAATACATGGAATGTGCAACGGAGCGAATCTGGCTTATAGAAAAACATCCTATAAGGAAGTGGGTGGTTTTGCCGGAATAGACCATATAGCAAGTGGCGATGACATGATGCTTTTGCACAAATTTTCTTCACGAGATAAAAACAGCATTTTATACCTAAAATCTAAAGAAGTTATTGTTAAAACAAAACCTGTAAATAACATACGGGGATTCATCAATCAGCGCATCAGGTGGGCAAGTAAAGCGGATAAATACCAGGATAAAAGCCTGTTCCCCGTTCTGCTGACCGTTTATCTTTTTAATTGTTCCTTGTTGTATTTGTTAGTAGAAGGTATTGTTGTGAATCCCGATTGTCACCTGTTTACAATTAGATTTTCGATTCTGCAGTTTTTTGTTTTTGCAATAGTTTTAAAAACTGTTACAGAACTTTTTTTTCTAGCTCCAGTGGCCATTTTTTTTAATAAGGGTAGATTATTATGGGCATTTCCTATTTGCCAGCCTTTTCATATTCTATATATCATCATTGCTGGATGGCTGGGAAAATTTGGTGAATATCGCTGGAAGGAGAGAAAAGTAAAATGACGTTTAAAAAAATTACCACTGACATGTTTGTACAATCAGCAGGTTTATTAAGAAATATTTGGATTCGGTTTAAAAAAAACAAACCGGCAATTGCTGGTTTGATCATTCTTTCTATAATGGTGTTGATTGCTGTTTTTGCTTATGTTATTGCGCCAGATAATACAACTGACGCCGATATGCAAACAGTTGAGATTCAATCAAAGAGTCCGGGATATAAACAACTTTTTTTAGTAATAAACAATAAAACTCCGCAATACGAGTCTTTTTTCCATGTTCTGCTTTATGGAAAAACATCATTTTACAGTTATGTCCCTATTACAAAATATGAAATGAAGGGCGATGATTTGTGGGTGAACAGGTATGTGGATGAAGATACAAGCGTACAACAACGGTACAGCATAAACGAAATCACCAATCATCATTTGAAAGAATTGAAAAATCATTTTGTTGAAAAAAAATACATGCTTGGGACAGATCATTTGGGAAGAGACATTCTAAGCCGATTGATCATAGGAACAAGAGTAAGTCTCTCTGTCGGTTTTATAGCAGTATTGGTATCGGTTTTTATAGGATTGATACTAGGTATGATAGCCGGCTATTACGGCAACAAAGTGGATGCTTTGGTTATGTGGATAATAAATATCTGTTGGAGTATTCCAACCTTATTGCTTGTATTTATACTTACCATTGCTATTGGAAAAGGAGTTTGGCAAATCTTTATAGCAATAGGACTTACATTATGGATTAATGTGGCGCGAATGGTTAGGACTCAGGTAATGGCTATAAAAAAATCGCTGTATATTGATGCTGCAAGAGTGATGGGATTTAGCAATAGCAGAATCATTGTTCGTCATATACTGCCGAATATTTTAGGGCCATTGATTGTTTTGGCCATAAGCAATTTTGCTACTGCGATTGTGTTGGAGGCGGGTCTAAGTTTTCTTGGTATTGGAATACAGTCTCCTACACCAAGCTGGGGTTTGATGATAAAGGAAAACTACACTTTTATCATTACAGACAAAGCCTTACTGGCGCTGATTCCAGGCATTTCTATGATGATACTTGTATTGGCTTTTAATTTTATAGGAAACGGTCTTAGAGATGCGTTAGATGTTAAAGGTACATAACTAAGACTTGGGCGCTACCGGCACATTTCTCGAAAATCCTTCTTCAAGAGAAATAAAAGTTTCGGTTCTTTCAATTCCTTTAATTTTTTGAAGTTCATCATGTAAAACAAACCTCAACTGCGCAATATCTTTGCACACAATTTCAAGAAACATACTATAGTTTCCTGTTATGTAATTCAATCGAACTATTTCGGGTATTTTCATTAACTCTTTGGCAACGGAATCATACAGTGAACTTTTTTCAAGGTAAATTCCTACAAAGGCGGTTATATCAAAACCCAAGAGTTTCAAGTCAACATTTAATCTCGTACCTTTGGCTATCTTAAATTCCTGAAGTTTTTTGATTCGAACATGAATTGTTCCACCGCTTACAAACAATTTTTTACCTAATTCGGCGTAAGAAATCTCTGCATTGTCCATCATCGCCTCAATAATTTGCAGATCAAGTTTGTCAAGATTTAATTTAGTAGCCATTTTTTATGCTTTTTTATAATTATTCTAATCAATATGCAAATATTTGAAATCTTTCTATATTTTCAAAATATTTATTGAATTATTTTTAAAATACTTCTCTTTTAATTAGTTTTATAGGGCTGAGTTTATTCTATATTGTGGGTACACTTGGATAGTTGTGAGTGCATTATATATTTTATAATTTTTAATGTACAAAAGTGTGGACATTGCGTTTGCATTACAACTAGTCCTTTAATATGGCTCAAACCCATTATCTACAACAGGTTTTTATTTTACAAAGGCCCTTACAGCGAAAGTTGTGGGGGCTTTTTGTTGGGGGCTATTTTAATAAAACTGAGGACAATATTTTTATTTTTTAAGGATAAAATTACCTTTGGCCTCTTATGGGACAAAAAAAACTGTTGCGCTTTAATCAAATAAAATCTTTCAGCAATGTTTATGAATATCCGAAAAATATGGCGGGTGTTTGGCATTCAAATTTTGGCAATAACAATCCCATTGTTTTAGAGCTGGCATGTGGCAGAGGCGAATATGCCGTTGGTTTAGGAACATTGTATCCTCAACAAAACTTTATTGGTATTGATGTAAAAGGAAACAGAATGTATCTCGGTGCCAAAAAAGCATTGGAACAACCACTAAACAATATTCGGTTTTTAAGAACACAGATAGAAATGCTTCCAGAATATTTTTCAGAAGGTGAGGTTGATGAAATATGGATTACTTTTCCAGATCCCCAACTAAGAACATCAAGGGCTAAAAAAAGATTAACACACCCAAGATTTTTAAGATTATACCGGCAGGTTTTAAAAAAGTCCGGTATTATTCATTTAAAGACTGACTCACCGGTATTGTATAATTTCACTTTGCACGTTATTGATATGTATGGGCTCAATCTTATTGAATCGTCCAACGACATTTATTCAAATGATCAACTTGATGAAAAATTAAAAATTAAAACGCACTATGAAGGGTTGGATATCGCACAAAGTAATAAAATTTTTTACATTCAATTTTCATTGGCTGACATATTGATCAATAGAGATGATGAGTTGCAGGAAATACTGAAAATTACAGAACAAACAACTCAATAAAATTAATTTGCAAAAAATGATAGAAACTCTTGGGATGAATCCGGCGACAATGATTTTTCCTGTTGATTGAATGAGCTTCTAATTAAATCAAAGCCATCAAAAAAAATTAACTACATTATTAAATGAAAATAGGATTTACCCCGCATGGAATAATTTCTAAAAAGAAAAGAATCTTTTGGGAGGGACAGTTTTTTGCACTTATCAGAAGTTTTAGAGATGGTATTACGTTCATCCATTTTAAAATCAATTTAGATACTTACCGTAGCGAACACGCTCCTTCTTTTCAGATTGAATTCGTATTTTTAAATGTTTACAATCACCTATGGGTCTATCAAAACAATCCAGATGAATAAAAATTTCAATCTTTTTTCGCATGCCGATGCTTGGTTGTAAATAATTTCAAAATGAAAAATAGAATAATCAATGTGGCTTAATAACGAACAAACAACCTAACAATATTGTATTGTATAAAAATTATGAGTGAGCAATTAGTTGAAGGAATAGATTTTTATTATAATGAACAGGGGTTCGTTGTGCTAACCGAATTGTATCATCTGAAAAAAGGGTACTGTTGCGGAAATGGGTGCAAGCATTGTCCATATCTTTTCGAAGCGGTTCCGGAACCTAAAAAATCGGCTTTACTGAATGAAAAATTATGGCAGAAAAAAAATCAATAAAACAATCTTACTCTCAAAAAGAGCATTCCTTTTTTCAGGATGTGTTTGATGTGGTTATACAAATACCTAAAGGAAGAGTAACTACTTATGGTGCCATTGCTAAATTCTTAGGTACAAAAATGAGTGCGCGAATGGTAGGGTGGGCAATGAACGCATCCCATACATCCTCTTTAAAAATTCCTGCCCAGCGAGTTGTAAACAGAAATGGAGTGCTGACCGGAAAGTCGCATTTTGCCACCCCAACTTTAATGGAAGAGCTGTTGAAAAAAGACGGACTTTCCGTTAAAAATGACACAGTTGTTGATTTTAAAACTGTCTTGTGGGATCCTGCAATTGAATTGTCTTTATAGCCTGTATGTCGGTCATATTACTTATGTTTGATAATGCTTCATTAAAAATTCTACATGTCAGAAAAATATTTCAGAGGAAAGATCATCTCCATCAATAATGATAAAAAGAAAGCCACTATAGAGTATGTTTCCAATAATAAAATAAAAACTATTCAGGCGGTTATAGATGAGAAACAACAAGAGAAATACATTCAGCTTAAACTAATTAAAAAACCTCACAGGTTTCTGGTAGGAGATCACGTGAAGTTTGTAATTAAAAAATCAAGCCAGCAGGTGTTTTTTGCAGACTACGTTTTGTACGAATACAATAATAGTTTGGAGGTATTGATACAAAAAGCAAAAATTGAAAATAAATTTCTGGGATATGTAAAAAAGGTAGACGATGATTATTTTATCAAAGAAATTGACTCTTATCTTTTTTTTCCTTTACGTATCTCCAAATATGAAATGCCTCCTGTCGTGGCTGAATCACCTAAAGCCGTTACCTTCAAAATGATTAATATAGAAAAGCCTGAAAAAATAATGGCAGAATTATACAACCATCATTATACAGAAGGATTCATGGTTGCTATCAAACAGAACAAAAACGAACAAATCATTGAGGCTGCTGTAAAAAAAATAACCCCTTACGGAATTTTTATAGAGTTATTAGAATCAAAATTGGAGAGTAAAATTACAATCAACGAATCAGTTGCAGAAAAATTAACAAATAGAAATATTGAAGTCGGATCCGTTCTGAAGGTTAAAATAACTCATTTGACAAGCGACAGGATTGTTGTTGAATGGATGGAGTAATAATTTACAATCAAACATAGTATGGGCTGATCATCCAATAAACAATCACTCCTGTGACTGCAACGTAAAACCAAATGGGCCACGTAAGCCTTGTTAACTTTTTGTGTTGCTCATATTCACCTATCAGCGCTCTATAGGCCGTAAATAAAATAAATGGAAGAACAATGCCTGCCAATGGTATATGAGTCATTAAAATAAAGTAATAGACAATTCTTATAAGGCCGTCTCCTCCAAATTTTGTTTCAGCAGCCAGTAAATGATGAGCAATATAACTTAATAAAAACAGCACAGAAAGCACAATTGCAGCAAGCATTATTTTTTTATGAAGTTCATATTTTTTTTGTTTGGCGGTAACAAGCCCGACCAATAACAATACAGCCACCAAAGAATTTATTGCTGCGCTCGCAGTAGCAAACACATGTGGGCTAAACGATAGATTTATGTTTAATTGAATTCTATTTAAAATTACAACTGCAGAAAATACAACAATTGAAATTGTATAAATAATTGTTTTGGCTTTTGAATCGTTTTTTTTAAACAATGGAGTTAGCATCATTTTTGATTTTGTTTCTGTTTAAGAATGTAATAAGAAATATCGTTAATCCTATTCCTACAAATATTACAGGTAAGTAAGGGATGAATTCTCTTAAAAGCGAAGGACTTTTTTTATCTTTTTCCAGCATCAGCGTGGGAATATCAGAAGCCAGTTGTGCCTGTTTCAGTGTATCAAAGCCATTATACCACCCCCTTATTATATGATTAGTGTCCAATAGAAAAAAGTTTTCAGTATGAATAAACGCAGTATCAACGTTACTGTCTGCAATACTTGCTTTTATTTCATTCAACGCGAAATTGTAAATCTCTTTTTTATCTCCGGTGACAAACCACCAGGTATCGTGATTAATATCCAATTGATTGGCAAAGGTTCTTAATTGTGGTACACTGTCGTGTTCAGGATCAATACTTACGCTAACAAATTGAACAATATCCGGATTTTTTTCAAACGATTTTTGCAACTTTTTCATGGACCTTGCCAAACCTGGACAAATAGAAGGACAGCGTGTAAAAAAGAAATCCAAAACAATTATTTTTCCATGTAAATCATCCAATGAAACTTTTTGACCCAGCTGGTTTACAAAAGAAATATTTTTCACTTTATGCCATACGGTATCATTTATGGCCTTTTCTTTTTTGTAATTTACCGAAACGCTGTCATAAAAATAATGATGCGGCATATGTACCGCATCTTTACTGTAATACTTTACAATCCAATATCCTGTCAAGGGAAGAAGCATTGCAATCACTAACGCTATGGCAGATCTTTTATTCAATTTTTATTATTTATAACAATTAATTCCATCTGATTGTTTAGAGCGATGTGTATTTATATAAAAGCCATCGTTTAAATTTTAAACGATGGCTGGCTATGTATTTTAATATTTCCTTTTATTTTTTTTCAGCTCCTTCTTTTTGAACCTGCTCTACCTGATTAGGTCTGCTTCCAGCACTTGTGTTTCTAAGATTTTTCCAACTGTTGCCATCTGAAAGAAATGCTATAATAAACCAAACAAACAAAACAAGCGGAACGATGATTGTCATAATAAAATTTCTGATTTCATCACCAAGGTGCATAAAAACTGAAACAATATAATACGCCTTCGCCAATGTAAGTATTGCTATTACACTTTTCGTGGAAAGCGAAGCAACATAACTCAATTCGCCATGCTTGGCATATAAAAAATAACCCAAGGCTAATTCTATAATTGTCAATACAGACAATACCCAAAATATTTTCCAGATTTTTCCGGTTCCTCCTGAATGGTCGGGATGAAAGGTAACTTCCGGATTATCGATGTGAGATGCTGACATAATTATTAATCTTTAAAATTTTAAATTTTCTGTTGGTTGAATTTTTAATTAAACCAGATAAAAACACAAGAATACAAACACCCAAACCAAATCTACAAAGTGCCAATACAATCCTGCCTTTTCAATCATTTCATAATGACCTCTTTGATCAAAATGCCCTAATTTGGTTTTAATATACATAACAATGTTGATTACCACACCGCTGAAAACGTGGAAACCATGAAAGCCGGTAATTCCAAAAAAGTATCCGCCAAACGCAATTGGGCCACTATGTGTAGCATGCAAACCTGAAGCAGATATTTGACTGATTAATTCCTGATTAGTTAACCCACTCAAATTATGATGAACTGATTCTGCGCCATGATGTAATGTTGATGCAATAGCAACCAAGCCTTCATGAGATGTTTTTTGTAAAGCAGACATCATGGTAGAATGGTCTAAATCTGCTCCCCACGGATTCATTTTTACTGTTGTAGGTATTACACCTAAAGTACCATCAGTTAAGAGTGCTACATGCTCTCCTGTTAATAAGTGAGTCCACTCCCAAGCCTGACAACCCAGAAACGCTAAGCCGCCTATGATAGTCATAATCATAAACTTTTCAACACCTTTTCTGTTCATTTGATGCCCTTCATGTACAGCCAACACCATTGTAACAGAACTGAAGATTAGAATAAATGTCATCAAGCTCACAAATGCCAATGGCAAGTTAGCATGTCCTGCAAATGGAAAGGAATTAAAAACATGGTTGGGGTCTGCCCAATGATTAACACTGAATCTGATGGTGCCATAACTAATCAGGAATGCTCCAAAAGTGAAAGCATCACTCATCAGAAAGTACCACATCATAACTTTGCCGTAATTGACATTGAATGGACTTTTACCTCCACTCCACCATTTTGTTCCCGCCGGAATTGCTGTTGAACCCATAGTTATTTAGAATTAACTTTTATTATTAAACTCAAAAGCTCAAAGTCAAAACAATTTTTTTACTTTTTACTTTTTACTTTTTTTACTTAATCATCATTAAAAAAATCAATAAATAAACCCACAGTATGTCTACAAAGTGCCAATATGTGCTGATCAACTCAACCGGAACAACACTATAACTTTTTTTTCTGGTTCCAAAAGCCTTCAATGACATTACTATTATCGCTGTTACTCCGCCTAATACGTGGACAGCATGCAAGCCGACTATCACATATAGAAACGAATAAGAAACCCCTGCTTGCAGCGTCATTCCTGCATTCCAAAAATCCCTGAAACCCAAATACTGCGTTATTATAAAAAGTACTCCCAGCAACATAGTTATAAGCATTCCCTTTCTGTATTTGTCCATCAACCTTTCTTTAAAAGATTTCAGAGAAAAATGCATCGTAAAACTGCTCAGCAAAATGATTGCTGTACTGTACCAAAACAGAACAGGAATTTCGAATGTTTGCCAATTGGCTTGACTGCGCTTAACTATATATGCGCTGGTTAATCCGGCAAACATCATTACAATACTTCCAATAGCCACCCATAATGTAAACTTATGTGGGTGAATTTTGTTTTTATTCTGTATCAACTCTGTTTCCATAATCAAACGCTATTCAATATTTTCTGAGTCTATACTTTGTTGGCATACAAACTCAAAAAAACAATCATTAAATAAAAATAAGAACTGAACATTACTTTTCTCGCTGATGGTACATCCATTTTAACAAACAATACGATACTGGTATATACCATAAACAAATTACAACCTAATAAAATCCAAAGACTAACGATGCCGCTTATGTGATAAATGTAAGGCAATAAGCCTACAGGAATCATCAGAGTGCTATATACAATAGTCTGTATTGCCGTGAATTTAGTTGGTCCTTTTTCGCTGGGTAACAATTTAAATCCTGCTACACTGTAATCCTTATGCGCTACCCAAGCTATCGCCCAAAAATGAGGAAACTGCCAAAGGAATTGAATTAAAAACAATACCCATCCTCCTGTCCAGTTTTTTTCTACCCCGTCTCCAAAGCTTGCCACCCAGCCAATCAAACAAGGCCAAGCTCCCGGAATAGCACCCACCAAAACCGCCACGGAATTTACTTTCTTTAATGGTGTATAAATAAATCCATATATCACTAAACTCAGTAAACTTAACCACATGGCTTCCAAACTGAAACTATACATAATGCATAATCCCAATAAACCAGCAACTGCTGCAAAAATCCAAGCCTCTGTTGCTGACATTCTTCCGCTGGCCACAGGTCTTACTGCTGTTCTTTTCATCATGGCATCAGTATCTTTTTCAAGAATCTGATTAATGGTATTGGCCGAACCAGTCACTAACATACCTCCTGTAAAAAGTAAAAGAACTTTCAACAAATTAAATCTGTTGATATTAGGTGCAAGCTGATAACTGATTACCGTACTGAACACCACCATAAAACTCAATGTGAACTTGATTAATAAAAAATAATCTTTCACTTTACTTGCCAACACAAACGATGTTGAGTTGTTGATGGTATTTTTTTCCTGCACTACTTATTAATGTTTACTTTCATCCGCTCCAACCGGCACATCCTGCGGAATAAAATCTTTTCCATCTTTTGAATAATCATAAGGCCAGCGATGTACTTCAGGAATATCGCCAGGCCAGTTTCCGTGTCCAGGGCGAATAGGTGTTGTCCATTCCAATGTATTCGCCTCCCATGGATTCTGATCTTTCACTTTACGTCCTTTCCAAATACTGTAAAAGAAATTAATTACAAAAAGAATTTGTACCGCAAAAACAACTAAGGCCACTACGCTGATAAATTCGTTTAATCCACCAAACATTTTAAATGATTCCCAATTAGAGAAATCATAATAACGGCGAGGCATACCTGCTAATCCTTCGTAATGCATCGGCCAAAATATCAAATATGCTCCAATAATGGTTACCCAAAAATGAATATAGGCCAACGTGTTGTTTAAATAACGACCAAACATTTTAGGATACCAATGATATACTCCCGCAAACATACCAAAGAAAGATGCCACACCCATTACTATATGAAAATGGGCGATTACAAAATAGGTGTCATGCAGATGTATGTCCAATGCTGAGTTTCCTAAAAATATTCCGGTAAGGCCGCCGCTAATAAACAAACTCACAAATCCAATTGCAAACAACATGGCCGGAGTAAATCTTATATTACCTCTCCACAATGTAGTAAGCCAGTTAAACACTTTGATGGCAGAAGGTACGGCAATCAACAATGTAAGCAACACAAAGACTGAACCCAGGAATGGATTTAGACCAGTTACGAACATATGGTGCGCCCATACCAAAAATGCAAGGATAGTAATTGCGAATAATGATGCCACCATCGCCATGTATCCAAAAATTGGCTTCCGGCTGTTAACAGAAAGTATTTCTGAGGACATTCCCATTGCTGGCAATAAAATTATATACACTTCAGGGTGACCCAAGAACCAGAATAGGTGTTGAAATAATATAGCGCTTCCTCCTTCGTTTGGCAATATTTTTCCAGCTACAACTATATCGCTCAGGTAAAAACTAGTTCCCAGGTTTCTGTCAAATAATAATAAAATTGCTCCGGATAATAAAACAGGGAATGACAACACACCCAATACTGCAGTAAAAAACAATGCCCAAACAGTCAATGGCATACGAGTCATACTCATACCTTTAGTTCGCATGTTTAATATAGTGGTAATATAGTTTAACCCACCTAATAAAGACGATACGATAAACATTGCCATACTAATCAACCACAAATCCATTCCAATTTTACTTCCCATAGATGCTTCTCCCAATGCGCTCAACGGAGGATAGATAGTCCATCCACCACTTGCGGGACCTGTTTGTACAAAAAGAGAAGACATCATAATAACAGATGCTAAAAAGAAAAACCAATAACTTAACATATTCAACATTGGCGATGCCATGTCGCGCGCGCCAATTTGCAGCGGAATTAAAAAGTTTGCAAAAGTTCCACTTAGCCCTGCCGTTAATACAAAAAACACCAATATTGTTCCGTGCATGGTAACCAATGCATAGTAAAACTCCGGTTGTAGCTTTCCCCCTTTTGCCCAATGACCCAACAAATCTTCTAACCAAGGGTATGTTGACTCAGGGTTGCCCAATTGTAAACGGAAAATAACGGAAAATAATCCACCGATAATTGCCCAGATTATTCCTGTTACCAAAAACTGTTTTGCAATTGTTTTGTGGTCCTGACTGAACACATATTTTGTTATAAATGTCTCATGATGATGATGCTCTTGATGTGCATCTCCATGTTCCTGATGATGTGTTGTAGATTCTACGGTTACTGTACTCATTGTATTAATGGATTAATGCTTTATTAATTAGTTGCTGTGGCGACTTGTGCCAAAGGTTTTGTTGATGATGAATCTGTTGTTGGTTCTTTAATTGGATTTTTTTCAGGGAACAAAGTAAAATACTCCGGCTTCTGAGAAGCAATCCATTTATTATACTCTTCTTCTGTTTCAACAACAATTACACCTCTCATTGAAAAGTGTCCCTTTCCACACATTTGATCACAACTTATTTCATAAACAAAATTTGGATTGCCGGTTCTTTTCTTCATATCAACTGTTGTGTATTTGGGAGTAAACCACATTGTTGTGGGTATTCCTGGTACAGCATCCATTTTTAATCTGAAGTGAGACAAACCTACATCGTGAATTACATCCATTGCGTTAATTACCAATTTAACAGGTTTGCCAACAGGCAAGTGCATTTCTGTAGTATGTAAGTCATCCCAGCTTTCCGGATCTTCGAAATCTACCGCCAAAGTATTTCCAGAGGGTTGATTGTATAATTTGTAGTTTTTCTTTCCAAGTTTTCCATCTTTCCCAGGATACCTCATATCCCATGCAAATTGATGGCCAGTGATTTCTACCAATACAGCATCTTTCGGCGCATCGCTGGTGACTTTAAACCAGAACTTCAAGCCAAAAACAATTAATATAGTCAAAAATATAGCGGGCACTGTGGTCCACAATAATTCAAGTTTATTGTTGTGTGGAAAATAAAATGCTTTTTTGCCTTCTTTTTCCTGGTATTTAAAAGAAAACCAAAACAACAACACCTGAGTTATCACAAATACTGTTCCGGTTACACCTATTGTGATATACAACATCAAATCTATTTTCTCTCCTTCCACAGATGCAGAGCCCTGAGTAAACAAAGTTTTACCGTAATACAACTCATTGCAATACCAGGCGCCAATCAAACCTAATACCAAAAAAGAAATCAACAGAAATCCATTGATCTTGTTATTTTGTTTTTTTGTTTTAGCCTCTCCTTTCAATATACTTACATATTCACTTGCCTTGGCGATCTGAAAAATCACAATAAAAATTATGACTACGATTGCAATAAAATAAAAGTCCTTCATTGGTATATTTTTTTTCTTCTGAGATTCCTAATCGGATGTATTTAAGTTATTTTCTAATTATTCATTAAGTAAAAATAATCCTACGTATGGTGAATCATACTCTCTTTTAAAAACGGATGATTCTTTGCCGTCAATGGATGTTTGGTAATATATCTACCAACCCCCAACATAATCAAACCAATAAACAATGCTGCAATTCCAAATTCGAAAGGCATCATTCTTGCATGATCTTTCATTGTTCCGGGCATTACCATTTGATAAAAGTCTATCCAGTGACCAAAAATGATAATAACCGCCATTACTGATATCAAAGTCCAATTTCTTTTAGCTCCTTTTTTCATCAATATTAATAATGGACATAAAAAGTTCAAAACCAGGTTCAGAAAGAATAAAAAATGGTAAGGGCCAGACTTGTCAGCTGTACCAATTCTTTCGATAAAGTATTTAGTCTCTTCTGGTTGGTTGCTATACCAGATCAACATATATTGTGAGAACCACAAATAAGTCCAAAATACAGAAAACGCAAACATAAACTTACCAACATCGTGTAAATGTTCTTCAGTTACATATTCCAGTTGTCCTTTGTTTTTAAGAAATATAATGAACAGGGCTACCAATGACATTCCAGAAACAAATGTGCTTGCAAAGGTATACCAACTGAACATAGTGCTGTACCAGTGTGCGTCAATGCTCATGATCCATAACCATGGAATGGTTGATGCAACCGACAATCCAAAGAAAACAGCATACAATGAAGCCCACACTGTGTTTTTCCAAATCCATTTTTTTCCTGTTTCATAATCCATTGTTCCGTGCTTGTCAGACTCAAGGCTCATGCTGCGCATCTTACGACCCAACAACCACCACATTGTAATTGCAATAGCAGACCATATTGTAAAGAACTTGGGATTCAAAAACCCGCTTTTTCCTTTTAATATCGGGTCTCCTGCAACGGCTGCTTTATCAAGCCAATGATAAATGTCTGTACGGTCTCCCCAAACAATAGCCATCAATACCAAGAATGTTATAATACCTAACATGGGAACTACGCTGGAAATTGCCTCAGGCACTCTTCTTAATGCAACCTGCCAACCACCCATTGCCATAGTTGTTACACAAATAAAAAACATTGAAGCATTAACTACCAGTAACCAATATGCGCTGTTTTGCAATAGCACAGCCCAAAAGCGGGTACTATTAACGTGTCCTGCTCCTTCATGTGATACTGGGGCAAATGGATGATAC